>NZ_JBITTH010000034.1:0-98146 GCF_044541755.1 Streptomyces sp. NPDC085524
CCAGGAGAGAACCCCCTCGCTGCGCTCGGGGGGGGCCCGGCTTCGCCGGCCCAAGGGCCGGCCCTTCGGGCCGGAGTCCTCCGCTGCGCTTCGGATGGCTCCTGGGGCGCTGCGCGCCCCAGGAGAGAACCCCCTCGCTGCGCTCGGGGGGGGCCCGGCTTCGCCGGCCCAAGGGCCGGCCCTTCGGGCCGGAGTCCTCCGCTGCGCTTCGGACGGTTCGGGGCTCCGCTTCGCTGCGCCCTAACGGCCTGCTTCGCTCCGCCCCTAACGGCGGCTCGCTTCGGAGGCTTGGGTGACCGGGCTTTTAGCAGGACCCCAGGCGCTGCGCGCCTGGGCAGGGACCCGCCTCGCTGCGCTCGGCGGAGGGGCGCTTTACTCCTGATGTCGGCCTCCGGTCGAGACTCCGTGCCCCTATGTGGGCCTTTGGCTGAGATTCCCTCCGCTTGGCTTCGGGCAAAGACTGTCCCCTCGCTATGTTCGGGGACGGGTTGCTTCGCAGCCCACAACCGGCCTTCGGTGGGGACCCATTGGCCTAGCTTCACGTGGGCTCGTTTTGTGGACTGATCTTGCCTCTACTGGGGGGCTTACTTTGCAGGCCCTAGCCCGCTTTTAGAGGAGATCTAGCTCCTGCGCGCCTGGGCAGAGATCCGCCTCGCTGCGCTCGGCGGAGGGACGCTTCGAGACCCGATGCCGGCCTCTGGCCGGGACCGCTCAGCTTCGCTTGGGGTAAAAACCGGTCTTGCTGCGTTCGGCGGAGGGCAGCTTCGCGGCCCTGATGCTCAGTCTTTGGCGGAGACCTGCTCCGCTTCGCTTCGGGTCGGGAGGAGGGCAGATTCGGAACCCACAGTCTGTCTTTGGTGGGACCCCGCACTTGGTTTGGGTAAGAACTGGCTTTGCTTCGCTTGGTGAAGGGTCACTTCGCGAGCTACTGCCCGTCCCTGAGCTTTGTTCCGGGAAGAGTCTGGCTTGCTGTGCTTGGTGGAGGGTTGCTGCTCAGCCTGGAAGTGATCCTTGGTGGGGATCGCTGCCTCGGCATCGGCAGGCTCGATCCAGGCGGGCTAATTCTGTACTTCGTGGGTGCCCTTTGTGCCTGGTTGCGGGTGGGGTGGTGGTAACTGGCGGCTGAGTGGTGTTTTTTGTCTGGGTTGGGTTGTCCTGTGGGGTCTGGTTCGGAGTGTGGGGTTTTGGCGTTAACGGCGTTAACGCCGTTAACGGCGGCTGGGAGTGATTCAAAGTGGAGAGTGGATAGAGACGGGATTCAGTCAGTTTCGGTGGGAGGGGAGGGGGATTGGCCGGGGGTGGGCGCGGGTGTTGGGACGTCAGGAAGTTGTGGCTTCCGGTGGGTTGGAGACGGCGTTGAGTACGCGCAGCGCGGCAGGAGACGGCCTATAGAAGGTACGGAGATGCGTTGCCGCAGGTCAGGGGGGGTACAGGGGGAAAGTTATGTCCCCTCAGAAGGGACATAACTCGGGGGATGTGTCGCTGCTAGGGGGACAGAACGAGCGCAAAACGTCAATGGTACTGACGCTTTTCGGGCTAAAACGTCTGGGAGGCTGACGTTTTGCTGGAGATGTGTCCCCGAACTGCTGGGGGGTGGGGAGTGGTTGGGGGCCCTGCGGGGCCGGGCCGGCGGGGAGGGTGTGGCTGAGATATGTCACCTGTGGGGTTACATAAGACACGCCGAACGTCAACGAGCGTGACACTTGTGTCACCCTTGTTGACATACTCTCTGCTGCAGATCAACGAAGTGGAGAGCATCCTCGTGTCATCAGAGCCACAGCGCCGTCGGCCGAGTCCGTCGCGCGCGCCGCGTCCTGATCTCCCCGTTGATGACGCGATCTCGGCGTGGAGTCAGCCGCTGGCTCCGGTCAAGGATCTGGACAGTCTGGCCCGGCGGTACCCGAGTCGGAAGCTCACGCTGGACGGAGAGCGCAAGCCGCTGGAGTTCTACGGGACTCAAAGTCAGCCAAACGCGTTTTCGATGGACAGCCTCGAGTTTTTCCTGGTGATCGCGCAGTACTTCCGGGAAGCCTTGCCGTTGAGGCTGATCCTGCTGCTCATCGCGTGCCAACGAGCGGGGGGCCGGATTCCTCTTACACAGGAGGAGATGGCTACCATCCTGGACGTCAGCCGGACAAAGACGTCGGAGGCGCTGCACACAGTCATGTCTCATGGGATCGTCTTCAAGGTGCGGCGGGGTGTCTACCAGTTCAACCCGCCCTACAGTTACCGGGTGGCTGAGTTCATCCCGGGTACAGAGATGACGGGTGAGTTCGTGAAGGTGGAGCAGCACAGCACCATCTCGCAGATTCGTAGCGATACGAGCCTGCCTGATCTGGTGCGCTTCCCGTCGCTGGATCACATGCGTCAGGCCATCGCGGAACTGCGGGCCGAACGGGCCAAAGAGCGCGCTGCGCGTCGGCTTAGCCGAGCGAAGCGCACGGAAGAAGGGACAGCTCAGTGAGCACCTTGCGATTCGCTGCGGTCAACGCCGACGGGCTTCTCTCCGACCTGGACCTCCCGCCTGCGGCCTACCGTGTGCTGCTGAAGCTGCGTTCGCTGAGCGAGCCGGGCGGGCGGATCCTCATTGACCAGGCCACGGTGGGCGGGCTGCTGGAGCTCAGCCGGCCGAGTGTCAATGCCGCGCTGCGGAGCCTGGAGCTCGCGAAGCTGGTGCGAAAGGTCAGGAACGGGGTGTACCAGATCAACCCGATGCTGGCCGGGTACAACTCGTTCGAGGACGCCGTCGCCGCGGTGAACGCGATGGCATCCGACGAGCGGCTCGACGCGCGGGGGTATGTCGCCAGCTACCACCAGGCGGTGGCGGAGTATCAGGACCAGCTGGCCGAGCAGCGGAAGAAGCGGGCCGCGCAGGCCGCTGCGAAGAAGGCTGCCGAGTCGAAGCGCCGCAGGACGTTGCACGCCGTGGGGTGATGCGGGCGTCTGGGCGGGCCTGTGAGGGCTTGCGAGGGTCCCGGGGTATCCCCGGGACCCTTTTTGGTTTTTGGGGCCGCGCTGGGGGTGCTGGGGCCGTTTTGGTCGTCAGAATGCGAAGTCGACGTAGTCGATGTCCGTGAACTCGACCAGCAGGCTCGTCGCGCGGGCGCCGTTGTCCTTGAAGTAGAGCTCCTGGAGGCCTTCGGCCGCGATGTGGCGGAGTTGGGACTCGGTGGCGCCGGCCTCCTGGGCGGCGAAGAGCCGGGACGCGTACTCCGGGGGAAGGTGCTGCGTGATGCGGCGCATGCGGCCGTCGTCGGTGGTGCCGGGGGCCGCGGTGAAGCCGAAGCGGGCGCGGGTCTCGATGACGAGGCCGGTGGTGCGGGCCGCCTTGTCGCGGGCGCGCTTGCGGACCAGGGGCTGCCAGCGGCGGCGTACTTCTGCTTCGAGGCGGGAGGCGAGGGCCGGTTTGGGCTGCTTGATCTCGTTCTTGACGTAGCGCTCGACCGTGCGTTGGGAGATGTTCAGGGTCGCTGCGACCGTTTTTGTGGATTTGAGCTGTTTGAGTAGGTAGCGCATCTGGGCGCCCGCGGATTTGGGGATGGGGCGGGTGAAGTGCTGTTCGTCGGCCCTGGTCAGGCTGTCGGAGATGTCGGACATTCTTCGTTACTCGCCGTCTGCCGCTGCGTCGTGGCCCTTGATGTGGCGGGCGGGGTTGAGGTGTTCGTCGAGCATCTGGACGGCCCAGAGGAGGGGCTGGGTGCCCTCGTGCTTGACCATGCCGGGGCTGACGCCCAGGCGGAAGCCGCCGGGGAGGGGCTTGCCGTCGGGGGTGTGGGGGAGGAAGTCGAGGGGGCTGGGGCCGTCGGAGAGGTACACCGCGCAGTCGGAGAGGACTGCGATGGGGTGGAGGCCCGCCGCCGTGGCGAGCTTCTGCATCTTGCGGTGCATGTTGACGCGGGCCGTGGCGATGACGGCGGCGCGGATGTCGGGGCGCCAGGTGGGGCGTTCGAGGGCGGGCCAGGGCTCGCCGGGGCGGTAGGCGGCGCCCTGGGGGCGTTCGCGGAGCTTGCCGATGCCGCCCTTCACCGTTGATTTGATGGCGGAGAGGATGGCTGCGGTGGGTGGGTTGCCTTCTTTGTGGGTGGACATCGCGGTGAGGAAGTCGGGTTCCGAGAGGGACGGGGTGACGCCGAGGTCCGCCATCGTCGCCATGTAGGCGTCGCGGAGGCGGGTGTACCAGGCGTCCAGGTACGGGCCGTGGTCTTCGCGGATCCAGGCCTCGGTGGGGTGGACGGCGTGGCCGAGTTCCTGTGCGTAGGCGAGGGTCGGGGTCGCGTACCAGGCGGGGCCGGTCGGGGGCTTGCCGTGGGGGGTGAAGGGGCTGGGCAGGCGGGGGTCGAGGGACAGGGTGGAGAGGTCCGCGAGCCAGCAGCCGGGGGTTTTGGGGTCGAAGCGGGGGGCGGTGACGTGGGTGGCGGGGCCGAGGCCGACCGGGAGGCGGTTGGCCGCTGCGGCGAAGGCCATGTTCACGTCGATGCCGACGGCGTGGGTGCGGGTGCACTCGGCGTCGGTGAGGAGCTCCGGGTCGCGGATCCAGTCGTAGGCCTCTTCGTCGAGGACCTGGTCCGGGGTGCGCTGGTGGGAGCGGGGGTAGAGGGCGGCGATCACCGGGTGCTCGTCGGGGGCTTCCGGGGGAGCGGGGTCGACGGCTCGGGTGAGGGACCCGGGGACCGGGGCCGACACCCAGGTGTTCGTGGCTTCGTCGCGGGCGGCGCGGGTGGGCGGGCGCAGGGCCGTCATGAGTTCGAGGCCGGTGACGGCGGTGGAGCCGCGGGGGGTGAGGACGCGGGCGGCGTAGGTCGTGAGGAGCTCGGCGAGTTCCGGGGCGGGGAGGGTGGCGGTGTCCTCGCCCCAGGCGCGGGGGTCGAGGGCGCCCCAGGGGAGGATCGCGAGCTGCACGCACTGGCGGCCGGTGGTGGGGGTGGCCGGGCGGTAGATGCGGGGCCAGGGCCCGAAGCCGCGACGGGTCAGCTGCCACTTGCTCTTGGCGAGCTGCTTGAGGGTGGGGTGGTTGTCGGGGAGGCGGAGGGCGCGGCGGTCTTCCAGGGTCGGAGGGAGGCCGAGCTGTTCCACGGCGGGGGCGGTGAGGACGAGGAGGGGGTCGCCGTCGCGGCCGTTGCGGTGGAGGCGGGGGGAGCGGAGGTCCGCCTCGGTGAGCGCCCAGGTGATGAGGGCGGGGAGGTTGGTGGTGGGGTGGTCCAGGACGAGGCCGGCGGCGGCGTAGGCGTGGCCGGTGCCGTCGAGGACTGCCAAGGGGCCGTTGCCCTCCGGGCGGGGTGGGTGGGGTTGGGCGGGTCGGCGGGTCGGGCCGGGCTTGCGGGTCTCGTGAGGGGGAGGCGCTGTTCCCATACCCGCCCCTTGCCGAAACCGGGGCTCCGCCGCAGGCCCCGGGTGGGGGTGCGCGGTGGAGCGGGCGTCGACGGGGGCCGTGGGGGTGGGCTCCGCCTTGGGGGGCTGGGGAGTGGCGGCGTTAACGCCGTTAATGGGGGCAGGCGGGGTGAGTTCGTTGGGCTCGGCCTCGGCGGCGGGGTGAGGGGTGGTGTCAACGGTGCTGACGGGGGCGGGCGGGGCGGGTTCGGTGGGCTTGGCCTCGGGGGTGGGGTGGGCTGGGGCGTTAACGGCGTTAACGGCGTTAACGGGGTGGAGGGTGGCCAGGCCTTCGAGGAGGCGGGCGTAGGCGGCGCGCTTCGGGGGGCGGGGGGCCGTGCGGCCGATCTCCCAGGAGGTGACCGTTTCGCGGCGGACGGACAGGGCCTTGGCGATCTGGTCCTGGCTCAGGCCGGCGGCCTCGCGGAGGCGCTTGCGCTCGTCCGGGTGCGGGAGCGCGTCCTTGGCGGCTGCTTCTTCCAGCAGGGCGTCTACCGCTGCGAAGAGGCTCTCTTGTTCGTTGGGCATCGGTACCTCCGAAGGCAGCCTATGTGAAACGCACTGCTGAACGCACATGAAACGCACGTGGGGGCGTTAACGGCGTTAACGGTGATGGCGTTAACGGCGTTAATGCCCCCGGCGTGGGTGGCTCGGATACCCCGCTCAGATACGCGTCATGAGGAGCTCCGTGACGGCCTTGAGGTCGTCCGGGGTGAGGTGTGCGGTGAGGGCGTCCGCGATCGTCTCCGGGGAGTTCGTGGAGATGGTGATGCGGGGCGAGGCGGCCGGGGCGGCGGGGGCGGCGGGGGCGGGGGCCGGGGTGGCGTTAACGGCGTTAACGGGGTGGGTGCGCTGGCGGGGCGGATTGACGGCGCTGAGGGTTTCGTCCGCCGCCGCCTCCTGGGCCTCCTGGGGCAGGCGGCCGATGCGGCGGGCGGGCTCCACTTTGAGCTCGCCCGATTCCACCTTGTCCTGGAGCTCCGGGGTCAGGTTCAGGAGCGCCAGGCGCTGGGAGACCCAGGCGCCGGTCTTGCCGAGGCGCTTGGCGACCTGGGCCTGGGAGCCGTGGACGTCGACGAGTTCCTGGAGGGCGCGGGCCTGGTCCATGGGGGCCACGTCGACCCGGTGGATGTTGGCGATCAGGGCCGATTCAAGGATGTCCGAGGAGGACGCCGAGAGGGCGTCGTTCACGTGGATGTGCATCGTCTTGAGGCCGGCGAGGTGGGCCGCTGCCAGTCGGCGGTTGCCGTCGATCACGACGTACGGGGCACGGCCCAGGCCGTCGGTGGCGCCCGGGTGGGCCTCCATGAAGGCCATGCGGGTGGCGACCGCGAGGGGCTGGAGCTGTCCTCGGGCGACGAGCGACGCGGCCAGTTCGTCGAGTTCCGTGAGGTCTTCGCGGAGGTTGAACGGGTTGTGCGCGAGAGCCTCGATGGGGACCTCGGACGGGGGGACCACTCCCGAGGTGGGGGCGCCCGTGGCCTCCGCGATGGCCGCGCGGCGCGAGCTCACCCCGACCGGCTGGGCCCGGGCGAAGGAGGCCGAGACACCGAGTTTGTCTGCCTTGCTCATGAGATCTCCCGGGCGAGGGCGCGCAGGGCCACGGCCTGGTCGCCCTTGGGTGCGTAGACGAAGAGGGGCTGCTTCACGCGGACTGCTTCGCGCTGTTCCTTGAGGTCGGGTACGACGGCGACGACGCGCGGATCCTTTATGTCCATCCAGGCCTGGAGGGAGGAGGTCGCGATGTAGCCGCGGCGGCCGTCGTAGAGGTTGACCACGAGGCCCAGGTAGTCGATGTCGAGGCTGAGGTCGTCGCGGAGGTCGTTGATCTGGGAGGTCAGGAGGTCGTACGCGTCGGCGGACGAGTCCTCCGCCTGTACGACGATCAGCGCGCCGGAGGCGCCGGGCTGTTCGGCGTCGCGGCGGCGGCCGTAGTAGATGGCCGCGTCCATGCTGAGGCCGAGGCTCGGAGGGCAGTCGACCAGGATGACGTCGTAGTCGGACTCGACCGGGGTCAGAGCCCGTTCCAGGGCGGCCTCGCGGGCGCGGACCGTGGAGAGGCGGACGTCGAGGAGGAAGGCGTCCGTGCAGGCGGGGAGCAGGTGGAGGCGGTCCCCGAACCGGTCGTGCTCGATGGGCACGATGAGGTCCTTGAGGGGGCCCTTGGCCTCGCCGGCCATGTGGCAGGTGAGGCTGTCGCCGCCGATGGGCAGCGGCTGCTGGCCGAGCTGCTTGGTGAGGTGGCCCTGCGGGTCGAAGTCGATCAGCAGGACGCGCATGCCCAGACCGGGGAGGTCCTCCAGATCCAGGGGGGTGCCCGGGTCCGTGGGGGGTTCGTCCTCGGGGGACGAGAGGCGGGCCAGCTGGCGGGCGATGCGCACCGGGTGGAGGGTCGACGGGTCCTCGGCGAGGGCCTCGGCGGTGCCTGCGGTGATGGCGGTCTTGCCGACCCCGCCCTTCTGGTTGCACACGATGATGCGGCGGACCACGGAGGGGCGCTTGACCGTGGGAGCCGGGTTCAGCTCCAGCCAGAGGTGGACGGCCTGGGCGAGTCCCTGGATGAGGGAGACGCCGCGGTCCTTGGAGTCGGCGCGGAAGGACTCCCACTGGCCGGCGGGCAGCCAGGTGGAGAACGATTCGGCGCCGGAGGTGTCGACGGGGGAGGGGGCCGAGGCGAGCGCGCTCCAGTGTGCGATGCCCTGGTGGACGGCGTCCTGGATGTCCACCCGCAGTTGGGCGGTGCGGATTTTCAACTCCTGGCGCAGCCACGGGGGGAGCTTGGAGACGACCTTCTCTCGGTCGCTCTGAGACGAGGGCGAAGTCATGAGAGGGACTTTACTAACGTTCAGGGGTGTTCGTGGGCGCCACGCTTGAGTTTTGCTAACGAAGTGGGCAAGAGGCGGGTGCTGGAGGGGTGCGGAGGGCGTTAACGGCGTTAACGCCCTCGGCTTCCGGAGGCGGGCAGCAGGGGTCGGGGGCCCGGCCGCGTTAACGGCGTTAACGCCGTTAACGGTCCAGGGCGGCCTCGCGCACGCCGTGGCCGGCTCCCCCGAGGTTTACCACGGCTGTGCGAGGCCGCCCTGGACACGCCGTCAGGCGGAGGGCGCGAGCCCGAGTTCGGCCCGGCACGCGGGCGAGCCGGCCGGGGCGAAGTGGGGGATGCGGCTCGCGGGGACGATGCCCGGGAGCAGGAAGTCCCACAGGTCGGTGATGCGGTGGTGCAGGTCCTCGCGGTGGGTGCGGACGTGCGAGGTGACCTGGATGCCGGTGAACGATCCGACGAGGAAGGCCGCGACGTCGTGGACGTCCAGCGACGGCAGCACGTCGCCCCGCTCCTGCGCCGGCGTCAGGCAGGCGCGGCAGGTCTCGATCCAGGTGTTGTACGGGGACGGGTCCGGGTCGGTGAAGGAGCCGAACTCGATGACGAGGCGGATGGCGGCGCGGACGCGGACGTTGCTGCGCAGCCCGAACGCCACCTGGTGGGTGAGGTCGATGACCGTCTGCAGGCCCGGTTCCCCGAGGGCGGGGACGCCGGACGAGATCTGGAACTGCTCGTCGATCAGGGTGCGGGCGAGGGCTTCCTTGGAGGGGAAGTGGAAGTAGAGCGCGCCCTTGGTGACACCGGCGTGCCGGACGACCTCGCTGAGGCTGGTGCCGCCGAATCCGGCGGCGTCGAAGGCGATCGCCGCTCCGTCGAGGATGGCCTGCCGGGTGATCTCGGCCCGATGCTGCCTGATCCTCGCCACGTGCGTGTTCCCCCTGGTCGCTGCCCCCGTCCGCGCGGTGACCGCTGCGGAGCGGCGTCAATGTAGGCAGGTTCTGGGGAAGAAAACCAGTCGACCAGTACTTTTTGGGGTCGGCGTTAACGGCGTTAACGGGGGCGAGGGGCGGGGTGGCGTTAACGGCGTTAACGCCGTGGGGCCGCATAGGCGGGGAGGGGGAGCGTGGAGGTTCTCTCACCGGCCTTCAGCATGAGGTCGAGGATGCGGCGGCGGCCGAGCAGGCCGTTGCGGAGGCCGAGGCCGAGCTTTGAGGCGGGGGCGAGGAAGGCACCCGTACGTGCTCCGCCCTTCTGGCAGCCCTGGGCGTAGGGCCGCAGGAGGGACTCGTAGCGGGCGAAGGCTCCCTGGTGGTCGTCGGGGGAGCGGGAGAGCTCGCCCGCCAGGACGTACGCGGCCACGATCCCGGTGCCGGTGCCCATGCCGCCGATGGTCGCGCCGCAGGCGGCGTCGCCGAGGAGGGCGATGCGGCCGGACGACCAGGTGGGTACGTCGACGCGGCTGATGGAGTCGAAGTAGAGGTCGTCGGCGGGGCCGAGGGAGTCGAGGAGGTGGTCCACGTGCCAGGGGAGGCCGGTGAAGGCCTGGCGCAGGAGCTGCTTCTGGGCCTCGGTGTCGTGGCGGTCGTAGGTGAGTTCCGGGGAGGCGAAGACGAAGAAGGCGCCGGCGCGGGTGGGGTCGGTGCGGTTGGCGCCGAGACTGGCGAGGCGGCCGGGGGCGTTGTGGCCGAGGGTCCCCGTGTCGGGGCGGAGGCCCAGGTGGTTGGGGAGGCTCCAGGTGGCGGCGTAGTGGCCGAGGTGCGTGACGTGGTCGGCTTCCGGCCCGAAGGCGAGGCGGCGGACGTGGGAGTGGATGCCGTCGGCGCCGATGACGAGGTCGAAGGTGCGGGGCGGGGCGTGGCGGAAGGTGACGTCCACGCCGGTGGCGGTTTCGGTGAGGGAGGTGACCGTGTCGCCGAAGAGGTACTCGGTGGAGGGGAGGGAGGACTCGTACAGGACGCGGGAGAGGTCGCCGCGCAGGACCTCGATGTCTCCGCCGGCGAACTCTGCGGGGAGGCGGAGGAGCGGTTCGCCGTGGGCGTCGACGAAGGTCATGGGGGAGCCTCCGGTCCGGATGCGCCGGAGGTCGTCGAGGATGCCCATCCGGCGGAGGACGGACAGGTGGGTCTCGCCCCGGAAGTCGACGGCCTGGCCGCCGGGGCGGAGGGCGGGGGCGAGTTCGACGACGGTGGGGCGGAAGTGGTGGCGGGCGAGCCAGTGGGCCAGGGCGGGGCCGGCGATTCCGGCGCCGGAGATGAGGATGCTGCGGGGCATGGAGTTCCTCCGGGGGCTGGGCGTTAACGGCGTTAACGCCGGTGCCGGTTCATGGGGACTGCCGGGGCGGCGTTAACGGCGTTAACGCCGTTAATTGTGTCCGGCGGAGACTGAAATTTTAGTGTGTACGGTAGACGCAGTTTTCGTGCGAGCGCAAGGGGATGTGGTCCGATGGCGGATGAGCAGTGGGGCGCGGCCGTGCGGTTGCTGTGGGGGCCGGAGCCGGCGGCCAAGCCCGCGCGGGGGCCGAAGCGGGGGCTCACGCTGGAAGCGATTGCTCGGACGGGGATCGGGATCGCCGACGCGGAGGGCCTGGGCGCGGTGTCTATGCAGCGGGTGGCCGGCGAGTTGGGGGTCACCAAGATGGCGCTGTACCGGTACGTGCCGGGGAAGGCGGAGTTGGTTGCGCTGATGGTGGAGGGGGCGTTGCCGGTGCCGGCCGTGCCGGTGGCTGTGTCGGTGGAGGGTGGGTGGCGCGAGCAGCTGGAGGTGTGGGCCCGGGAGTTGTACGCGGGGTTCCGGCGCCATCCGTGGCTGCTGGAGGCGACGGTCGGGGTCCGGGTGATGGGGCCCCGGGAGCTGGGGTGGATGGAGCGGGCGCTCTCCGCATTGGACGGCTGCGGGTTGAGCGGGGCCGAGGCGATGGATGCGGTGGTGCTGGTCGCCGGGCACGTGCGGGGGATCGCGGAGCAGGAGCGGGCGGCCGGGGGTGCGGGGCCCGATGCGCAGCTTGCGGTGGTGCTGGGCGAGGTCATGAAGGTGCGGGGGGCGGATTTTCCGGCGCTCGGGGCCGCGCTGGCCTCGGTGGCGGAGCACGGGGGGCAGGACGGGGCGCTGGAGTTCGGGCTTGACCGGATCCTGGACGGGCTCGGGCTGCTCGTCGCGCGGCGGGCGGGTGGGGGGTCGTCTTAACGGCGTTAACGCCGTTAACGCCGTTAAGAGGGTGGTGGCGGTCGCCCTTGCGTCTGACCTCGTTCGCGCCCGGACTCCTATGCCCTGCGGAGGAGCGCCCGGTCGCAGTTCGGCGTGTGGGCTCAGAACTCGGCGTAGAACAGGAGGAAGACGGCCGTCGCGGCGGTAAGGGCGAAGCCGGCGGTGGTCACGGCGGCGAGGCGACTGCGGTGGCCCTTCGCGGGTCTGCGGAAACTCCGCCAGGCGCCGTGGGCGAGGAAGAGGCTGACCAGGCCGGCACCTGCGACGGTCAGGCGAGGGCTGAAGGACCAGCTCAGGTAGGCGATCAGCGTCAGGCCGGCGAGCAGGGCGGTGGCGATCACGAGGACCGGTGCCGGTCCGGAAGGGTTGCCAGGTTGTGCATGCCGTTCGGCGGGCCGGACCCGGCCGGGATGTCTTCGCGGAGGCCGGTCGTAGCCGTGCCTCCTCTGTTGCCTCTCGTCGATGCTCAGGTCGGCTCTGTGCCTCGGCTGGCAGGATCGGGCCATGCCGATGGATCTGCTGCTGGCCCGAGCCCGTGGGCTCTGGGAGGACCTGGCCCAAGCGCCGGTGTCGTTCGCCTCGTCGGGGAGCGTGAACGTGGTGGTCTCCCCACGGTCCGAGCTGTGCCCGGCCGGCTGGGTCGGAGTCGTGGCTCTGGGCGGATCGGCGATCGTGACCGCGCCGAGTGAGAGTGCCGCCGTGATCGTTCGTGACGCGCTGGGGAGGCTGCCTGCGGAGGCCGTGGTCGACAGCGCCGCGGTGCGGGCGGTCCTTCCGGTGGCTCGTGTGCTTGGGCCGGCGGCGCTGGCGTACGTGTCTTCAGGGAGCTTCCGTCCGGTGGGTGACGGTGCGTTGATGACCGTGGAGCAACTTTCGGCGGCGCATCCGGACGTGCGGGCGCTGGAGCAGCGAGCCGGTCGCGAGGATGCCGGTGAGGCTGCTCTGGACGAGATCACGTCGCCCGCCTTCGTGGTTCGCGAGCATGGCCGGGTGGTTGCCGCGGCGGGCTATCAGGCGTGGCGGCGGGGGACGGCTCAGATCGGCGTGCTGACGGAGCCGGAGGCGCGGGGGCGGGGGCTGGCCCGGGCGACGGGCTCAGCGGTGGTCGCGCATGCCCTCGCGGCCGGGTTGCTGCCGCAGTGGCGTGCGCGGCGGTTGGCCTCGCGGCGGGTTGCGGGGGCGTTGGGCTTCGAGGAGCTGGGCTTTCAACTCAGCGTTGAGCTTGTCTGACGGGGTGGTGGGATGTGGCGGGGGGTGCTCCGGACGGGGGTGAGTCGCCGTCGTTGAGAAGCGGGTAGCGATCGTGGGCGGCCTGTTTCCGGCCCAAGGCGGGCTGTGGACGCCGGTCTCGAGGAGTGCGTAGCTTTGGCGCATGTCGGGGGCCGGGGGGATGGAGGGCCCGAGGGCGGGCGCGGCCCCTGCCGGAGCGGGGTCGGACATCGCTGATCGACCCGGTTTTCCTTCTTCCGCCCGGCCCGTTCTTTTGGGGGTTTCCCGGCAGTCCTTGTCTTTCCGGGGCGGGACGGCCTGCCAAGGGCGGCCGAAGGCCGTCGCGAAGCGACGCGACGACGAAGGAGGAGCGCCCTTGACAGGCCGGCCCGACACGGAAGGACTATGGGACTGACGGGAAAGCCCCAAGCCCTCCCTGATTCCGCGTAGGTGGGTGCCGCTGCGCGGAGCTGGTCCCCGCCCCGCCCTTTCTCCGTTTCCTGGGGCTCCGCCCCAGACCCCGCTCCTCAAACGCCGGAGGGGCTGGGTGGGTGGCGGGGCTGGACGGTCGGGCTCGGCTCCGTGTCTCCGACCCGGGCGGGTTGATGCGGTGGAGCTCTGCCTGGCCTTGGAGGGGGGATCGGCCCCCGGGCCCTGGCGCCTGGATGCTGCGGGGGCGGGGGCGGGGATCCGCCCCGGGGTCCTGGGCTGGGTCTTCGAGGCTGCCGGGGTCGGGCGGTTGGGGCTCGGGTTCGGCGTACGGGTTGCAGGCTCGGTGGGGGCTTTCGGTGGTGACGGGGTGGGTGGGCGCATGGTCGGCGTGAGCGGGGGAGGGGTCGTGTGTGGGGGCTGGGTTGTGTCGGGGGTGCGTGGGGGACGGCGTACGGCGGCGGGGTGGGTGCCTAGCATGCGGCGTGGATGAGTTTCGGCTTGATGTGGCGCAGGGGGAGTTGGACGACCTGCGCGAGCGGTTGGCGCGGGTGCGGTGGGTCGAGGGGTTGGAGGGGGTGGGGTGGGACTACGGGATTCCGGTGTCGGAGGTGCGCGAGCTCGTGCGGTACTGGCGCGACGAGTACGACTGGCGTGCGGCTGAGGCGCGGTTGAACGAATGGCCGCAGTTCGTGACCGAGATCGACGGGGCGCGGGTGCATTTTGCGCATGTCCGATCGCCTGAGCCGGGTGCTACGCCGCTGTTGATGACCCATGGGTGGCCGGGGTCGTTCGTGGAGTTCCAGCGGGTCGTCGGGCCGTTGACCGACCCCCGGGCGCACGGCGGGGATGCCGAGGACGCGTTTCATCTGGTGATGCCGCACATTCCCGGGTTCGCCCTGTCCGGGCCGACCAAGGACGTGGGGTGGGAGTTCAAGCGGGTGGCCCGGGCCTTCGGGACGTTGATGGACCGGCTCGGGTACGCGCAGTACGGGGTGCAGGGCGGGGACTGGGGGGCCGCGGTCTCGCGGGAGCTCGGGCGGGTGCGGCCGGAGAGCGTGGTGGGGGTGCACCTGAACCTGTTGCCGGGGGGTGGTGCCACCGCCGAGCCGGGGGAGGAGGAGCTGGCCGCGCTCGGTCCCGAGGAGAGGGCGCGGACGTGGGCCTCCTGGGAGCGGTACCGGGTGTGGGCGCGCGAGCGGCAGGGCTACGCCGACATCCAGGCGACCCGGCCGCAGACCCTCGCGTACGGGCTGAACGATTCGCCGGTCGGGCTGCTCGCCTGGATCGGGGAGAAGTTCGCGGAGTGGAGCGATCCCCGGTGCCCGATCGACCGGGACCAGATGCTCACCAACGTGATGCTGTACTGGCTGACCGGGACCGTGGGGTCCGCTGCCCGGATCTACTACGAGAGGGCGCACGCCGGCTATGCGGGGAAGGCCGTCGAAGTGTCGCGGACTCCTACCGCGCTGGCCGACTTCCCGCGGGACAACTTCATTCCGCTGCGGCACGTGGCCGCGCGGACCGATGCCGTCGTGCGGTGGACTTCGTACGACCGGGGTGGGCACTTCGCCGCCATGGAGGTGCCGGAGCTGCTGGTGGCGGACGTGCGCGCCTTCTTCCGCCAGTTGAGGCCCTAGGCCTCGGCGGTGGGCTTGCGGTCCAGTGCTTCCAGGGCGAGCGGCCACGGGAAGTGGAGCGGGGCGTCGGGGCCGGCCGGGCCGGGGATGAAGCCGCCCTCGCCGTGGAGGAGCTCGACCCCCGCCGTGCGCAGGACGGCCAGGGACTGGTCGAACTGGGGGTGCGCGGCGAGGGCGGAGTTCGTGCAGGGCATGGCGACGACGGGGGTGCCCTTGCCGATCGCCTCGGCGGCGACCCCCACCACGAAGCGGTCGGTCAGGCCGAGGGCCCATGCGTTGACCGAGTTGAAGGTGGCGGGGGCGAACAGCAGGGCATCGGCCGGGGGCCAGACGTCGGGCTCACCGGGGAGCTTGTACTGCCAGCGCACCGGGTGGCCGGTCAGGGCGGCCAGTCCGTCGAGGCTGCCGGACAGCCAGTGGGCCGCAGTGGGGGTGAGGCCCAGGCAGACGTCCCAGCCGCGGGCCTGGGCGTCCTCGACCACGTGGGCCACGTCGAAGACGGGCGGAGCGGCGGAGCAGAGCAGGTAAAGCGTCTTCGTGGTCATGTCGCAATATGATCATATTGCTCGACCTCGATTGCTTTCAGGTCAGGGAGAGGATGCCCACCAGCTGGTCGCCGCTGAGCTCGCCGGTGCACTGGAAGCCCAGGCCGAGGTAGAACGGCTCGGGGCCGCCCTCTCCCGCGTCCCAGGTGACGTACGCCTGTGAGGCGCCCCGGCCGCGGATCTCCTCGGTGACCGCCTGGACCGCGAAGCGGCCGTAGCCCTTGCCCTGCTTGTCGGCGGCGATGTTCAGACGCCAGATGCCCGAGCGGCGGTCGGAGGGGTCCTCGGCGGGGTTCCAGGCGATGTCGAGGAACGCCATCACGAAGCCGACCACCTCGTCGCCGTCGACGATGGCTCGCGGCCAGGCGGCCTCGCCGTGGACGTACGCCTCGGCGAGCGACTTCACCACGGGGGAGACCAGGTGGTTCTGGTCGGGGCGGACCTGTACCGCGCACACCGCGTCGAAGTTGTCGGCGGTGACCGGTTCCAGGCGGAGGGCGGGGGGCGGGGCGGGGGTGATCACGGGGGGAGTCTAGGCGGCTTCCGGCAGGTCAGGGCGCCGGGCCGGGGGCGGCGAAGTCCGCGCACATCCGGGACTCAAGCGCAGCGGTGCACCATCGGGCGCGTCGAGCTGTATGTGTCGGGTCGTGCGTCGTCCTGTGTCGGGCTGCGATCGTCCAACCGCATGCGTCCAGTTCCATACGTTCAGCTCCATACGTTCAGTTCCAAGCGTGCAGTTCCATGTGTCCAGGTTTGTGTTCAGCTCCTTGTGTTCAGCTCCTTGTGTCTCCCGGACTCAGAGAAGAGGAACCGCCCTGATGCCGTCGACCTCCACCACCTCCACGACCGCCTGGCTCGCCGCGCTCGAGCAGCGGATCGAGCGCCGTGACCCCGGGGAGCCGGAGTTCCACCAAGCCGTGCGGGAGGTGCTGGAGACGCTCGCGCCGGTCTTCGACGCACGCCCCGAACTGCGCGAGGCCAGGGTGATGGAGCGGATCGCCGAGCCAGAGCGGCAGATCCTCTTCCGTGTGGTGTGGCAGGACGACCAGGGCCGTACGCAGGTCAACCGTGGCTTCCGGGTGGAGTTCAACAGCGCGCTCGGCCCGTACAAGGGGGGCCTGCGCTTCCATCCCTCGGTGAACCTCGGGATCGTGAAGTTCCTCGGCTTCGAGCAGATCTTCAAGAACGCCCTGACGGGGCTCGGGATCGGCGGCGGCAAGGGCGGCAGCGACTTCGACCCGCGCGGGCGTTCCGACGCCGAAGTGATGCGGTTCTGCCAGGCCTTCATGACCGAGCTGCACCGTCACCTCGGTGAGCACACGGACGTCCCGGCCGGTGACATCGGCGTCGGCGGCCGCGAGATCGGCTACCTCTTCGGGCAGTACCGGCGCATCACCAACCGCTGGGAGGCCGGCGTGCTCACCGGCAAGGGCACCGGCTGGGGCGGCTCCCACGCCCGTACGGAGGCCACCGGATACGGCAACGTGCTCTTCACCGCCGAGATGCTCAAGGTGCGCGGCGAGGACCTGGACGGGCAGCGGGTCACCGTCTCCGGCTCGGGCAACGTCGCCATCTACACGGTGGAGAAGGCGCAGGCGCTGGGCGCGCAGGTGCTGACGGTGTCGGACTCCGGCGGATACGTGGTCGACGAGAAGGGGCTCGACCTGGAGCTGCTCAAGCAGATCAAGGAAGTGGAGCGGGGCCGGATCAGCGAGTACGCCGAGCGCCGCGGAGGCTCCGCCCGCTACGTCGAGGGCGGCAGTGTGTGGGACGTGCCCGCCGATGTGGCGCTGCCGTCCGCGACGCAGAACGAGCTGACCGAGGCCGACGCGCGGAACCTGGTGCGGGGCGGGGTCAAGGCCGTGTCGGAGGGCGCGAACATGCCGACCACGCCCGAGGCGGTACGCCTCCTCCAGGAGGCCGGCGTCGCCTTCGGCCCCGGGAAGGCCGCGAACGCGGGCGGAGTGGCCACCAGCGCCCTGGAGATGAGCCAGAACGCCGCGCGCGACGCGTGGCCGTTCGCCCGTGTCGAGGAGGAGCTGGCCGGGGTCATGCGGCGCATCCACGACACGGCGTACGAGACCGCGGAGCGCTACGGCCGTCCCGGCGACTACGTGGCGGGCGCGAACCTGGCGGGCTTCGAGCGGGTGGCCGACGCGATACTGGCGCAAGGCCTGATCTGACGCCTCCATCCCACTTCCGTCGCGGCCCGAGTGGACTGGGACACGCTCGACGCGTCCATGAGAGCGATGGAGGGCTGACGATGACGGTGAAGGCGATGGGCAAGGCTCCGGAGAGGCCCGTGGCGCTGGTGACCGGGGCCACCAGTGGTATCGGGCTGGCCGTCGCCCGGGATCTGGGGGCCCGCGGCCATCGGGTGTTCCTCTGCGCCCGCACCGAGTCCGCGGTCAAGCAGACCGTGGAGGACCTGCGGGCCGAGGGGCTGACCGTGGAGGGCGCGGCCGCCGACGTGCGCGACCGCGCCGCCGTGGAGGCGCTGGTCGCCGCCGCCGTGACCGCGTACGGCGCGCCCGTCAGCATCCTCGTCAACAACGCGGGCCGCAGCGGCGGCGGCGCCACCGCCGGCATCACCGACGAGCTGTGGCACGACGTCATCGACACCAATCTGAACAGCGTCTTCCTGCTGACCCGTGAGGTGCTCACCAGCGGCGGGCTCGGGGCCGAGCCCTGGGGGCGCATCGTCAACATCGCCTCCACGGCGGGCAAGCACGGCGTGCTGCTCGGGGCGCCCTACTCGGCCTCCAAGCACGCGGTGATCGGTTTCACCAAGTCGCTCGGGAAGGAGCTCGCGACGACCGGGACCACCGTCAACGCGGTCTGCCCCGGCTACGTGGAGACGCCGATGGCGGCGCGCGTGCGCACCGGGTACGCGCAGGCGTGGGACACCACGGAGGAGTACATCCAGGAGCAGTTCGAGGCCAAGATCCCGCTCGGCCGCTACTCCACCTCCGAGGAGGTCGCGGGTCTGGTGGGCTATCTGACCACCGACCTGGCCGCCTCCATCACCGCCCAGGCGCTCAACGTGTGCGGCGGCCTCGGGAACTACTGAGGCGGCCGGCGCCGCCCGCCGGGCGGGTGCGGACGTACGAGAGAGGGCCCCGGCCGGTTCTTCCGGTCGGGGCCCTCCGTTGCGTGTGCTTCGTGCGGTGCCGTTCACAGGACGGTCGGCGACCCCGACACATCCCGTACGACGGCCTGCGGAGCGATGGCGGCGGCCCGCCAGTCGGCCAGGACCGCGGAGTCCACCGGCTCGTCCGCCAGCAGGACGTGCCGCAGCGCCGGCAGGCTGCTGCCGCGGGCCGCCGAGGTCAGCCGGGCGAAGGCGGACGGCAGCTGGGTCACCACCGTCACTTCCTGCTCGGCCAGCAGCCGGGCGAACTCGCCCGCGTCGGACGCCGTCTCCCGGTCCACGACGACGGCCCGTCCGCCCGTGAGCAGCGGCCCCCACATCTCGCGCATGCCCAGGTCCAGGCTCATGGAGTGGAAGTACGTCCACACGTCGTCCGGGCCGGTCTCCAGCATCGGGACGCAACTGTCCACCCACGACAGCACGTCGAGGTGGCTCACCGGCCGCACGGCCACCGCCCGCCCCGGATCGCCGCCCGAGGGGAGCGCCAGGAAGGCCGTGTGCGGCGGGATCTCGCGGCGCATCGCCACCTCCGGCCGCATCGCGATGACGAACCGGCCCGCCTTGGCCACCGGGATCTCGTCGCGCAGCAGTCCACTGTCCGAGACGACCATCTCGGCGCCGGCGTCGCGCATCAGGAACTCCTGCAGCCCCGCGTTGTGCCCGGGCTCCAGGGGCAGCACCGCCGCCCCGGTGCGCAGCGCGCCCACCACGGCGGCGGACGCCGCGCACGAGCGCTGCGCGCGCACGGCGACGGCCGCGCCGGGGCCGGTGCGCCCCGAAAGGCGGCGGGCGATGTCGTCCGCGGCCCATTCCAGTTCGAGGTAGGTCGCCTTCTCCTCCGCGTCCTGGGCGGCTACCCGGCCCGGATGGCGGGCGGCCGCGGCCGCGAAGCGGATGTCGATGCGGTCCCGGCCCACGGGCCACTGGCCGGCCGGGTCGAGCCCGATCCGTCCGAGCAGACCGGCCAGGTCGGCGGACAACTGGTCGAGCTCCGGACGGTCCGGAGTGGCGTTCATGCGGCCTCCCAGCGGGCGGGTCGTTACTCCACGCCCGATGGTGTCGGGCGGCGCCGGAGGAACGCTCAAGTCCTGCCGTACAGGACCGGTCGGGGGCGGGTCAGGGGCAGGTCAGGGGCTCGTGGGGGGTGCGTCCGGGGGTGCTCGAGAACCGCTCGAAGGCAGGTGCACACGGGGTCGAGAACCGCTCGGGACGACCTGGCCGGGCCCCCCGGCGCGTGCCTACGATTCTCGGGCTCATACCGAAGCCGCACTTTCCCGGTCGTGCTCCGAGCGGACCACTCGTAGACGCACGCACATGGAACTGAGCTTTGTGGCTATGGCCCGTCTCACGAGACTGGAATTGACTGTACTCATGACTCAGAACACGAACATCACCCTCGTCATCGGCGGAAACGGCAAGACCGGCCGCCGCGTTGCCGACAAGCTCTCCGCCCAGGGCCGAGAGGTCCGGATCGGTTCCCGCAGCGGTGTGCCCGCCTTCGACTGGCACGAACCCTCCACCTGGGTTCCGGCGCTCGAGGGTGTCGACCGGGTGTACGTCACCTACTTCCCCGACCTCGCCTTCCCCGGTGCCGCCGAGCAGGTCGCCGAATTCTCCAAGGTGGCCGTCGCGAACGGTGCGCGCCGTCTGGTGCTGCTGTCCGGCCGCGGTGAGGAGGCCGCGGAGGTCAGCGAGGAGAACCTGAAGGCTTCCGGTGCCGACTGGACCATCGTCCGCGCCAGCTGGTTCAACCAGAACTTCTCCGAGAGCTTCTTCCTGGAGCCCGTCCTGGCCGGCGAGATCGCCCTGCCGACCGGGGACGCCGTGGAGGCCTTCGTCGACGCCGACGACATCGCGGACGTCGTGGTGGCCGCGCTGACCGACGACAAGCACATCGGCAAGACCTACGAGCTGTCCGGCCCGCGCCTGCTCAGCTACACGGACGTCGCGGCGGAGCTGTCGAAGGCCACCGGGCGCGAGATCAAGTACATCTCCGTCACCAACGAGGAGTACCGCGCGGTCCTGCGGGAGAACGACCTCCCGGAGGAGTTCGCCGACCTCTTCACCATGATCCTCGACGGGCGCAACGCGCACCTGGTGCACGGTGTCGAGGAGGCCCTGGGCCGCAAGCCCAAGGACTTCGCGGAGTTCGCCCGCGAGGCGGCCGCCAGCGGGGTCTGGAACGTCTGACCCGCTCCGCGCGAGCAGATCCCCTTCGTGCCCGCCTGCCGGGCGGCGACTCTGGTACGGCCGCCGCCCGGTACGCAGGGCCTTCGGGGAAGCGCCCGCGCATCACGTACGACCACGCACCGCGCATGACCGACCGGCAGGAGGCTCCTGTGCCCACTCCCAAGTCGTTCTCCAGTGAACACGGACTGGAATCACTACCCCCGCACTTCCACGGCTTCGCCCTGATGCACATCGCGATGCGTCGCGACGCGGCCCGCCTGCGCGCCGCCGCCCCCGCGTGGAACGGTTCGGGAGCCGAGTGGTGGCAGAAGTTCCGCGAGGTCGTCGAATGGCACCACATCAGCGAGGACGACGTCCTGTGGCCGGGACTGCGCCGCCGGGACGCCGACTTCGACGCGCAGGCACGCGAACTGCACGAGGACCACGAGGAACTGGACGCGGCCATGGCGGCCGTGTCGACGGCGATCGCCCGCCGCGGCGAGGACCTGGTCCGGGCCGCTACGACCTTCGAGGGCGTGCTGCGCGACCACCTGCGCGACGAGGAGCGGGTCGTCTTCCCGGTCTTCGACAGGCTCGGTGAACGCGCCTACCTGGCCGAGGAGCGCAAGCTGATCTCCAGCGCCCCCATGCGCGTGATGACGTACCTCCAGCCGTGGATGTTCGACGGCGCGGGCAGCCGCTCCGTCGCCTACGTCTCCGAGACGATTCCGCCCCCCGTCCGGCTGATCGGTGCGACGCTGTTGAAGAGGCGGTACGAGCGCACGCTGAAGGGAATCCTGAAGTGACCAGCACGACGACGCAATCCGTGACCCTGGTGGCGGCGACGGTGGGCACCGGCCTGATGGCCGGCCTCTACTTCGCCTTCGACATCTCGGTGATGCCGGGCCTCGGCCGCGGTGACGACCAGACGTACGTGACCGCGATGCGGAACATGAACGAGGCCATCGACAACGGCCTGTTCGGCCTGCTGTTCCTGGGCGCCTTCCTCGCGACCGGTGTCGCGGCCGCGCAGCAGCAGCGCGGCGGGCGGCCCGACGCGGCGCGCTGGGGCTGGGTGGCCTTCGCGCTGTACGGCCTGTCGCTGCTCGTGACGGCGATCGTGAACATCCCCCTCAACAACCAGCTCGCCCGGGCCGGGGCCGACGTCTCGGCCGCCCGCACCCGCTTCGGCGGCCGCTGGACCTCCGGCAACGTCGTGCGCACGGTGGCCTGTACGGCGGCCCTCGCCGCGCTGGGCCGCGTACTGACCCTGCACGGCCGCGCGTCGGCGGCGTAGGCAGCCTGGTGCACCACCGGTTCCACCCCCGTGAACGGCGCCCGCTCTCTCTCCGTCCCCCGCGGCAGAGCGGGCGCTTCGGGGTGCCCGTGGACGGTTCGGAAAGCGCGGAGAGCCCGGAGAGCCCGGAGAGCCCGGAAAGGACGTACGCATGGACACGCTGACCGGCCTGCTGGAAGGGCCCAAGGCCCGCGGGGCCTTCCTCCTCAAGTCCGTCTTCAACCCGCCCTGGTCGCTGCGCGTCGAGGACCGGGCCCCGCTGTCCGTCGTCACGATGGTGCACGGCGACGCCTGGCTCATCCCCGACCACGGGGAACCGGTGCGGATCCGGCCGGGCGACGTGGCCGTCGTACGGGGCCCGGAGTGCTACACGGTCGCCGACACCCCGGACACGCCGGTCCAGATCACCGTCGGCCCGGAGCAGCGGTGCAGCACGCAGGACGGCGAGGACGTCACCGAAACCATGGCGCTCGGCGTACGCACCTGGGGCGCGGGCTTCCAGGACGCCGGCTCGGCGGTCATGCTCAGCGGCACCTACCAGGCTCCCAGCGAGATCGGCAGGCGGCTGCTGAACGCGCTGCCGACCATCCTCGTCCGGCCGGCCGAGGCCGCCGACAACACCCTGGTCACCCTGCTGACCTCGGAGATCTCCAAGGACGAGCCGGGCCAGGAGATCGTCCTGGACCGGCTCCTGGACCTGCTGCTGATCGGGGTCCTGCGGACCTGGCTGGCGGCGCCCGGCAGCGGTGCGCCCGCCTGGTACCGGGCCCAGAGCGACCCGGTGGTCGGCCCCGCGCTGCGGCTGCTGCACGAGAACCCGGCGTACGGCTGGACCGTCGCCGAACTCGCCCTGAAGGTGGGGGTCTCGCGGGCCTCGCTGGCCCGCCGGTTCACCGAGGTCGTCGGCGAGGCGCCGGTGGCCTACCTGACCGGCTGGCGGCTCGCGCTCGCCTCCGACCTGCTGCGCGAACCGGACGCCACGGTCGCGACGGTGGCCCGGCGCGTGGGCTACGGCTCGGCCTTCGCCCTCTCGACGGCCTTCAAGCGGGTGCGGGGGGTCAGCCCCCAGGAGTTCCGCAGCGGCGCCGGGCCGGCCGCCGCACCGGAGGCCGCCCAGCCCCCGCGCACGGTGGTGCTGCCCGGGTCCTGAGGGCGGGTGGCGGGCACCACCCGGCCGCGGTGGGCGGTTCGGGTCTTAGCGGGCGGCCCTGTGCCAACTGCCGGAGCGCACCGCCCGAGATGACCCAAGGGCCGCCCGCGAGGGCAGGGGGCGGTTGCGCGCGGGCCTGAACACCGGCTGCCGACGAAGCTGTTCTATCGATGGGCGCGTGACCCCTGCCCCACCTTGACGACCCCAGCCATAGAAGGTGCGCCCAGACGAAGCCCGCAGCCGCAATTCCGGGCGTTCGGGGCTCGCTCAGCCCACCACTCTGATCAACCACGCTGCTGGCCTTTGAGCCCGCCAGGAGCCCGCGTCCGCCGATGGCGGACGCGAACCCAGTGGGGGCGCGCCGGGCCCCCGGGGCCCGGCGGGACCACACCCTGCCGCGTGCCCCGTAACCGGGCAGAGGACGGCGAGCTGGGCCCCTTCCGCTGCCTGCCATACCCGGCAGCGCCCCCAGTGGGCCGCACCGTGAAGACGGTCGGCTGGATGGTGGGGGCGGAGGCCGACGCGGTGGCGCGCGTTTTAGTAAGAAGGGGACTGTGCGCCTGACCTGCGACAACGTGAGGCTAAGGGGCTAAAAATAGCCCGTTAGAGGGCGAAAAATAGCCCGTTAAGCGGCCGGGGATGTTGAAGGGTACGCGACATAAGGGGCTGTTCTTCGAATTTGGAACAGTAAAGTTGAGGGCGTAAGGGGCGGTTCTTCGGAGCTAAGGGGCTAAAAATGCTCCCTTAGGCGCAGGGACGGGGGCAGCGATGACGGCAGGTAGGAGCAGGGGCTTGGTCCTTGTGGACCAAGCCACCGGCGAGGTTGTCATTCCGACACCGCGTGCGCCCCACCAGTTCGAGGGGAAGGGCTACACCATGCAGAGCAAGGGAGCCGAAGTCCCCCTCTACCGCCTCGGCCTCACCGCAGCGGAGTGGGCGATCCTGGACTGGTTCAAGGAGAACGGCGGCGCGGCAGGCATGGTCGCGGTCAAGCCGGGGGAGCTGGGCGACGACATCGGTGCCAACGAGAGCACCGCCAAACGGTCCCTCACCCGCCTCGTCAAGATCGGCCTCCTGGTCAAGGCCAGCCCCCGCGCCGGCGCCTACCAACTCAACCCCATCCGCTATTGGGAAGGGGCCAGTACAGCGCAGCTCGCCGCCTGTCGCAGGATGGACCCGCCGCGCATCACCCCCGACGCGAAGGCCAACGTCACCGTGGCCAAGCCGAAGACTTCCGACGAGGCCGCCCAGAGCAGCCCCAGATCCGCCACCGGAGGGAACCGATGAGCACTCCCGCCTTCGACCCGGACCGTGAGCTCACCTGCCCTCCGCTCTACACCCTCAACCTCTCCGCCGCGCAGCGCAGCGTCCTCGCCTGGATGGAGGACCACGGCGCCCTGTTCGCGCACATCGTCGCCCCCGTCGAGGAGGTGGCCGACGGCTGCGAGCTCAGCGTCTCCACCGTCTACGACGCGCTGGCCCGCCTCGAAACCCTCAGGCTCGTTCTGAGGGAGCCGGGCGGCGCAGCCCGGATCAACGCCCGGTACTACTTCACGCTGCACCCGGAGATGCGGGAGATGATCACGGCCGCGCTGACCGCCCCGGAGATCGTTCCGGACGACCGCGCGCGGGCACCCCGGAAGACCGGCAATATCGCGGCGCGGCGCCGCCGAACCGTCCGGCCAGTGGACGACGACTGACGGCTCAGGCGGGAAGCGCCTTCACCAACGTCCGGTAGACCGGTGCGCCGTCCCACGGCCGGGTGTGCCCCACGAGTTCGTACCCGTGCCGTTCGTACCAGGCGGCGGCCGGGGCTTCAGGACGGACGGTGAGGGTGGCCCGCTCCGCGGAGAGCCCGTCCAGCAGATCGGCGTGGAGTTGCGTGCCGATGCCCTGCCCGCGCTGGTCGGCCAGGACGGCGAGTTCTTTGATGACGAAAGTGCGCTGGCCGTCCTCTCGGGTGAACTCGGCTGCGGGGGTCGCGTCCAGGAAGCTGTCCCACCATCCGGTCGTGGATCCGAGCGGGAGCCCGTACGCGAACCCGGTCAGCTCCCCTTCGCCGGTGCGGGCGAGGACGAGGCGGAAGCCGGGTGTCTTGTGCTCGTACTGGTAGGTCTCCAGGAACAGTGCAAGGTCGCGAGGCCCCTCCAGGTACGGAGGTTCGGCGAAGACGGCCTCGTAGACGGGCGCGATGTCGTTGAGTGCGAATCCGGCGTGGGCGGGGTCGGTGATCAGGGTGTAGCGCACGGTGTCCTCATCGAGTGGGGCGGATGCGGTCGAGTTCGCGGCGGGCAACGGCCAGTCCTTCCCGGGCCCGGCCGGAGGAGACCTCGGTGAGCAGGGCCTCGCCCTGCTGGATGTGGTGGGCTGCTTCGTCGGCCTCGCCGGAGCGGGCGAGGGCGCCGGCGAGGCGGCCGCGGTGCAGGGCTTCGTTGCGGGCGTAGGTGACCTCTTGCCGTTCCAGAGAACGGCGCAGCCAGGTCACGGCGGCTTTGTGGTGGCCGGCGGCGGTGAACAGTTCGGCCTGTGCTGCCGCGAGTTCGGCAGGTCCGTGGAAGAGCGTCCAGTCGGGGGCCGGGCGGCTGCCTCGATCCTGCTCGGAGAGGCGGGCGGCGCTGGCGAGGGTGGTGCGCGCGGACGCGGAGTCGCCGAGCATCGCCAGCGCCCTCGCCTCGCGGGTGGCGAGGATCGACATGAGCGCCGGAGGAGCCCACGGGGCCGCGAGTGCTGCGGCCCGCCTGGCGTGGTCGAGACCGTCGTGGGGCTGCTCCTCGCGCAGTTCCAGGAGGGAGAGGGAAGCGAGGACCAGGACGGCGAGACTGTCGTCGCGCAGCTCGGTCGCGGTGTCCCGGGCTTGGGTCCAGTATCGGCGGGCGCGGGCGTGGTCGCCCGCGTCGAAGGCCAGCCAGCCGACGTGCTCGGCGGTTTCCCCGCCGATCAGACGCAGTTGTCGGCCGATCGTCTCGGGATACCGGCCGGTGTCGATGAGCCGCTGGACGCGGGAGAGGTGCGCGGCAGCGAGCGGGCCGACGGTCGCCCCGCCGAAGCGGTCGTCGAGCCCGTACAGGCCGCTGAGGCCGGCTCGCAGGTCGGTGACGGTGTCGGTGCCGACACGGGGACCGTCGTACGCGGCGGCCGGGACGGGCGCCCCTGTCCCGGCGATACCGAGGGCGGCGCCGCCCACGGCGGCGAGGATGGTTCTGCGCTCCACGGGGTCGGGCCGCCTTTCGCGAAGCTCGGGGATGGGGCCGTGCACCGGCACGGGGACGGTCACGGGGTTGCGGCGGTGCGCCGGTACGCGGAACCCGCACTGTTCCAACGGGACGCCGAGCATCGCCTCCAAGACTCGCTGACGGCCGGGCTGCGGACAGGGTGGGGACGGCGCCCGCCACCGTCTGACCTGCCGGTCCGTGACATCGTTGCGCTCCCCGATCCGGGTGGCGACCGCCGCGTACACACGGATGAACTCTGCGGGCGACCGCCACCCGAACCCGTCGACGAGGTCGGCGAATGGTGTTGCTGGCTCCGGGTGTTCGGGCATATGGCCCCCTCGTGAGGTGCTGGCATGGCCCCTTCCCCGCACGGTAGAGGGAAGCTCCCCGACTTTCAGTGGGACGGCGAGAGGAAAGTCCGGCGCAAAGTCCGGCCGCCCCGGCGACCCGACCGGCCGTGACGCGTTGACTACCCATTGCACACACCTCGGCGGGTGCGGCCCGTCCACTCCCAGACCGCACCTTGACCGCCAGGAGCCGGAGGAACGCCATGCACACCCGCAGCAACGAGTCCACGGCCCGCACACCCGGGATCCGCCTTCGAGCTCCCGGAGACACGCTCTCGGCCCGCACGCTCGCCCGGGCCGAGCATGGGCTCGCCGCCTTCATCGCCCGGTGGGACGACTCCGAAGGGATCTTCCACAACGACAGTGACGGCGACAGCGAAGGTGACGTCGTCGTAGAGGGGGACGGGTGAGCTCCAGCCCTACACATGGCCGCCGTGCGCCTTACGCCGTCGGAGATCTGGTCACCGGCACCTCCTACGTCCAGCCCGGGGACCGCGTCAGCGAGAAGCCGGTGGAGATCATCGGCCACATCGTCCAGGTCGGCTCCGGGTGGGACGGCATCGACGCCGATCACGCGTATGTGTGGGTCCGCCTGCCGTCCGGCCGCGAACGCCAAGCGCTGATACGGGACATCCGCAAGGTGACCTCCTGACCCCGCCGCCGGGCAGGCCTGCGGCATCGCCACAATCCAGCACGAGGAGAGACCATGCCAGCACCTCCACTCCCGCACCGCCCGTATCCCGCACCGGTGCCGGTCGAGAAGTTCGTCCGCCGCACCTACCTGGAGCGGGCTGCCCGCTACCAGATCGCGGCGGACCGCATGAGGACGGGCGGCCTGTGCGACCGGCACAGCGTCGCCGACATCGGAGCCGGGCACACCGAGTTGGATGTGTGCCTGCGCACCGAGCACGGCTGGCGGGGCCGGTACCTGGCAGTGGACCGGTGGACCAGCGACGTTGACCTTGAGACCTGGCAGCCACCGATGCGCTTCGACTGGATGGCGTGCTTGGAGGTCATCGAGCACCTCGCCGATCCGGAACGGCTCGTGCGCGTACTCCAGGACAGCGCCGCACTCGGGGTGGTGATCACCACCCCGAATCCGGACACTGTCGACGTCCTCGCTCTTGACCCCACCCACAAGACGCCGGTCAGCCGCCAGAGCCTGGCACGCCTCGGCTTCTACACCAGTACCCACAACCTCTACGGCACCCCGGACGACGGCATCTGCGCCGTCTGGTACCGCGCTGGTAACTCCCTGATCGAGCGTGACCTCGCCCCCGTCCCCTATGAGGGGGGACAGCCGTGATCAAGGAAGGCCAGTACACGTTCATTGCTGGCCGCGACGAGGTCCGCCCCTTCCAGGGGAAGTACGCGGCCAAGCGCGCGGACGTCTTCGAGGTGATCGAGCGCCGGTTCGCGGCGGCCGGGCTGGGTGGGATGCGGTACCGGCCGCTGCGCCTGGAGCTGGAGATCACCACGAAGTGCAACGACAGCTGCCCGTCGTGCGGGATGGGCGCGCTGCCGCTCGCTTCCGGGATCACGATGAGCCCGCAGCAGCGGATGCGCATGGTCGACGAGTTCGATGCGGTCGGCCTGCCGTCGGCCGCTGTGACCGGCGGGGAGCCGTTCGTGGCCGTCCACGCGCTGATGCCGCTGATCAAGGCAGTGACCGGGCGGGGCATCGACATCTCGAAGCTGACCACGAACGGCGTGTGGGGTGCTCGGCGCCGCTGTGAGCGGACGTTCGACAAGCTGGAGAAGGCCGGGTTGTTCGACAACCGGCTGTTCGTGCCCCTGATCATGCTGTCCGTCGGTGAGCAGACCATGCCCCTGGAGTGGGTCGCCCGGATCCTGCACCACGCGGTCAGCTACTACAGCGACCGTGAACTGAACGTCGCCGTGTCCTCGCTGGCGAGCCCGGACAGTCGCGAGCACAAGGTGTACGAACTGATGGAGGTGTACGAGAAGGCGTACGGGGACTTCCCGCACGACCGGGTGCACTCCACGATGCGCGTCTACTTGGACAACGACCGACTGCCCGAGCAGCAGAAGGTGCACCGCCCAGGTGAGACGACGGTCAAGCGGTGGATGGACCGCTGCTTCGACTGTTTCGCGCCGACGGTAGGCACGTACATCCTGCCCTCAGGCCTGGTGAAGCAGGACGGCCGCGTGTACGCGTGCGCGTCATTCGACGTTCCCGAATCGCTCGGCTTCGGGAACATCTTCGTCGACGGGATGCGCACGATCGTCGAGCGGGCGAACGACGACTCCTACCTGAGGCGGATCGCGGACGGCGGCGGTCTTACCGGCCTGCACGGCGTGGTCCCGGAGGAGTTCACCACGGAGACGACGTGTGGTGGGTTCTGTGCCTCGTGCGCCCTGCTGAGCGACAAGTACCGCGAGGTCAATGGTCTGCCTGCGGCTCGGCCGCTGCCGATTATCGGGCAGGACGCACTGATGTCACGCCTGCGCCCCGCCGAGACGGTCGACGCTCAATGAGGAAGGAGCATCGTCAATGCTGAAGGTGACAACGACTGAGCATGTTCTCCGTGCCGCGCTGGCACGGGTCGTCGGCGATGGCGTCGATACGATCCCCGAAGACGGACATTTGGAGCAGGACTTTGGGATTGACAGCCTGGCCCTGGCCGAGCTGGTGACCGATCTCGAACAGCGCCTGACCGTCGTCATCCCGGACGAGGACACCGGCCGCCTGAAGACGGTCATGGACGTGCGTGCCCTCCTTGCCCGGCTCGTACCGAACGGAATGGACGCATCGTGAGCCTTCGTCACATCGACCCGAAGCAGCGCGGTTTCCTGATCGTGAACTCGCATCCGGACGGGGCCGCTGAGACCGTGCACCGGATGTGGGAGCAGATCCCGGCACGCGCCGACGGCAGCAGCCCGGTGGTACTGCTCCTCGGCCACAGCGCCGGCTACGGGCTGGCCACGCTGCTGACGGGGCTGCGGCAGCACGGCATCCGCGGTGTGGGTGTCGCCTTCGAGGGCGCGGAGACCGAGCGGCGCACGGCCACGGCGGGTTGGTACCGCACCGCGGCCGCCGATGCCCTGGCCCGGGATGCCGGCCGTGACTTCGTGTTCGTCAACACCGACGCGTTCTCCGAAGCGGGCAAGGAGCAGGTGCTGGCTCTGGTGGGAGAGCGCTATGGCAAGGTCGACTACCTGATCTACAGCCTGGCGGCTCCACGCCGCACCGACCCGGTGACCGGCACGGTCTACCACTCGGTGATCAAGCCGCTCGGCGGGACGTACGAGGCTCCGGCGCTGGATTTCTCCGGTGACGCGCCGAAGGTGGGACAGGTGTCCCTGGAGCCGGCCAGCGACGAGGAGCGGCACGCGACCCAGCAGGTGATGGGCGGCGCGGACTGGCTGCTGTGGGTCCGGGCCCTGGCCGGGCGCGGCCTGCTGGCCGACGGGTTCACGACCGTGGCGCTGACGTACATCGGCTCGGAGCTGACGGCGCCGATCTACCGGCAGGGCACGATCGGTGCGGCGAAGGAGGACCTGGAGCGGACCGCCGGGCAGCTGGACGCGGAGCTGGGGGATACGGGCCGGGCGTTCACCGCGGTCGCGGGCGCGGCCGTCACCCAGGCGTCGAGTGCGATCCCGTCGATCGCCCTGTACACGGCCTTCCTGCGGACGGTCGTCGGAGACGGGTTCCGTACGACGGCCGATCAGGCAGGGGAAATGTGGGAGCAGTTGACGGGTGCGGTGCCGCTGGTCCTCGACGAACAGGGCCGTATCCGCCTGGACGGTTGGGAGCTCGACGACGAGGTCCAGGACCGGGTGCGTGAGCTGTGGGCGGACCCGGAGGCCGGGCTGGAGCGCGCGCAGGGTGGAGCGGAGTGGTTCATGGGGCAGATCCGCGAGCTGTACGGGTGGGGCGTCGAGGGTGTCGACTACGCCGGGGCCGTGGAGACGACGGTGGCGTGGCCGACGCCGCGGGACTGAACGGCGCCGCTGATCGACGGCTTTCGGCTCTCCCCCATGGGCTCGCTACCGGTCGGCGCGGGCCGGTCGGGCCACCGCGGTCAGGATCAGGTCCGGGCCGGCCAGCCAGCGGCCCTCGTACACCGGGTCCACGGGCGGGGGCACCGGTGGCCGCAGGGTGGTGCTGAAGGTGCCCTCGGGGGAGAGGGCGAGGGTGGCGTCGCGGAAGCCCAGCCAGATGCCGGTGGCCGGGTACCAGGCCTTGTACGCGGCCTCCTTCGCCGAGAAGAAGACGCGGTCCCACGGGACGGAGGGGTCGGCCGAGGCGAGGTCGGACAGGTGCTCCCGCTCCTCGTCGGAGGTGATCAGGTTCAGCACGCCCTTGGGGAGCGGGCCCGAGGGTTCCGCGTCGATGCCCAGGGCGGCCAGCGAGGAGGACCGGGCCGCCACCGCCCCCCGGTAGCCGTCGCAGTGGGTGATGCTGCCGACCACGCCCGACGGCCACTGGGGGGCGCCGCCCGGACCCGGCAGGAGGGGGACGGGGTTGCGGCCCAGTTGGGTGAGGCAGCGGCGGGCGCAGGCGCGGGCCGTCGCGAACTGGCGGCGGCGGCGCGCCCGGCGGCCCTCCATCAGGGCCGCTTCGGCCGGGAACAGAGGAGCGGGCGCCGCGTCGTCGAAGGCTTCCGAAGACGTGACGCCCGGGGGCAGGAGTTCCTCGATCATCGTGAGGCGAGTTCGGCGACCGCGGAGACGGCGAGGAGCGGGCGCTCCAGCGGGAGCATGTGACCGGTGTCGGCGATCTTCTCGAAGCGGGCGTCGGGGAGGGTGTTCGCGAGGATCTCGGCCAGGCCGATGTCGATGACCTTGTCGCCGTCGCCGTGCAGGACCACGGCCGGGATCGTGACGGAGGCCAGGGCCCCGCGCAGGTCCCAGCCGCGGGTGCAGCGGAAGAAGTCCGCCCGGACTCGGGGGAGGGTCGCCGCGAACATCTGGCGGTTCACGTCCAGGACGACGGGGTCCACCTTCTTGCCCATGGTGGAGCCGAGCAGCTTGCGGCCGAGCCACGGACGGCGCAGGGCCTTGGTGAAGAGGGGGTTGCCCATCATCTTCACTTCGCTGTCCGGGGTGTCCTGGCCGTGCGCCGCCGTGCCCAGCAGCACCAGCCCGCGCAGCCGGCTCGCCGACGGCGAGGTGGTCGCGTACGAGAGGGCCGCGAAACCGCCGCCCGAGTGGCCGACGACCACCGCTTCGCGGGCGCCCGTCTCGGCCAGCACCGCGGCCAGGTCGGAGCCGAGGCGTTCCACCGACACCGGGGTGCGGCCCTCGGTGGAGGCGCCGTGGCCGCGCTGGTCGTACAGCACCACCCGGTGGCCGGCCCGGATCAGCCGGTCGGCGACCGTGCCCCAGGCCCGGCGGGCGTGCGCCCAGCCGTGGACGAGGACCACGTCGGCCGCCGAAGGGGTGCCCGACAGGGGGGCGAGGACGGTGACGGCGAGGTCGGCACCGTCGTCCGTGCGGACCGTCAGCTCGTGCGTGAGGTCGGGGGCCGTGGTCACCGCGGGACCGCCGACAGCTGGCGGTCCAGCGACTCGAAGGCCGCCAGGGTGCCCTTGGAGTGCTCCGCCCCCAGGTCGGCGACCTTGGAGAGGATCTTCAGCCAGCCGTGCGGGGTGCCGACGAAGTGCATGGAGATCCGGGTGCGGCCGTCCGCGAGGGGTTCGACGCGGAAGGTGCTGGGACCCCGGAAGACCCCGTCCACGTACTCGATGTCCAGGCGGCGGCCCGGCTCCACGGCCACCGTGCGCGAGGTGAAGCGCAGCTTCAGCCCGCCCTTGTCGGAGCCCTTGGTGTGCACGGTCACGCCCACCAGGCCGCCGACCTCGTCGGGGGCGCCGGAGATCGTCTTGAACGTGTTGGCGGGGACCCACCACTTCTCCCCGCCGCGGAACTCCGCGAGGAGCGCGTCCCAGACGGCGTCCGCCGGGGCGTCGATCACCGCCTCGTCGATCAGGTCGTACGTCGTCATGCCGAAGCCTCCAGTGGATGGCGGAAAAGGAAGTGGCGGGGGCGGGATCGTTCTCCCCGCCCCCGCCGCCGGTGCTCCACGACCGGTCAGGTTCCTGCTGTCAGGCGAAGAAACCCTGGCCGGGCGTGAAGATGTTGTTGGGGTCGAACTTCTTCTTGGCGTTCACGAAGCCGGTCCAGCGGTTGCCGAAGTGCTTCTGCCAGTCGGCGCCCGACATCGGGATGGAGCCCACCAGGTAGCGCTTGGCGCCCAGGCCCACCGCGATGTCGTACAGGCGGCGGTTCTGGTCGATCATTCCCTGGATGTTGGGCTCGCCCGGGTTGGGGAAGCGCAGCAGGTCGAAGAGGTAGACCACGGACTCGTTGGGCATCATCGCCAGCGGACGCCTGATCTTCGAGGTGAAGAACGGGTAGAAGAGCAGGAACCCGCCGCCGAGGGAGTTCGCGTCCAGCTCCTGCTCGACCAGCTTCATGAACTGCTTGGTCTTCGACGCCGGCAGGAACATGCTGAGCCACGGCTTGGGCGTGTACCAGTGGCCGCCCTCCTTCAGCACCGCCTCGTAGCCGTCGAGCCGGAACATGTAGTCCCGGAACGACACGTCCTCGATGACCGCGTCCGCCCGGACGTCCTGCAGGCCGCACAGCAGCGCCGCACGGTCCGGCGGGGTGGTGTTGTAGGTGGCGCCGACCTCCAGCTTGTAGCGCCAGCCCGACCCGTCCGGCTTCTGCAGCATCTCGCCCGCGTGGACCTGGAACCGGCCCTCGGCCAGCACCTTCTCCGAGTCCGCGAGGTACGTCTCGACGTTGGCGTAGAACAGGCTGAAGATGACGGAGCGCTTCGGCGCCGGGATCAGCCTGACCTTGACCCGGACGATGATGCCGACCTGGCCGCCGCCCGACAGGGCCGCGTTGAACAGCTCGGGACGCACCGTCGCGGTGGCCGTGACCAGCTTGCCGTCGCCCGTGATGATGTCGATGGACTGCACGGTGTCGCACAGCAGGCCGTACCGCTGCACCGTGCCGCCGATACCGCCGATGCTGATGGTGCCGCCGACCGAGATGTACAGGTAGTCGGGGAGCGCCGGCGGGGTCTTGCCCACCTTCAGGGTGGCGTCGGTCAGCTGACCCCAGGTCACGCCGGCCTCGACGATCGCGTGGTCGCTGCCGATCGACAGGATCTTCGACATTCCCTTGGCGTCGATGGAGATGCCGCCCGGGACGCGCGCCTGCCCGTACACCGAGTGCGACTCGATGTCGTTGCCGGTGCCGCCCTGACCGTTGACGGCGACCTTGATGCCGTTGGCGCGGGCGTAGTTGACGATCTTGACGATGTCGTCCACGCCACCCGGCCGCAGCACGGCCCACGGCTTGCTCGGCGCCCCGTCGAAGAGGTGGCCGAAGTCGTTGGCGAAGGCCTCGACCGTGGCCGGCGCCGTCTCCAGGGTGCCGACCAGGCCCGGCACGGGGACCACGTCGGAGCTGCCGGCCTCGGCGGCCGTCGCCCAGGTCTGGGAGACGGTGTTCCAGCCGACGATCGCCACGGCCGTGGTGGCGATCCCGCCGAGGACCCGGCGGCGGGACGGCTCGGCGGCGGTGCCCGCGGCGTTTCTCTGGGTGCTGCTCATCTGCGTACGTCTCCTACTGGTGAGGTACCGGCTTGGTGCTGCGCACCCGGGAGGCGAGCTGGTACTCGCTCAGGTCCAGGCGCTTGGTGCCGCGGCGGAAGCGCCAGGTGTACGTGGGGAAGATCGAGGTGTTGCGGCCGTTGGCGTCCAGGTACCAGCTCTTGCAGCCGCCCGACATCCAGACCGTGCCCTCGAGGTGCTCGTCGAGCTTGCGGTTGTAGGCGTCCTGCGCCTCCTGCCGGACCTCGATGCTGGCCAGGCCCCGCTTCTCGGCCTGCTGGAGGGCGTCCACGATGTACTGGACCTGCGCCTCGATCATCACGGTCTGCGAGGAGTGGCCCAGGGCCGTGTTCGGGCCCAGCAGCATGAAGAGGTTGGGGAAGCCGGCGATGGTGGTGCCGCGGTGCGCGGACATCCCGTCCTTCCAGGCCTCGCGCAGCTGTACGCCGCCCTTGCCCCAGATGCGGCGCGCGACCGGGCGGTCGGTGGCCTGGAAACCGGTGCCCAGGATGATGGTGTCGACCTCGCGCTCGACCCCGTCCGTACCGACGATGGACTTGGCGCGGACCTCCGCGATGCCGTCGGTGACGATCTCCACGTTCGGCTGCTGGATCGCCGGGTACCAGGTGTTGGAGAACAGCAGCCGCTTGCAGGCCACCAGGTAGTCCGGCGTCAGGCGCTTGCGCAGCGCCTCGTCCTTCACCGACTTCTCCAGGTGGTCGCTCGCCATCTTCTGGACCTTCTCGGCGAGCTTGGGGCGCTTCCAGAAGAACGCGAGGATCTCCCGGCCCCACATGTTGAAGCCGCGCCGGAACTGCTGGTAGCCGGGGACCGAGCGCAGCATCGCGGTGTGCCGCGGGGTGTTGGGCTTGTCGGGCTTGGGGCCGATCCAGGCGGGGGTGCGCTGGTAGAGGTCCAGGTGCCCGACCTCGGGCTGGATCGCCGGGACGAACTGGATCGCCGAGGCGCCCGTGCCGATGACGGCGACGCGGCGGCCGGCCAGCTCGTGGTCGTGGTCCCAGTTCGAGGAGTGGAAGACCTTGCCCTCGAACTCCGCCAGGCCCTTGATGTCCGGTACGGCCGCCTCGCTGAGGTAGCCGGTGCCGGTCACCAGGAACTGGGCGGTGTACTGCCCCTGCGAGGTCTGGATCTTCCAGTGCCGCTCGCCCTCGTCCCAGCGGGCGGCCTCCAGCTCGTGCCCGAACCGGATGTGCGGGCGTACGCCGAAGCGGTCGGCCGTATCGCGCAGGTAGGCGTACAGCTCGTCGCGGGAGGCGAACGTCGACTTCCAGTTCGGGTTCCGGGCGAACGAGAACGAGTAGAGGTGGGACATGACGTCGCACGCACAACCCGGATAGCTGTTGTCGCGCCAGGTGCCGCCGACCTCGTCGGCCCGCTCGAACACCAGGAAGTCGTCGATGCCCGACTGCAGCAGCCGGATGGCGGTGCCCAGGCCCGAGAAGCCGGTGCCGATGACCGCGACCCGCAGGTGCCGGGTCGGGCCGCCACCGCCGGGGGCGGCTGCCGTACCGGTCAGCGCCCCGCCGTCGGTGGCCGGGTTGAGAATGCTCGCCACGTCGGCCTCCTTAGCGGCGGGTGATGGTGACGCGGAAGTTGTTGAAGAACTTGTCCTCGAGCGTGTACGCGAAGATGTCGAGGTAGCGCTCGAAGCGGGAGACGACCTCTTCGCCCTCCATGGCCACGGCCTCGTCCCGGCGCTCGGCCAGCAGGACCAGCCAGGCGCGGCAGGCCATCGCGAAGGACTCGCGCTCGTTGACGATCTCGTCGATCTCGAAGAGACCCTCGGCGGCGGAGCTCAGCTCGTGCAGGTGCGGGATGTGGCAGCCCTCGAACTCGGAGCGCTGCAGGAACTTCAGGTCGTCGAGGAGCGCGCGGTTCATCGGCAGCGCCTCGGCGGTCATGGTGTGCAGCACGAACTTCGCGCCCGGGTTCAGGGCGTTCGCGATCTGCTGGAAGAAGTAGCGGTAGCGCTTGGTGCGCTCCTTCGGCGGCAGGTTGGAGGAGACGAAGTGCTCCAGCGCGTTGATGCAGAACGCCGCGTCGTACTTCTCGCTGTCGTCGGCGACCTTGTAGTCCGCCCAGCTCTGGACCAGCGTGGTGATCTTCGGGTTGTTCAGCCCGTCGATGAACGCTTCCTGGGTACGGGAGAGGGTCAGGCCGACGGCCTGCTCCGCGCCGTGCACGGTGGTGAGGCGGTTGAGCATGGTGCCCCAGCCGCAGCCGACGTCCAGGACGCGCTTGGTGGAGCCGGCCTTGACGCCCGCGAGCTCGGCGAACTTGTCGAGCTTGCGCTCCTGGGCCTCGTCCAGGGTGGCGACGAGGTCCTCGCCGTCCTCCCAGTAGCCGCCGGAGTACATCATCGTGGGGCCCAGCAGGAGCCGGTAGAAATCGTTGCTGACCTCGTAGTGGTGCCTGATCGCATCGACCTCGGGGTCCACCGACTTGGGGGCGACCGTTGTCATCCTGATCCTCTTTCCTGCGTGTCCGGCGGGCCGTATTTCCGAATTCGCGTCAGAGAAAACCGGATGCCCCGCAAGGCGTGCGCAAGACGGGCCGGTTTCACGCCACCGGCCGGTGTTGCGCCTTCCTTGCGGGGGCGCAGCTTTTATCGCTCTCGAAAACCAGACACGCACTGCCGAGTTGCATTGCCGAGAGAGGACCGACCCCATGTCGCTGCCCACCATCGAAGAACTGGCGAGCCAGCTCGAGGCCGTTTCGGGTGCCGCGGAGGTCAGCCCCGACGCCCCGCTCCAGCACATCGCGGACGTCGACTCGCTGGACCTGATGGAGTGGCTGTACGGATTCCAGAACCAGTACCCGCACATCCCGGCCGACGAGTCCCTCTTCGCCGACCTCGACGACACGACCACGCTGCGTGACGTGTACGCGAAGATCGTCGAGCTCGTCCCGGCTCAGGCGTAGCGAGGGGTGACGTGACCGGCTTCGACATCACCGGGTGGGGCATGTCCGTACCCGAACGCATCGTCACCAGTGCCGAACTCGCCGAGCGCTTCGGCGTGGACGAGCACTGGATCACCAGCCGCTGCGGCATCCGCGAGCGGCGGGCGGTCGACCCGGGGCAGACCACCGCCTCCCTGGCCGTCGAGGCCGGCCGGCGTGCGCTGGAGAAGGCTGGCCTGACCGGCGCCGACATCGCCCACCTCATCGTCGCGACCGCCACGCCCGAGCAGCCGTCCCCCGCGACGTCCGCGTTCGTCCACCACGAGCTGGACATCGCGGGAAGCGCGCACGACGTCAACTCGGAGTGCGCCGGCTTCGTGTACGGGCTGGTGTCCGCGATGGCCCTGATCGCCATCGACCCCCGTCCGATCCTGCTGATCGGCTCCGACACCCACACCCTGACGGCCAACCCGGCCGACCGGGACCTGTCCATCCTCGTCGGCGACGGCGCGGGCGCGATCGTCCTGCAGCCGGGCTCCGAGAACCGGGTCAAGGCCTGGAACCTGGGCGCGGACGGCGCCTGCACCGGCTCCCTCAAGGTGCTCGCCGGCGGCAGCCGGATGCCCACCACGCAGGAGACGCTGGACGCGGGCCTCCACTACGCGCAGATCAACGGCAACGAGATCTACCTCAACGCCGTCCGCTACACCGTCCGCACGGTGCGCGAGACGCTGGAGAACGCCAAGGTGGACGCGGCGGACATCGACCACGTCGTACCGCACCAGGCGAACATCCGGATCATCAACTCGATCCTGTCGCACACCGGGCTCCGCCAGGAGGCCCTGATCACCAACCTCCAGAAGTACGGCAACACGGCTTCGGCGTCGATCCCGATCGCGCTGACCGAGGCCCTGGAGGAGGGCCGCATCAAGGCGGGCGACAAGGTCCTGCTGGCCGGCTTCGGAGCCGGCATGACATGGGGTTCGATCCTGATGGAATGGGGCGGTGTCGCGGCATGAGCAAGAACAGTGCGGGCGTGCGGCCGGAGTCCCCGGTCGCGCTCGTGACCGGTGCCTCGGGCGGCCTCGGCCAGGCCCTGGCGCTGGAGCTGGACGCGCTGGGCTGCCGGGTCGCGGTCCACTACAACAGCTCCCGGGAGGGAGCCGAGGCGGTCCAGGAGAAGCTGACCAACCCGTCGGTGCTGGTCACCGGTGACGTCGGTTCGTGGGAGGCCACCCAGGCCCTCTACCAGCAGATCTCCGACGAGCTCGGGCCGGTGGACGTCCTCGTCAACAACGGGGCCATCCGCAAGGACAGCCTGATGGCCATGCAGAACCCGGCGGACTGGGCGCAGGTCATCCAGACCAACCTGATCGGCTCGTTCCACACCGCGCGTGTCTCGGTGCCGTACATGCTGCGGCAGCGGTGGGGCAGGGTCATCAACATCGTGTCCCCGTCCGGCATCATCGCGACGGCCGGACAGACGGCGTACTCGGCGTCCAAGGCCGGTCTGATCGGCTTCACCCGGACCCTCGCGTCCGAGTGTGGCCGCCGTGGAGTCACGGTCAACGCGCTCTCGCCCGGCTTCATGATCACGGGCATGACGAACACCCTTCCGGACCGGGTGATCGAGGGCATGGAGGACAAGGCCCCCATCCCGCGCTTCGTCACGGTCGAAGAGGTCGCGCGCAGCGTCGGGCTCTTCCTGGACCAGGACTGCATGACGGGCCAGGTCATCAGCATCGACAGCGGGGTGTCCATCACCTGACCCCCGCGGTCGCCCCCTCGGCTCCGGCCTCCCACCCCCCGGGGAGGCCGGAGCCTCTCGTCGTACGTGCGTGCAGCTGCACGAAAGGCCGCCGCCGCGGAGACTCCGCGGCGGCGGCCTTTCGTACGTTTCGGAGGGGCAGGGGCAGGGGCGGATCAGGCGGCGGGGGAGGACGCCACCCGGTGCGTGACGCAGCCGGCGGCCGGTGAACGGGTGCCGGGCGCGCGGTGGTCCACCTCGAAGACCCCCATCAGCACCGGGTCCAGGCAGGTGCACGAGCGCGGGGCCGGCCTGGGCTCCGGAGTGCGCAGCAGCTCCAGGTAGGCCGCCTCCGTCTCCGGGGCGGGGTCTATGCCGAGCTCCTCCGCCAGCACCTCGCGCAGCTGCTGGTAGCTGCGCAGCGCCTCGGCGCGGTTGCCGGCCCTCGAGTGGGCCGTCATCCGGCAGCGGTAGGCGCTCTCCCGGAACGGGGCCCGGCGCACGGCCTCCTCCGCGTAGCGCAGGGAGTGGTGCTCGTCGCCCAGTGCGGAGGAGGACAGGCTCGCGATCTCCAGCGCCTTCAGGCGGAGTTCCTCGAGCTGCTCGCGCATCGCGTCGACCCATTCGCCCTCGTGCGAGGGCAGGAACGAGCCGCGCAGGTTCGACACCGCGCCGGCCGCGAGCTGCTGGGAGACCGCGTAGGCCCCCGCCGCGTACGCCTCGGCGGCCTCCGTCACGGCGATCTCGGCGCACTCCACGTCCACGGCCGCGTCCTGCGGCAGTCGCAGGATGTAACGGCCGCCCTGCGCGATGAGGGGAGTGACCCCCGGCTGGTCCCCGGGCGTCGTGACGAAGGTGCGCACCCGGCTCACCAGGCTGCGCAGCGCGGACGCCCAGGTGTCCGGCAGGCCCTCGGGCCAGATGGTTTCGGCCAGTTGGTCACGGTCCGTGCCCCCGGCGCGCTCCATGAGCAGTCGTGCGAAGGCCACCTGTGCCTGGGCGCTCGACAGGTGTTGTGGCGGTGCTCCGTCCGGCTCGATCGTGACAAGGCCTACGAGTCTGATCAGCACTATGCACTCTCCGAAACGGTCGTCAATCCGGCCGAGTCCCCCAAGGTCGTGCGATTCAGAGAATAGCGGCGGCCTGCTCTTGCGTCGCTCTTGCGCCCCCCGAGCCTTAATGGAATTCCACTAGAGCCGAGCCGGAAAAACGGCGGAGCACCGATGGAGTTCCGGGTCAGCCGGACGATCACGACGAGGAGAAGAACGTGAACTCATCCGCTGCCTGGAAGCGCCTGGAGCCGAAGCTGGCGTATTTCCGCGACCGCGTCGCGCAGCTGGAATACGAGCCCAACCGGAAGAACAGCTTCGTCGCCTACACGGCCGAGCGGGACTCCGCGTACGCCGACCAGGACGGCCGCCGGCTGCTGATGATGTCCGGCTACTCCTACCTCGGCCTCGCCGGCGACGAGCGCGTCGTCGCGGCCGCCAAGGCCGCCGTCGACCTCTACGGCACCGGCAACCACGGCGTCCGCGCCCTGGCCGGAACGACCCCCCTGCACGAGGAGCTGGAGGCCGAGGTCGCCAAGGTGGCCGGCCGCGAGAAGGCACTGGTCTTCGGCTCCGGCTACGCCGCGAACACCGGCACCGTCGGCGCGATCGTCGGCCCCGGCGACACCGTCTTCATCGACAAGTACGACCACGCCAGCATCGTCGACGGCTGCAAGCTCTCAGGCGCCAAGGTCGTCCGCTTCCGCCACAACGACGTCGCCCACCTGGAGCGCCGCCTCGCCACCGCCCCCGACACCGGCGTCCGCCTCGTCATCGTCGACAGCGTCTACTCCATGGACGGCGACATCGCCCCCCTGGTCGACCTGCGCAAGGTCTGCGACGCCCACAACGCGCTGCTGATGGTCGACGAGGCCCACGCGCTCGGCGTCATCGGTGCCACCGGCAAGGGCATCGAGGAGCACTTCAACTACGAGGTGAAGGTCGACGTCAAGCTCGGGACCCTCTCCAAGGCCATCCCCTCCATGGGCGGCTGGGTCGCCGGCTCCGCCGAGTTCATCCACCACCTGCGCTACGCGGCCCGCCCCTTCCTCTTCTCCGCGGCCCTCGGCGGCGCCCAGACCGGCGCGGCCCTGGAGTCCCTGCGGATCCTGCAGCGCGAGCCCGAGCGCGTCGAGTTCATCCAGAAGGAGTCCCAGCGCTTCCGCGACACCCTCAACGACGCCGGGATCAGCACCGTCGACAGCGAGACCGCGGTCGTCCCGGTCATCGCCGGCTCCGACGACTCCGCCTACGACCTCGCCACCGTCGCCCGCAAGAACGGCGTCATCGGCCTCCCCGTGGTCACCCCGGCCGTCCCCAACGACCTGGCCCGGCTGCGCATCGCCATCACCGCAGCCCACACCAAGGCGGACCTCGAGTTCGCGGCCGAGGCCTTCATCAAGTCGGCGCGCGAGTGCCGGATCATCTGACCGCCCTCACGACGACCGTTCACACCCTTCAGGGAGCAGACATGCCTGGACCGTCCAGGGGCAGTTCGGCCCGGCCGCCCGTAGCCATCACCGGCATGGGCGTGGTCACCCCCGGCGGGTGCACCCCGGACGAGCTGTGGCAGACGCTGCGGGCCGGCCGGTCCACCGCCGCCGAGCTCACCCACTTCGACCTCAGCCGCCACCGCGTGAAGATCGGCTGCCGCGTCCGCGGCCTCGACGGCCTCGCCGGGCTCGTCCCGGCCAAGGAAGCCCGCCGGATGGACCCCTTCGCCCACTACGGAACGGCCGCGGCCCTCGCCGCCCACCGCGACGCGGGATCGCCCACCGCCGAAGCCGGCCGCACCGCCATCGTCGTCGGCAACGCCGTCGGCGGCCGCGCCACCAGCGACCTGGAGTCCGCCCACTTCACCGAGGGCGGCCCGGCCAAGGTGAACCCGCTGATGCCGCTGATGACGATGCCCAACGCGGCCGCCGCGCACATCGCCATCCGGCTCGGCTGGACCGGCCCCGCCCTCACCGTCGCCAACACCTGCGCCAGCGGCGCCGACGCCATCGGCCACGCCCTGATGCTGCTGCAGACCGGCCGCGCCGACCTCGTCATCGCCGGCGGTGCCGAGCACACGCTCACCCCGGTCACCCTGGCCGGCTTCGGGAACCTCAACGCGGTCTCCTTCCGCAACGACGACCCGGAGCACGCCTCGCGCCCCTTCGACAAGGACCGCGACGGCTTCGTGATGGGGGAGGGCGCAGGGTTCGTCGTACTGGAACGGCTCGACGACGCGCTGGCCCGCGGCGCGAAGACGTACGGGCTGGTCGCCGGGTACGCCGCCACCGCCGACGCCCACCACCTCGCGATGCCGCTCCCCGACGGTGCGGGAGCCGCGGACGCCATGGCCGGCGCCATCGCCGACGCAGGACTCGACCCCTCCGACATCGTGCACGTCAACGCGCACGGCACCTCGACCCCGCACAACGACCGGTCCGAGGCGGCGGCCCTGAGGAAGGTGTTCGGCACCTCCCAGCCGCCCGTCACCGCCCCGAAGTCGGTCATCGGCCACCTCATCGGCGCCGCCGGGGCCGTCGAACTCATCGCCACCGTGCAGGCCATGCGGCACTGCGAGGTGCCGCCCACCGCCAACCACGAACAGCTGGAGCCAGGAATGGACATCGACGTCGTCCACGGCGCACCCCGCACCGTGCCCTCGGGACCCGCGATCACGAACTCCTTCGGGTTCGGCGGCCACAACTCCTCCGTGGTGGTGACGCCGGTATGACGCTCCTGTCGCTGCCCTCCCCGGTCCGCACGCTCACCGTCACCGAGCCCCAGATCACCGACTACCGCGGCGCCGCCCGGCGCGGGCTGACCACCGCCCGCCCCGGCCAGGCCTCGCCCGTCCACACCTTCGTCCTCGCCCACACCGTGGCCGAGCAGACCGTCGCCGCACTGACCGAGGCCGAGCCGGGCCCGGTGTCCGTGGTCCACCTCGGCCAGGACATCCGCACCCTGCGCCCCGTCCGGCCCGGCGAGGAGGTGACCGTACGCCTCGACGTGGTCGGCATACGCAAGGAGCCGCGCGGCGCCCGGATCGCGCTGCGGGTCCGCCTCATCGGCGAGGACGGCCCGGAGCCCTTCGCGGAACTCGTCATCTCCGCCCTGCTGGTGGGCGCGACCCTGCTGGAGCCCTTCGGCGACATCGCTGGCGGCCCCGCCGCCCCCACCCCGCTCGGGGCGGGCGAGGCGCAGACCGCGGTGCACGAGCTGACCACCGACTGGATCAGTACGTACGCCCACGCCTCCGGCGACCTGAACCCCATCCACCTCGACGAGGAGGCGGCCCGCGGGGCCGGCTTCGACACCGTCATCGCGCACGGCATGAGCGTCGTCGCCCTCGCCGTGGAGGAGGCCGTGGACCGCTTCGCGGACGGCGACTCCGCCACGGTGCGCGGCCTCGGCTGCCGCTTCTCGGCCCCCGTGCCGCCCGGCATCCCGCTGGAGATCGCCCTCCAGCCCGACGCCGAGGCCCGCGTCGTCCGCTTCACCTGCAAGACGCCCAAGGGCGCCGCCGTCAAGAGCGGCTGGATCGAGTTCGACCGGCCGGCCGCGCAGGGGGCGGGTGAGGCGCCGTGACCGGGATCCCGAGCACTCCCGCCGTCGAACTCGGCCTCCTGGGCGGCTTCCTGACCCAGGTCCGCGACCGGCCGCACGCCACCGCCCTCGTCTTCAACGGGGAGGAGACCACCTACCGCGAGCTGTACGAGCTGGCGGGGCAGGAACGGGACCGGCTCGCCCGGCTCGGACTCGCCCCCGGAGTGCCGGTCGGCGTCCTCGCCGACAAGTCCCCCGCCACCGTGGCCCTCGTACTCGGATGCCTGCTCTCCCACCGGCCGCTGCTGCTCCCGTCCCCCGCCCTCGCCGACACCCTGCTCGCCGATCTGTTCGCCCAGGCCGGCTGCGCCCACGTCCTCGCCCCCGGCGGCGAGAGCGCCCGGGTCGCACCCAACCCGGACGTCGCCGCCCAGCCGCTGCCGGCCGACGAGGCCGCCGACACGGCCTTCATGCTCACCACCTCCGGCTCCACCAGCCTCCCGAAGATCGTCCCGATCAGCCTGGGCGCCGTGGACCGCTTCACCCGGTGGGCGGGCAACGCCTTCGAGATCGGCCCCGACCGGACCGTCCTCAACTACGCCCCCCTCAACTTCGACCTCTGCCTCCTCGACGTCTGGACCACCCTCGCCCGCGGCGGACGCGTGGTCCTCGTCGACCCGGCACTGGCCGCCCACGGCCGCCACCTCAGCGACCTGGTCCGGCGCCACGACGTGCACGTGGTGCAGGCCGTACCGATGGCCTTCGGGCTCCTCCAGGACGCCGCCGCCAAGACCGGCGACACCTTCCCCGGCGTCGAGCACGTGATGTTCACCGGGGACGCCATCCCCGACCGGACCTTCGCCGCCCTGCCCGCCCTCTTCCCCAAGGCCCGCATCCACAACATCTACGGCTGCACCGAGACCAACGACAGCTTCATCCACGAGGTCGACACGTCGGCCACCTCCTTCCCGCCCGTCCCGATCGGCCGCCCGCTGCCGGGCGTGCTCACCCTCGTCCTCGACCCCGACACCCTCGCCCCCGTCGAAGGCCCCGGCAGCGGAGAGCTGTTCGTCTCCACGCCGTTCCAGACCCGCGGCTACCTCGACCGGACCCGGCACGCCGACAAGTTCACCGGCCACCCGCTCGGCCTCGACGACCGCCGCTGGTTCCGCACCGGCGACCTCGTACGGCGCGACGCCGCCGGCACCCTGCACCTGACCGGCCGCACCGACTTCCAGGTCAAGGTGCGCGGGGTCGCCGTCAACACCGCCGAGATCGAACGGGTCCTGCAGGAACACCCCGAGGTCCTGGAAGCCGGCGTCGCCGCCCTGCCCGACCCGATCGCCGGCAAGCGGCTCATCGCAGGAGTCCAGCGGGCCCCCGGGTCCACGCTGACCGGCCTCCAGCTCCGTACGCACTGCGCCCGGCACCTGCCCAGGGCCGCCGTGCCCCACCAGCTCACCCTCACCGACGTGCCGTTGCCGAAGACGGCCACCGGAAAGGTCGACCGCAAGGCGCTCGACCGGCTCGACCAGCTGAGCCTCACCACCACACCCGTCGCCACACCTCTCGTCTAAGGAATCCGTCATGAGCAACGTCGACACGATCAAGAACTTCGTCATCACCGAGTTCCTCCCGGGCACCCCGGCCTCCGAGCTGGCCGTCGAGCACGACCTCCTCAACGACGGGGTCATCGACAGCCTGGGCGTCCTCAAGCTGATCGCCTGGGTCGAGGACCGCTTCGAGCTCGCCATCGGCGACGAGGACCTGGACCCCAACAACTTCCGCAGCGTCGAGGCGATCGACACCTTCATCAGCCAGGCCCGCAGCACGGCCGCCGCCTAGGCCAACCACCCACGCAACCCGACGGCCACGACGGAGACGAGACGGAGACGACCGTGCACGACGCACTCACCGGTCTGCTGGAGCAGAAGGCTCCCGTCGACCGCGAGACCTGGCGGTCCTGGTGGGACCAGCTGGGCGCGGGAGGCCTCGACAAGGCCGAGGTCCTCGCCCTGCTGGCCTCCCTGACCAGCCGGCTCCCCGACCACCGGACCCTGCGCCACCTGCTGGACTCGCTCGCCGAGCGCCGGCCGGCGGGCCCGGTGACCACCCCCTGGGAAGGCACCGTGAACGTCGTCGGCACCGGCGGCGGGCCCAAGACCTTCAACATCTCCACCGCCTCGGCGTTCGTCGCCGCGGCCGCAGGGGTCAAGGTCGTCAAAACCGGCTCCCGGGCCTACACCAGCTCGCTCGGCTCCGTCGACCTGCTGGAACGGCTCGGAGTCCGTCTCACCTCCTCCTACGCCCAGACCGAGGACACCCTCGACGCCTTCGGGATCGCCTTCGCCGGGCCGTTCGTCTACCCGGCCCAGCTGACCCGGCTGGCCCGGACCGTGGCCCCGACGAGCATGAAGCCTTTCGGCCGGTTCCTGAACGCCCTGGGCCCCTTCCTCGCCGACCTGCCGGTGGCCGCCCAGGTCACCGGGGTCTCGGCGGCCGCACCGATCGACACCCTGCGGGAGCTCGCCGCGACCACCACGACCCGCCGCATCTGGCTCACCACCAACGACACCGGCGCGGACGAACTGCTCCCCTTCGCCACCAACACCATCCACGGGGACCGCTCCCCGGCCCGGATCATCCGGCCGGGCGAACTCACCCCCGGCGACGGCTCCTTCGGCGACCTCCGGCCGGCCGCCGACCCGGCCGGGGCCGTGGACCACTTCCTCTCCGTCCTCTCCGGAGCGGCGGGCCGGGTGGCCACCCGTACGGTCTGCCTCGGTGCGGCCGCCCTGGTCGTCGCCGCCGGCCACCGCCGGGACTGGTCCTCCGCGGTCTCGCTGGCCGAGGAGGCCGTCCGCTCCGGCGCCGCCCACGACCTGGCGCAGCGCCTGGCGGCGGCGGCCGCGGCGAAGGCCCCGGCTCCGGCTCCGCGCACCCTGGCGGTGGCCAGTGTCTAGCCCCACGGCGGCGGGGACCCTCGCGGCCCCGACCGCGGCGAACGCACCCGCCCCCGCTCCCTTCTTCGCCCGCCGCACCCCCGGCGGGGTGCCCGGACTGGCGCTGTTCCTCAACGCGGGCGACCCGCCCCTGCCGGTCCTGCGGGACCTGGTCCTGATGCTCGACGAGGAGGGCGTGGACTGCCTGGAACTGGCCGTCCCGTTCCCCGACTCGGTCACCGACGGCCCGGTCGTCCGGCGCTCCGCGCGCCGGGCCCTGGACCGCGGCGGGGCCGGACTGGACGACGTACTCGCCTTCATCGCGGACGTACGGCCGCACCTGTCGCACCTGCGGATCGCCCTGCTCGCCGACTGGAGCCACTCCCTCAAGCACCGGGACCTGGCCGCCACCACCCGCGAGATCGCCGCGTCGGGAGCGGACGGGCTGCTGGTGCACGCGCTGCCGCCGAGGCTGCGCGAGGAACACCTGGAATCCGCCGCGGCGGCCGGCCTCCCGGTCGTCACCACCTGCTACGCCAAGAGCGACCCCGGGACGCAGGCGCTGGCCGCCGCACACGCCTCGGCCTACCTCTACCTCGTCGCCCACTACGGACGCAGCGGGACCGCACCCGCCGAAGGCCATGCCGCGCTGGCGCGGACGGTCACCGCACTCCGGGCGCACACCGACTCCCCGATCGCCGTCGGCTTCGGGGTCAGCACACGGCAGGACGTCGAGGCGGTCGGCGCGGCCGGCGCCGACGCCGCGATCATCGGCTCCGCCGCGGTGGCGGCCGTGGAGCGGGCGCAGGAGGCCGGCCGCGACGTGACCGAAGCCTTCCGCGAGTTCGTCCGCTCGGTCCTGCCCGAGGAACCGCGCAGCACCACCTGAGCCTCACCGCCTGACCGATCCACCAGAAGAAGAAGGTTCCACCCCTCATCCGGAACATCCGCGCACCACCATCACACCGGGAGACCGTCATGATCGTTCGCGACATCGAGTCCGTGAAGACCGTCGAGTGGGGCAACGGCCTCAGCCGCCGCTTCCTCCTCGCCTCCGACGGCCTGGGTTACTCGCTCACCGACACCCTCGTCCTGGCCGGCACCAAGTCCCGCCTGGAGTACGTCAACCACCTCGAGGCCTGCTACTGCATCGCGGGCTCCGGCGAGGTCATCGAGCTCGACGGCACCTCGCACGAGATCGTCCCGGGCCGGATGTACGCCCTCGACCAGCACGACGCGCACTACCTCGTCGCCAGCCCGCATGAGGACCTTCGCCTGGTCTGCGTCTTCTCGCCGGCCCTGCGCGGCGACGAGGTCCACAGCCTCGACGCCCACACCTCCTCCGCCTACTGAGGCGCCCCGGCGCACCCGGCGCCCACCCGGAGCGCCACTCATCCGAAGCACCGCCACCGAAACAAAGGGGTCCGTCGTGATCCGTTGGAACGCCGACCAGGCCGAGCTGCGCGACAGCCTGGAGCGGTGGGGAGACGCACTCAGCGCAGACCACATCGAGCTCGACGAGCAGTCCGCCTTCTCGGAGGACAAGTGGAAGCTCGTCCAGAAGACCGGGATCCTCTCACTGCCCTTCGACGAGGACTTCGGAGGCCTCGGGCAGTCGATCCTCACGACCATGTACGTGCTGGAAGGGCTCGGCGAGTACAACCGCGACGCGGGCCTCAGCTTCTCGGTCACCACGTCCATCTGCTCGACCGGAATCCCGCTCCAGCAGTTCGGCACCGTCGAGCAGAAGGAGCGCTACCTGCCCCTGATCTGCTCGGGCGAGGCGATCGGCGCCCACGCCATCACCGAGGCCGAGGGCGGCTCCGACGCCATGGCGATGGGCACCCGGGCCGTCCGTGACGGGGACGACTTCGTCATCAACGGCAGCAAGGTCTTCGTCAGCAACGGACCGGTCGCGGACCTGGTCGTGGTCTACGCCCGGACCCACCCGGACGGCGGGCCGCTCGGAACGACGGCGTTCCTGGTGGACCGCAACACCCCCGGGATCACGGCCGGCAAGCCCATCAAGAAGATGGGTCTGCGGACCTCGCCGATCAGCGAGCTGTTCTTCGACGACGTACGGGTGCCCAGGAGCGCGGTGCTCGGCAGGGTCGGCGGCGGGTTCATGGTCATGGACTACGTGATGAAGCGGGAGATCCTCTTCTCCTTCATCGTCAACGTGGGCGAGATGCAGCACCGGCTGGAGCGGTGTGTCGAATACGCGAAGACGCGTAAGTCGTTCGGAAAGGCGATCGGTTCGTACCAGACGATCGCCAACAAGATCGTCGACATGAAGATCCAGCTGGAGACCGCCCGCAAGTGGCTCTACGACACGGGCGAGCGGCTGCAGGCCGGCGAGAACGTCACCCAGGACCTCGCCATCGCCAAGCTCGTCACCAGCGAGGCCAACCTGGCCGGCAGCATCAGCGCCGTGCAGATCTTCGGCGGCCACGGCTACATGTCGGAGTTCGGCCTCGAGCAGGAAGTGCGCAACGCCGTCGGCGGCACCATCTACTCCGGCTCCAACGAGATCCAGTACAACCGCATCGCCTCCACACTGGGGCTGGGCAAGTGACCACCACGCGCCCGCTGTCCCAGACCCTGCTGAAGGTCTGCGGGGCCACGGTCCCGCAGGACATCGAGGCGGCGGCGGCCGCCGGGGCGGACTGCGTCGGGCTCTGGCACGGCGTACCCGGCGGCCCGTCGGAGCTGGACCGGGACGGGCTCGCCGCCCTCGCGGCGGCGGCCCGCTCGGCCGGGCTCCTCCCGGTCTTGGTGACCTTCCTGGCCGACCCCCGCGAGATCGCCGGGCTCGTCCGGAGCACCGGGGCCGGCTGGGTCCAGCTCCACGCCTACCAGCCGCCGGCCGTCGTACGGGCCCTGCGCGAGCAACTGCCCGCCGAGACCGGCATCGTCAAGGTCCTGCACGTCGAGGAGCGCGGCGGCTGCGTGGAACGCCCGCTGATCGGCGCGTACGAACGGGCCGGCACCGACCTCTTCCTCCTCGACACGGCCACCGGGGACGGCCGCATCGGCAGCACCGGACGCACCCTCGACCCGGCCCACCTCACCGCCCTGCTGCCCCGGCTGACCAGGCCCTTCCTGCTCGCCGGCGGACTGTCCCCGGCCAACCGCCCCGCCTACGAGGAGGTCGTGCACCACCACGGGTTCCGCGGCATCGACGTGGACACCGCGGCGCGCGACCTGACGACCGGCCGCTTCGGCGTCCCGGAGATCGCAGCCCTGGCCCGCGCCTGGCGCACCGACCCCTCTCCCTCACACATCACCGACGACCCTCGACTGGAGCTTTCGCGATGACGAAGCAGAACCGGACCGGCTTCCCTTTTCTCGAGGCCCTCCAGGCCTCCCCCACCCCAGTCGTGATGGAGGTGAAGCGGCGCGACGCGCACGGATACGACCTGGTCGGCGGCAGAACCCCGGCCGCGATCGTGGGGTCGTACGAACTCGCGGGCGCGCCCTGCATCTCCGTGGTGACGGGCCGCTGGTTCGGCGGCTCGCCCGCCCTGCTGCGGGACGTGGCGGCGCTGACCGACCTCCCGCTCCTCCAGAAGGACTTCATCACCAGGAAGGACCAGATCCGTACGGCCAAGGAGCTCGGCGCCTCCGCGGTGCTGCTGACGGCGGCCCTGCTGCCCGCGTCGAGCATGGGAACGCTGGTCACGGAATGCCTGCTGACCGGCCTCACCCCCTTCGTGGAGGTCACCGACGAATCCGAACTCGAAGCGGTCCACCACCCCGAGGAGTGCGTGATCGCGGTCAACAACAAGGACATCAAGACGCGCGAGCGCGGCGCCGGCGACCTCGGCCGCTCCCTGGACCTGCTCCCGGCGCTCCGCGCGATCGGCACCGCCTGCCCCGTCAGCGCCAGCGGCATCGAGGGCCCGGCGAACGCCGCCGAACTCCTCGACGCCGGCTTCGGCGGCCTCCTGGTCGGCACCTCGCTGCTGCGCACCGGATCCCCGACGGCGTGGGTGGACGCGATGGCCTCGGCACGGAAGGAGCTGGCGGTCCGATGACCACACTGTTGGGCGGAGTGCGCCCCTACACCCTGAACGCGGCGGGCATCCCGCTGTCGGCGATCCTGGCGCTGCCGGAAGGCGCGGCGGCGGACTCAGCCCCCCGCTCGACGATCCTGGCCATCCACGGCCGGGGCATGCGGGCGGCGTACTGGAATTCCTTCATCCCCCTCGCCACCAGCCTGGGCCACGCGGTCCTGGCGGTCGACCGGCCGGGTTACGGCGACTCGGCGGACCTGCTGCCGGAGGGCCAGGGCCTGGCCGCCCAGGCGGAGACCCTCCACGCGGCCCTCAAGGAACACGCCGCCACGCACGACATCGGCGCCGGAGCCTTCCTCCTGGGCCACTCGGACGGCGGCAAAGTCGCGCTCCACACGGCGGCCACGGACGGCGGCGTTCCGCTGCTAGGCCTGGACGCGTCGGGCGTCGGCTACCGCTACAACCCCGAGGCCCTGCACTTCCCGTCGACCCTCGGCGGCGGCGCCACCAAACTCAACTGGGGCCCGCTGCCCCTCTACCCGCGCGGCACCTTCCAGGCCAGCCGCGCCCTCCTGTCCCCGACCCCGCCGCGGGAATCGGCCGAAACCCTCCGCTGGCCCGGCCAGTACGAGGACCTGGCGGACCGCGTGCGCATCCCCGTCCGCCTCACCTTCGCCGAACACGAGGCCTGGTGGGACCTTGACCCCGCCGTCCTGACGGCGATGGCCTCCCGCCTCACCTCGTCCCCGAGGGTGGCCCTGGAACACCTCCCGGCCGCGGGCCACAACATCAGCCTCGGCCACGCGGCGGCGGCGTACCACCTGCGGGTGCTGATGTTCCTGGAGGAGTGCCTGCCGCCGGCGGGCGCGGGCGCCTAGAGCTCGGAGGTGTCGAGCTCGATCCCGAACGGCTCGGGCAGCCGGAGGGCCGTACCGAAGGGGTACGGCCCTTCGACGCGGGTGTAGCCCAACGGCCCGGGGTCGGCAAAGAGCGTCACGCTCTGCTCGATCAGGTCCACGAGGAGGTAGAGCGGGGCACCGTACTCGGCGTATCGGCGACGCTTCACCACCCGGTCGGTGTCGGCGTTCGAAGGAGAGGTCACCTCGACGACGAGCAGCGCGTCGGCCGGCAGGAGAGCACTGCTGCCCTTCGCCAGATCTCTCGGGACCACGGCGATGTCAGGCACGTACCAGTTGGGGGACCCCGGGAGGTCGATGTTGCCGGCCCCGGTGGCACAGCCCAGTTCCCTGGCTCGGGCCTTGACCTGATCGCGGATGGCCTCGATGGCCAATTCATGGTCCCAGGTGGGTGGCACGGATTCGATGACCCCCTCGATGATCTGGGCGCGATCACCCTTGATGTGCTGGACGGCGTACTTCAAGGCGCGCTCGGGGTCGGCCACCTGGCTGTAGTCGGTAGGACCCCCACCAGGGCCGACCGGTGCTGTGCTCATACCGCTGCGCTCCTCTCCTTCATCAACGCGACGGTACCTCCGGCGGGAGGGCCGGGCACCCTACAGCGGCTCCCCGGTCACTCGAACGAGGGGCCGAACGCGGCGCTGCCTCCCTTGTGGGACGGGGGGCGGCGGTCTGGGTCTGGCCGGCAGGGTGCCGGCCGGGCGCAGATCAGGAACCCACGAGCTGGCGGGGGTCATCGAGCCACGCGTACTGGCCACCGCTGTCGACCGTGATGCCGAATCGGGTGATGTGGGGACGGCCCCGGAGCTCGTACCAGGTGATCACCCTGCACTCGGCGTCGGTGAAGGTGGCGGGGTCTTCGAGCATCGCATTCATGCGGGGCTGGCTGCCGTTGCTGTGGAGGCCGCTGAAGTGCCGTCCGCCCCCCTGCTTGGACCAGTCGCCTGTGCGGTGCGGCAAGTCGCGGCGCGGCTCGCAATGGCTGGTAGCGACGTGGCGGCGGGCCCTCGGCATGGTGTGGGTGTGCGCGCCAGGGTGTGGGCCCGGCGGGCCCTGGGGCCCTTCGGGCCCCCACTGGGTTCGCGTCCGCCATCGGCGGCCTACGGGTTCGTGGTGGGCTTTGAAACGAGCAGCGTGGCTGGTCCCGGTGGGTGGTTGCGCGAGCCCCGAACTGCCGGTGGCCGTGTGCGGCCTTCGTCGTGGCGCACCTTCTATGGCTGGGGTTGTCCAGGTGGGGAACGGGTTGCGCGGTACATCAAGGGGAGGCAGGGCGGGGCGGGCGTTCAGGCCCCGTGGGGGCGGGGGAGGGCGGTGAGAGCCGTAGTCAAGGGCTGAGACATGTTGTCCTATCATCACGCGGTGATACTCGACGCGGCTTTGGCCGACATCCAGGGCCAGGGCATTTCCGAGTCCGGCACGGAGCGGGTCCTCGCTGCCCTCATGGACCAGGGCGTGTTCGTACCAGTCCACGACGACGGGTCGCTGTACCTCCTCCGGAACGCCGGGGACAGTGCTCCGGCCCTGCCGGGCTGCGTCAGTGAGGCGTGCTGCGCAGAGCACCTGCCGGACGCCGCGGGCACCGTCTACTGCGACGCGGTGCGGCTGATGGGCATCGCCCGGGAGAGCGGCGTGGAGCAGCTGCTGCTGTTCGCCTCGGACGGATCATCGTTCACCGTCCCGTTCTCGGTGCTCTTCAAGGCCATGGCCCAGCGGGGCATGCGGGGCGACGGGCAGCGGCTCAGGCTGACGTGGTCCACTCACCCACTCGCCGTGGCTCTGCGGGACGCGGCCTTCCGCCGCCTGCAGGAGTTCCCGGACATCCACTGCGTCTGGGTTGCTCACGCCCGGTGGCTGGACACCGGCAGCGAGAACCTCATGGTCTACACGGCCGTGGACGAGGAACTCCCGTCGCCCGCCTCTCAGCGGTTCATGCAGACCCTGCTGAACGAGGAGGTGACGATGGGCGAAGACGACCCGATGGTTTCGGCACTTGCGCTCCACCGGGTCACCCACGCGGCCGAGACGGCCAATCTCGACCGGATGGGACTGGACACCATTCGGATCGACCACTCCACCGGGCGGATCGAGCTGATCTCCCGGGAGTACGACGACCCGGAAGCCGCCGAGGCCGCCCGCCGGGCCCATGCCGGGCAGCGTGATGAACAGCCTGACGAGCAGCCCGACGAGCAGCCTCAGCGCCGTTGGTGGCGCCGTTCCTGACGGCAGAGAACTCGACGCCGGCCCCGGTCGCAGAACTCCGGGGCCGGCGTCGTATCCGGGCGGGGGTCAGGCCGCTACCACTCGGCTCACCAGTTGGTCTCGGATGCGGGACGGGATTTCCGGGGCGAAGCGCTGGAGGTAGTGGTCCATGTGGGAGTCGTCGCCGACCAGGAACGGGAGGTCGAAGACCAGGAGCTTGCGGACCGCCAGGAGGGGGAGCGGGGCGCGGAGGGGGCGGAAGGACTCGTTGTAGAGGCCGGGCTCCTCGCAGACCGGGTGGAACTGGCCGATCATCAGGCCTTCCGCGACGAACTCGTCCTTCGCCTTGCGCTGGAGTTCGTCCAGCTCGACGGAGTCGGTGGGGTCGAAGGCCGGGAGGACCAGGAGGATCGTCAGGAGCTCGCGGTCCTCCGGGGAGAGGGGCTCGGAGAGGGTCGCGTGGCGGGTGCGGAGGGAGTCGACCGCCTGGCTGAGGTCCTCGCAGTCGGGGGAGGGGAGGGCGAGGTGGAAGAGCTCCTTTCGGAGGGAGGGCTGGGTGTAGGGGCAGACGGGGCCGGAGCGGCCCAGTTCGGGGTGGCTGGAGACCAGGAAGTCCCGGCTCCACATGAGGACCTGGAGGAGCGGGCCGATCGCGTCGGCCGGTACCTCGCCGCGGGCTATTTGGCCTGCTGTCCAGGACTGGATCAGGTCGTCGCCCCTCATCGGGGGTTCCTCCACATCGGTCGGAGTGCGGGGCCGTTCGAGGGGAGCGTGATGTCGTCGCCCAGGCGCTCGAAGCCGAGGCGGCGGCAGGCGGCCTCGCCGCCCGGGGAGCTGGCTTCCGCGTAGACGGGTACGTGCTCGGTGTCGGCGCGGGAGATGACCTCGCCCAGGAGCCCGGTCATCAGGCCGCCCTGCTGGCGGCCCGGGCGGACCGCGCCGAAGGAGACGTAGTAGTGCGGCGGGTCGTGCGGGTGGTGTTGTTCCTGGAGACGGGAGATGGTGCGCAGGGCGTCGGTGTGTTCGCCGAGGGCCTCGGCGAACGCCGCGTCCAGGGCCGCGTCGTCGGGCTCGGCGCCGGGCGGGAGGAAGAGCAACACCGCGTCGCCGTCCGGGGTGGTGAGCACCGCGTCGTACGAGGCGGAGAGTTCGACGAACACCCGGAAGAAGCCGGGGAGGAGCTCGGCTCGCAGCCGCTCGTCCGGGATCATCCAGCGGGTCAACGCGTCCTCGTGGAAGGTGGTCGCGAGGAGAGCGGAGAGGTGGGTGATTCGGGACCGGCTCAGTCGGGGCGAGAGGGTCGTGGTCGGGGACAAGGTTGGCCTCCTGTGGGATGGGGGTGGGACGGGAGGGCTCGTTCCGTCAGGCGCGGGCCTGCGCGGCGAGGTCCGCCACGCGGGCGTGGAGCGTCGGCAGGTAGTGCTCGTGCTCCGGCTTGATCAGGACGCTGCGGATCACCCGGGCCGCGTCCGCGTCGCGGACCACGTGCGGGTGGCGTCGTACGAACGCGTCCGCGTCCGCGCGCAGCACGCTCAGGAACACCGGGTCGGCCTCGGACGTCATGCCGTCGCGCAGCAGCCGGTCCGAGGCCGCGTCGATGGAGGAGAGGGAGGGGGAGGAGGGCGTCGGGAAGTACGTGACGATGTCCAGGTCCGGGCGCTGGTAGAGGGTGAGGGCCTCGGACTCCACCAGCAGGTCCGACCAGTTCAGGGCGGCGCGGCGGTTCGCGGCGAGGATGCGGCCGAAGCCGTCCGGGGTGAGGGGGAGGAGCTGCAGGGTCAGCCAGAGGGCCGCTGCCGCCGCGCCCGCGCGTGAGCACTCCAGGCTGATCTCGCCCAGGTGCAGGTCCGAGTCGGTGAAGTACGTGTACGGCGAGTCGTGCGCGAAGTGCCGGCCGGCCCGGGGGTCCGGGAAGAGGACCGCTCCGCAGCCGTAGGGCTGCAGGCCCTGCTTGTGCGGGTCGACGACGACCGAGTCGCATTCGGCGATCGCGCGCCAGGGGGCCGGGTCGATGTCGCCGGTGGCGGAGCGGCCGAGGATCGCGTAGAAGCCGCCGTATGCCGCGTCGACGTGGACGCGCGCTCCGTAACGGCGGGCGAGCACGAGGACCTCGTGGACCGGGTCGACCGCGCCCAGGCCGGTGGTGCCGGTGGTGACGACGACCGTGCCGATGCGGCCGCCGCGCAGGGCGTCCTCCAGGGCGTCGAGGTCGATGCGGCCGTGGGCGTCGGCGGGGATGCGGTGGCCCTCCATGCCGAGGACGTGACACATCCGCTCGTGCGTGTAGTGGCACTCGCTGCTGTACGCGATCCCGCGGTCCGGGTGCAGCTGCCGGGCGACGTACAGGGCCTCCAGGTTGGCCATCGTGCCGCTGGTGGTGAGGTGCCCGACGTGCGCGGGGAGGCCGAACATGGCGGCCAGTTCGGCGACCGCCTCGCGTTCCATCTCGGTGGTCGCGGGGCCGCCCTCCGCGGCGTGGTTGTTCGGGTTGAAGAGCATCGCGGTGAGGTAGCCGGTCACGGCCGCCGGGTGCGGGGGCTTGACCATCTGTCCGGCGTAACGCGGGTGGAAGAACGGATAGTTGTGGTCCATCCGCTTCGCGAGGCGGTCGAAGGCCTCGGTGAACGCGTCGGGAGGCACCCGCTGGGCGTCGTGGGTCTCGTAGGGGCCGAACTGGCCGCCCCACCGCTCGGCCACCCCGAGCGCGCGCGGCAGCCAGTCGCGTAAGTCGTGCAGGTCGTTCAGGTCCACGGGAATCTCCCCCAGCGACCGCCGGACAGGGCGGCACAAGTCGGGCGTACGCGGTCGTACGTACGCACGAGTAAGGGTTGCCCGGCCCCCGCAAGGCCCGCGCAACCTGACCCGATCCGGGCTCGAGTGACCTGCGAGCCGTCTCTGTTCCACTCGCGGCGCGACACCCGCGCGGCCCCCATCCGTCCCAGGAGGAAACCCATGGTCACCAGACGCAGCGTGCTCGGCGGCGCCATAGGCGCGGCCGGTGCGGGCCTGCTCACCACCGGCGGGCTGGCGCCGCTGCTCAACGCAGGGTCCGCGCAGGCCACGGAGGCGGTCACCGTCCCGGCGCCGTTCACCGTGAAGATGCCGACGCTGCCAGTGCTCTCGCCGTACAACGTGCTGGGCGGCCAGGACACGTACGCCGTCACCATCAAGGAGGTGACGCGGGAGATCATCCCCGGGGTGCAGACGAAGGTCCTGACCTACAACGGCAACTTCCCCGGCCCGGTGCTGCGGGCCCGCTCCGGGCGGCCGGTGTCGATCCGGCACCGCAACAGCCTCACCATGCCGGTCTCGGTCCACCTGCACGGCGGCAGCGTCTCACCGGAGAACGACGGCGGCCCGATGGACACCTTCGGGCCCGGCACCTCGCGCACCTACACCTACCCCAACCAGCAGCCGGGCGCGGCCCTGTGGTTCCACGACCACGCGCACCACATGGAGTCGGAGCACGTCTTCCGCGGCCTGTCCGGCATGTACCTGCTCTCGGACGAGACCGAGCGCGCGCTGCCGCTGCCGGCCGGCCAGTACGAGGTCCCGATCGCGCTGCGCGATGCCCGCTTCGACGAGGCCGGACAGCTCGTCTACCAGATGGACGACGTCTTCGGCCGGACCACGATCCTCGCCAACGGCCGCCCGTCTCCCTATTTCGAGGTTGCGGCGCGCAAGTACCGCTTCCGGCTGCTCAACTCCTCCAACATGCGCTTCTTCCAGCTGCGCCTGTCGGACGGCGGCCAGATGATCCAGATCGGTACGGACGGCGGGCTGCTGGAGCGCCCCTTCACGACGGACACCGTCGGGCTGTCCCCGGCGGAGCGCGCGGACGTGGTCATCGACTTCTCCCGCTACCCCGTCGGCACGAAGATCGTCCTGGAGAACACCCTGGGCCCGGGGACGCCCGACCAGGTGGGCAAGGTGCTGCGCTTCGACGTCGTGCGGACGGCCGCCGACCCGAGCCGGGTGCCCGACGCGCTGCGCACGCTGCCGGCCCTGCGGACGGCTACCGTCCAGCGGAACATCGTCCTCAGCATGGACGAGGACGGCCGCGAGGAACCGCGGGGCCTGATGGACGGCCAGGAGTGGGACTACCAGCGCATCGACCAGACCATCGCGCACGGCACGTCGGAGATCTGGACCGTCACCAACGCGAACAAGATCATCCCGCACAACTTCCACATGCACCTGGTCCAGTTCCGGGTGCTGGAGCGCAACGGCGCCCCCGTGGCTCCGGCCGAAGCAGGGCTGAAGGACACCGTCCGGCTCTTCCCCGGCGAGACGGTGAAGCTGCACGCCACCTTCGACACGTACCGGGGGACGTACGTCTACCACTGCCACCTGCTGGACCACTCGGCGATGGGGATGATGGCGAACTTCCGCGTCCGCTGAGTCCTCCGGCGGGCACGCACGCGGCTCGGCGCGACGGCCGTCCCTCCGCTCGACGAACGCTCAAGGGCGAGCCGAGGGACCGTCGGAAGAATCCTGGACAACAGACCATGTCCGGCCGTGTCCCCCACGGATCTCCGCATGAGTCCACGTGCAAGAGTTCGGCCGCTTGAGCCCCGCTCAAGCACTGGTGGAAACCCATGGCAGGGCATTCCGGGGAATGCCACGATCGGATGTCCGTGCCGAGGGCGAGCACTACTCCCACCACCCAGATGAGGATGTCCCATGAACTCCAATCCGGCCGGTAGCGGCTACTACGCCCCGCCTCAGCAGCCCGCGCCGGCGTCCGCCGAGCGTTCCGGGCTCGCCACCTCCCTGCTGATCGTCTCGACGGTCCTCATCGGCCTGATGGCGGGCCTGTTCTTCGCCTTCGACGTCTCGGTCATGCCGGGCCTGGCCGCGGGCGACGAGCACACGTACGTCACCGCCATGCAGAACTTCAACTCGAAGATCGACGGCAACGGACTCTTCGGCATGGCGTTCATCGTCGCCCTGCTCGCGTCCGCCGCCTCCGCGATCATCGAGTTCCGCAAGGGCCGCCGCAACGTGGCGATCTGGGTCGGGGCCGCGGCCCTGGCCTACTTCGTCGTCCTGATGATCACGTTCTCCGTGAACATCCCGCTCAACAACGAGCTCGCCGACGTCGGTGACGCGGCGAAGCTGACGGACTTCTCGATCGTCGAGAAGTTCAAGACCACCTGGGTCTCCACCAACATCCTGCGCACCCTGCTGTGCACGTTGGGCCTGACCGCCATGTCCCGCGCCCTGATCCTCTTCGGCCGGGCCACCCGCTGATCCGCAGACCCCGCCGGTCCTGATCCCCCCCCCACGCACCACGACGAAGTCCCCCGGCCCACCCGACCGGGGGACTTCGTGCGCGTGCGCGTCCGGGGCGGTCCGGCCGGGGTTGCCGGGGTTGCCGGCGTTGCCCGGGTCAGGCGGTCTGGCCGTGCAGGTACAGGGCCCAGGCCAGGAAGCCGACGGCGGCGGTGCACAGCAGGGTCCGCCAGACGTTGGCGCGGACCCAGGGGCCCTCGAAGGCCCGCCGGACGGCGGCCGGGTCGGCGATCCGGGAGACCGGGCCGGCCTGCTCCAGGGCGTTGTTCAGCGGGATGTTCACCTTGTTGGTGACACCCATCGAGACGATGTAGCAGACCAGGGCCGCGATCAGCGGCGGCAGCACGTCACGGCCGTCGGACGGGACGTGCAGGGCCAGGGCCAGGGCCGTGAAGAGGAACGCGCCGATGTAGCCGAGGACGAACCAGCCGTTGAGGATGGCCTTGTTGATGTGCTGCATGACCTCGATGACGGTCCGGTCGTCCGTGCGCTTCAGACCCGGCATCACGGAGACGGAGAAGCCGTAGAACAGGCCGCTGACCAGGCCCATGGTGAGGGTTGCGGCGATCAGCGAGGCCAGGCGTGCGGTCTCCATACAGTCTCCCCCTGCTCGTCCGGCTCCCGTGACCGCGGGTCATCGATTCTTCGGGAACGGGTCATCAAATAGTCAAGGCATGGCGACTATACGGGGGGAGGCCTCCCGTGGTGCGGTGGATTCGAGCGGCCTTCCACCACGTCTCGAGCGGCTCTGTCCGAACTCGCCCTGGAGGGGCGGCAGTTCCGCCGAACGCCTGGGCGTGGCGCCTGGAAAACAAACGGGCTCGCCGGTATATTTTCGGCCTCCGGATGGACACGGGCTGTCATTGGGGAGGGCACCGCTGTGCAGGGGTTACGTGACATGCAGGCGCACGTGGTCGTGGTCGGCGGGGGGCCGGTCGGCATGCTCGTCGCCGCCGAACTGGCCGCGTACGGGGTCGACACCGTCCTGTTCGAACCACAGGCCGGGGTGCCCGAATGGCCCAAGGCCAACACCCTCCACGCCAGGGCGGTGCAGGGCCTCGCCAGACGGGGCCACCTGCCGACGGCCGCGGCCGCACCCGCCGGTCCCGGCGGCGGCAGCGCCTTCCACTTCGCCGGGATGCCGGGCCTGTTCATCAAGGCTCCGGAGACCGAACCGCAGCCGATCCTCAAATGCCCCCAGTCGGAGCTCGAGCGGCGCTTCGAGGAACGCGCCCGGGCGGCCGGCGCACGGATCCTGCGTGAGCACCGGGTGACGGAGGTCGTCCAGGACGCGGACGGGGTGCGGGTCACCGCCGAGGGGCCGCAGGGGCCCGTCGCCTGCACCGCCTCGTACGCGGTGGGCGCGGACGGGGCCCGCAGCACCGTCCGCGAACAGGCGGGCATCGCCTCCGACACCCAGCCGGCCACGGTCGCCTCGCTGATGGGCGCGGTCACGCTCACCGACCCGGACGCGCTGCCCCAGGGCTGGCTGCGCACGGAGCGGGGCTGGATCGCGGCCAAGCGGGACGCGGAGGGCCGGATGCACATCCGCACGCTCGACTGCGCCGGCGCCCACCGGGACCGGCAGCTGGCGCCCACCCTGGAGGAGCTGCAGCGCGAGGTGTCCCGGATCGCCGGGCACGAGGTCGCGATGGAGGACGGGCGCTGGCTCAGCCGATTCAGCGACGTCGCGCGGCTGGCCCGTACCTTCCGGCAGGGCCGGGTCTTCCTGGCGGGGGACGCGGCGCACGTGCACTTCCCGATCGGCGGCCAGGGCCTCAGCACCGGAGTGCTGGACGCCCTCAACCTGTCCTGGAAGCTGGCGCTCGCGGTGCACGGCACGGCGGCCCCGGGGCTGCTGGAGACGTACGACGCCGAGCGCAGGCCCGCCGCCCGGCGGGTCGTCGACAACACCCGGGCCCAGCTCGCCCTGATGCGGCCGGGCACCGAACCGGACGCGCTGCGCGGGCTGTTCACCGACATCCTGGCCGCCGACCGCAGTCACGGGCGGCTCGGCGGCATGATCAGCGCGCAGGACACGGTGCTCCCGGCCTGCGCAGGCCTCCCGTCACCCGGGGCAGGAACGTTCCTGTGCAACACGCCGCTCGACACGGAGGACGGCCGGACCGATGTGATCGGGCTCCTCCGGGACGGCCGTCCGCTGCTCCTGCTCCTGGGGGAGCAGGGGGCCGGCCACCTGGACGGGGCGCGCGCCTGGGAGGGGAGCCTGCACGTGGTGCGCGCGCAGCCCGTGTCCGGCGTGCCGTACGACGCGCTCCTGGTGCGGCCCGACGGCTACATCGCCTGGACGCCGGGTGAGACGGAGCTGTCCGAGGTGCTGTCCGGGTACCTGGTGCCCCACCGCCTCGGCGTGGTGGTGGCCGCCGGATAGCCGGTGCGGGCGGCCGGATGGCCGGTGGCCGCAGCCGGGCGGACCGAGGGAGGGGCGGCGGGTTGGCAGCTGTCGATTCGGTTGTAGGCCACGGTAGGTCATACAGTCCCCCCACATGAGTGATGCGGTTGAGGAGTGGGTGTCGGCGGGCAGGGCGGCGAAGCGGTTGGGGGTTTCCACGCGGACGCTGCGCCGCTACACCCTGGAGGGGGTGCTGGAGGACCGCCGTTCGCCGGGGGGTCGACGGGTGTTCCGGGTGACGGACCTGGACGCGCTCGCGCGCAGGCGGGGAAACCCCGCGGTGCCGACGGCCGGGTCGGTGGTGCTGTACGGGCGGGTGTCCTCGCACCGTCAGCGCGCCGAGGGCGACCTGGACCGGCAGATGGACCGGCTGCGCCAAGCGGCCGGGGATCGGCCGGTAGCCGGGGAGTTCACCGATGTCGCCTCAGGGTTGTCGGACAAGCGCAAGGGGATGCGGCGTGCGCTGCGGGCCTGCCAGGCGGAGGCCGTGACGGTGTTGCTGGTGACGCACGACGAGCGGCTGGCCCGCTTCGGTACGGGCTTGCTGGCGGAGGTGGTGCTGCCGTCGTGGGGGTGCCGGCTGGAGGTCGTCGGCGGGGAGGAGGAACTCGACGGGAGCGAGGAGGGGGATCTGGTGCGGGACATGCTTGCGGTCGTTACCTCGTTCTCCGGCCGCCTGTACGGGGCACGTTCCGCAAAGGCCCGCGCACTCACCTCGGCAGTGAAGTCCACCACCGGAGAAGGTGATTTGTAGGCCATTATTGGCCATGTGTGGGATCTTATCGGTTGGTTGAAGACCTGCACCGGAAGGGGGCTGCGATCGTGGGCAAGCGCATCAAGAAGAAGCGCGCACTGCGGACAATCGCAGCCCCCTTCACCGTTTCCGCTCCCACCGGCGCCCGCATCCGCGACCGCGCCCGCTTCAACGAGCGAGACGTACAGGTATTGCACCTGGCCGGCGAGCACCTCGGCCACCACCAGCGCGCCGACCTCGCAGAACGCATCAGCCTCGGCAAGGTCGCCGTGAAGGACAACCAGCGCGCTCCGCGCAAGAAGTCCCTCACGGCGGTCTCCTCGTCGCGCTGGGCCGGAGCCATGACCCGCGCCTCCGAGGATCAGTACCAGTTGTCGCTGCGAGCCCTGTTCGACGAACGGGCTTCCCTGCGCCGAGCCGTGCGCACCGTGGAGAAGCGGCTGACCGTCCCGTGCGGGCAGCGCTCCAAGTCCGGCGTGCGCGGCTACCCGACGCAGGCCGAACGCTTCGAGAAGCAGCGTCGCCTCCAGGTCCTCCTCGGCCGCCTCGCTGCCGTGGAAGAGCGCATCGAGGCCGGGAGCCCGGCGGTCACGGTCGGGGGCCGGCGGCTGCTCAAGGCCCGCCACAACCTCGCCAAGGCCGAGCTGACCGTCGAGCAGTGGCGCGGGCAGTGGGAAGCTTCGCGGTTGTTCCTCACCGCGGACGGCGAATCCGGCGCCCCGCACGGCAACTACACCATCACCGTCGACCCCGCCACCGGCGAGGTCACGATGGTCCTGCCCGAGCCGCTGCGGCATCCGGCGAACGCGCCCCGCGGCCGCTACCGGTTCTCCTTCACCGTGCAGTTCAACCACCGCCGCGAGGAATGGCTGGACCGGGCGAGTGCGAACCGGGCCGTGCGCTACGACTTCGTCCACGACCCCGCCCGTGACCGCTGGTACCTCGACGCGTCCTGGGGTGCTGAGGCCGCCGTCCTGCCCACCCCGGAGGAACTCCAGGCCCGCGGGGAGCGCCTGCTCGGCGTCGACCTGAACGCCGACCACCTCGCCGCGTACGTCCTCGACCCGCACGGCAACCCCGTCGGCACCCCCATCACCATCCCCCTCGACCTCGCCGGCCCCACCTCCCAAAGGGACGGCCGGCTCCGCGCAGCGATCTCCGAACTCCTGCGCACCGCTCGAAGCCACCGGTGCGCAGGTATCGCGATCGAGAACCTCGGCTTCGACGACGCCCGCGCCACCGGCCGCGAGACCATGGGCCGCGGTAAGCGCGGCAAGACGTTCCGCCGCACAGTTGCGGGCATGCCCACGGCGAAGTTCCGTGAGCGCCTGCGCTCGATGGCCTTCCACGCGGGCCTGGTCGTCATCGCAGTCGACCCCGCGTACACCAGCGTCTGGGGCGGCCGGTACTGGCAGGCCCCGATCCAGCAGACCAACCAGAAGACCACCGTGACCCGCCACCACGGTGCGTCGGTGGCCATTGGACGACGCGCCCTCGGACACCGAGCACGGCGACGGCCAGGTGTGACCGCCAACGACCAGAGGATCGTTGCGCGGAGAGCTACCGGCCAGGCCCTGCCCGGACCGAGGGCGCGTGGGACCGCGAACCCACCCAGGACAGCGAGCACGCCCACCACGGGCGGCAAGACTCGACCGGGCCAAGGTGACCAACTCGCGCTGTTCCCCGACCCTGAGCACCGTTCGCGGGGTCACCGGACTGGTCCGGTTTCGTGCGATTCGGCCAATGACGGCCAACATCACTAAGAACGGTCAGCCTACGGCGCCCGCCAGTTCCTGCTCCTCGGCCGCCTTCAGCGCGTCGGCGTAGACCGTGGCGCCCCGGCCCTCGGAGAGGTCGAGCGACGCGAGCACGGAGGGCACCGCCACGCTGGGCAGCAGGTGGCGCAGCAGGGAGGAGACCCTGCTCGGCAGGTCGCGGTAGTCCGAGACGACCTGGGACATGGACTGCACGCCCGCGAAGGACCCCACGATGACGTCCGCCGTCTCGGACGGCACGACGTGCGGCAGCAGCTCGCCCTGCTCCTGCGCCTTCTGGAGCAGGTGGAGGCCGGCCTGGCTCCACTGGAGGAAGGGGCCGCTGCGGTCCAGGCCCTGCGCCTGCTGGTCCAGCGACAGGCGGACGCTGGCGCGCACCATGGGATTGGTCTGCAGGCGGTGGGCGTGCAGCATCACCGCGTCGATGATCTCCTGGACCTTGGAGGCCCGGGGCGGGGGAGCGAGCCGCTCGTCCTGCTGTCCGGCGAGGACCCCCAGGGCGAGGTCCTCCTTCGACTGGAAGTGGAAGTACAGGGCTCCCTTGGTCACCCCGGCCTCGCTGAGGATCTGCGAAATCGTCGCGGCCTGGTACCCGTGTTCCTCGAAAACCTTGGCCGCCGCGGACAGGATCGTCTGCCGTGTGCGGATGGCGCGGACTTGCTCGGCCACGTCGGCCCCTCCCTTCCTCAGTTGATGAGATCAGGGTCAGCAAAAAACCGCCCGGTTTGTATCTTACCGCGGGTGATGGTCTCCGCCGGATCCCAGTGGTGAGGAATTCGTGAGCATGACACGGAAATGGACATGATCCTTGTCACCCCGCGCTGATAGGGAGGCCGGGGTCCGGGGCAGTCGCGCCCGGGTGCCGTCAGGAGCCGTGCAGCCCGGCGGTCACGGTGGCGCTGAAGGCGAGGACGCCGTCCTGGACCGCCGTGACCAGGACGGTCTCCTCGGCGTCGGGGGCCGGCCCGGCGATCCGGCGGGCCTCGATGGTGCAGGGCGAGTCCAGTTCGACGTACCGCTTGAACTCGCTGGAGAGGCTGAGCGGAAGGTACGAGGAGCGCCCCAGCACGGAGGCCGTGGCCTGCCGGGCCGCCTCCAGGAGCACCATGCCCGGGACGTGGTCCAGTGCGTGCTCGAAGAGTATGGGGTGGCGGGTGTCCACCCGCAGCTGCCAGCGGTCGGGTTCGGCCGTGGGGGACAGGACCACGTCCATGGGGGACATGCGGCCCACGCTCTGCGGGGCCGCCGGGCTGATGAGCGGAAGCTGGTACCAGTCGTCGCCGAGGGTGTGCTCGCCGCGCACGCGCTTGTACAGTTCGGGCGCCATGCAGGAGAACGAGCCGCCTCCGGTGGCGACGACGGCGCCGTCGCGCCATAAGACCGACTCGAACCGGAGCTTCGAGACGTTTCTGCCGCGGCGCTCGATCTCGGTGCAGGTGATCTCGATGTCGAGCGACGCGGGAGCCCAGCCCACGAGCAGGTGCTCGGGCCGCACGGAGACGTCGAGGTCCCAGATGACGAACTGGTGGCCCAGGGGGACCCCGAACTCGGCGTGGGCGAGCAGGATGCCGAACTGACGCACCGTCTCGCACACGATCAGCGGGTCGTGGTAGCCGTCCGCGACGGGGGTGAAGAAGCTGTGGGCGCGGGGCCACTGGGCGGACACCAGGAAGCGGTCCTCGGCCAGCCGCTGCCAGTCGGTGAGGACGACCTCGGCGACCGAGGCCCGGTGCACCAGCTCCTTCGGGACGGTGACGGTCAGGGACGGGAAACGGAAGCCGTTCGGGAGGGGCAGTGGAGGCGCGAACTCCCCCGCTGCGGTGTCGTTGACCGTGGTGCGCTCGACTCGGAACGTGCTGGCAGACATGGCTCCCCCTAGGCTGCGCTGACGAGAAGGGCTTGGTGTCTCTGGCCCGGAAAGATACAGACCAGCCGGTTTAATTTCTAGCGGTACCCGACCATCCGCTATCGGCTGAAGGGGAGGGATCTTCTCTCCGTTACCTCTTACTCCTGGTCGGCCCGGTTGTCCCGCCCTCCGACCTGCTCGGGCCCGGATTTTCGGGCACGTTCACCGCGCAAGTGCATCCAGCGGGGCGCGAGCCGTCCTCGAGTGCCGGTGGGGAGGGTGGCCGAATGCCCTCGGCCGAAATGATCTCCTGAGGCCGGGCGGGGCGGGTGGCGGACGGGGACCTCAAAACCGCGCAGGCGGTTTGTTAGAGTGGATCGTCGAACGGGACCGCATCCTCGCGCAGCTCCGCGGCACCTTTGCCATGCCCGCATCTCCGTGGGCGCGCACTCTCTCGCAGTGACGGAGCAGCCCATGGTCAAACAGGAACGCGCCGCCCGCACGCGTGACACCCTGATCCGGTCCGCGGCCGAGGTCTTCGACCGGGAGGGCTTTCCCGCCTCCTCGCTCACCGCGATCAGCACCCAGGCCGGAGTGAGCAACGGGGCCCTGCACTTCCACTTCCCCAGCAAGGCGGCCCTCGCCGACGCCGTCGAGGAGGCGGCGCTGACCCGGCTGCTCGCCGTCACCGGAGCCGAGCCCCGGCGCGGGGCGGGCCGCGTGCAGCTCCTGATCGACGTCACCCACGGGCTGGCCGGCGCGCTGCGCCGGGACGTCGTGCTGCGGGCCGGGTTCGAGCTGAGCGGGGAGGTGTCCCGCGTGCCGCAGGCCGACCTGCGCGGGCGGTGGCGGCGCTGGGTCGAGGAGACGCTCAAGCAGGCCGCCGCCGAAGGGGAGCTGCGCCCGGAGGTGGCGGCCGGGGACGCGGGGGGCGCGGTGGTGGCCGCGACCGTGGGCTTCGAGGTGCTCGGGGCCCGGGACGCGCAGTGGCTCGCCGCCGCCACGGTCACCCGGTTCTGGCTGTTGCTGCTGCCGACGCTCGTGCCGCCGGAGCTGCTCGCGGAGCTGCGGGCCGGAGGGTCCCCCGTCGCTCGGTAGCCAGTACGGTCCGGGCGGTTTGTTTTCGAACGTATCGGCTCGCTCTGGAGTGGCTCTGGAGTCTCCCTGTGGGAGTTGCCGCACCTTGCCAGGACTAAATATCCCCAGGTCAGAGGCTTTTTTGAGGTGCCCTCAAGTGCGTTGTGAAATGAAAACAGCACGGTCGGTTTTGTATTGACAAACCGTGGGTCCTGTTTTTAACTGGGATCGGCTCATCCAAGGACAGGGGAGTACGGCGTGGACATCCAAGTACTGGGCACACTGGCGGTGCGGGAGCAGGGGATCTCCGTTACGCCGACCGCCCCCAAGCCGCGGCAGGTACTGGCGATCCTGGCGCTCCATGCCGACCAGGTGGTCCCGGTGTCGGCACTCATCGAGGAACTGTGGGCGGGCACCCCGCCGCGCAGCGCCCGGACCACGCTGCAGACCTACGTGCTGCAGCTGCGGACCCTCATCGCGGCGGCCCTGGAGCAGAGCCCGCCCGGCGAGGGCGGGGGCGGGGGCGAGCGGCGGACGGCCAAGGACGTGCTGGTCACGCTGCCCGGCGGCTACCTGCTCGACAGCGGCGGCGGCCTCAGCGACATACGCGAGTTCGAACGGCTCTCCGGAATGGGCTACCGGGCCATGGACGCCGGCGACTTCCCCGGCGCGGCCCGCAAGCTCCGCGAGGCCCTGGCCCTGTGGTCCGGCCCCGCCTTCGCCGACGTACAGGGCGGAATCCAGCTGGATATGGAGACCCGGCGGCTGGAGGAGACCCGGCTCTGCGCCCTCGACCAGCGCATCGAGGCGGACCTGCGGCTCGGCCGCCACCGCGAGCTGCTCGCCGAACTGACGGTGCTCGTCAGCCAGTACCGCACGCACGAGAACCTGCACGGCCAGTTCATGCTCGCGCTGCACCGCTCCGGCCGCCGGGGCGAGGCCCTCGACGTCTACCAGCGGCTGCGCGCGACGCTCGTACGGGAACTGGGCCTCGAGCCCTCCACCTCGCTGCGCCGGCTGCAGCGCTCCATCCTCATGGCCAGCCCCGACGGCCTGGCAGAGGTGCCGGAGGCGGGTGGCGGACGTCTGGTACGCGTGGGCTGACATGGCCGCACGCGCGAGGGCGACACCCCAGACGACGGTGCAGACGGCAGCCCGTACGCCGGCCCGGACCGCGGCACGGCCCCGGAACCGGAGCGCGGGCCGGGAGGGCGGCGCCATGGTGCAGGAGCGGTCGGAACGGACCCGCCGCAAGCTCGTGCACGCCGGAGCCGAATGGTTCCACCGCCACGGCTACGCGAACGCCACGCTCGGCGGGATCGCGGCGTCGGCCGGAGTGACCAAGGGGGCGCTGTACTTCCACTTCGCCTCCAAGGACGAACTCGCCGAGGCCGTCCAGGAGCGGGGCCGCGCACTGCTCGACGAATCCCTGCGGGCGCTGGGCGCATCCGGGCTCTCCCCGCTGCAGACGCTGGTCGACGCGACGCACTGGCTGGCCCGGGCCCTGCTCGACGAGCCGGCCGTGCCAGCCAGTTTCCGGATCACCAAGGAATGCGCGGACACCCTGCCGAACCTCACCGACTTCCACCGCGTCTGGGTCGCGGCGGCCTGCGGGCTGCTGCGCCAGGCCCGGGACGCGGGCGAACTGCGCGAGGAGTGCCCGTGGGAGGGCGCCGAGTCGCTCGTCGCCGCGGCCGTGTGCGGGATCGAGGTGATGGCGGGTACCGGAATGCCCGGCGCCGAGCTCCAGCGCAGGGTGGCCGCGCTGTGGACGCTGCTGCTGCCGGGCCTCGTACCCGAGGGCGCCGCGGACGGCTTCCGTACGGCGGCGCCGGAGGCCGCCTACGCACACGGATTCTCGGGCAGCGCCGGCTGACCCGCATCGGCGCCGGTTCGGAGGAGTCACCGATGACGAACGACCGTCCTTCCGCTCCGCCTCGCACCGCCGACGTGCTGCCCGACATCATCGGGGTGCTCGGCGACGTGCTCAAGGTGGACCCCCAGAAGATCGACCCCGAGCAGACCTTCCAGTTCCTCGGCCTCGGCTCGCTGCTGATCGCGGAGTTCGTGGCCGTGGTCAACGCCCGCTACGGGACCGCCCTGTGCCCGAGCGACCTCTACGACCACCCCACTCCGGCCGCCTTCGCCCGGGAGGTGGTGCGGGCGGCCGAACCGGTGTCGCTGCAGGTCGTTCCGGCCGTGCTGCCGGTTCGGGGGCTCCCGGTGGTCCCGCCGGTGCCGGCCGGTCCGCCGGTGCCGGCCGGTCCGACGGCTCTGGCCGTCCCGGGCACCGAGATCGTCGACGTACTGCGCGAGCAGCTCACCGCGATCCTGTGCTGCGACAGCTGGGACGTGGACGCGGACACCCCGTTCCCGCGGCTGGGGGTGGACTCGCTCCTCGGCGCGGAGTTCGTCTCCGTCGTCAACCGCGTCTTCGGGCTGAGCGAGCGGGCCGTGGTGCTGCACGAGTACCAGACGCTCGACGCGCTCGCTGCGTACGTGGCCCAGCGGACCGGTGTCCGGACCGGGCCGCCGGCCGTCCGCGAGCTCGAACTGCTGCTGGACGCCCTGCAGGACGGGCGGCTCAGCGTGGCCGAGGCGCTCCTGCTGCTGCCCCGCCGGGCCCAGGTCTGACGGGGGGACCGGCCGGGATGGACGAGCGGGAGATTCTGACCCGGTTCAAGGACGGGACCCTGGACCGGAGACAGGCGGTCGCCCTGCTGGCGCCGGCCGTCGACGCGGCCAACGGCATCGACGGCATCAATGGCAGCCACGGCATCCACGGCGTTAACGGCGTTAACGGCGTTAACGGTTCCGGCGGCGTGGCCGTGGCCGCCGCGCCCGTCGCGCCGTACGAGCCCGCGGGGCGGGAGCTGCCCGTCCGTGCGGCCCCCGTGGCCGTCGTCGGGATGTCCGGCCGCTATCCCGGAGCCCCCGACCTGGCGGCGTTCTGGCACCTGCTGCGCGACGGCCGGGACACGGCCGCCGCGCCGCCGCCCGGCCGGCCCGGCGGCGAACCGGGGCACTACCTGGAACAGGTCGGGGAGTTCGACGCGGAGTTCTTCGGGCTCGACCCGGAGGAGGCCGCGCTGACCGACCCCCGGGAACGACTGCTGCTGGAGACCGCCTGGGAGGCCTTCGAGGACGGCGGGTGCACCGGCAGCCGGCTCGACGCACTGCGCGCCCCGGACGGAACGCCCCGCAACGTCGGGGTGTTCGTCGGCGCGGGAGCGGGCGACTGGCCGCTGCTCGCCGCCGAGGCGGGCACGGCCTCGCGCGGCGGCCCGTGGGACATCGCCAACGGGGTCTCCCGGGTGCTCGGCCTGACGGGCCCCAGCCAGTGCGTGGACACCGCCGAGGCCTCGGTGCCGACGGCGCTGCACCTCGCGCTCGCCTCACTGGAACGCGGGGAGTGCACGGCCGCCCTCGTCGGCGGCGTCCACCTGCTGCTGCACCCCTGGAGCCGCCGGCCGGGAGTCGGCGAGGCGGTGGGCGCGCTGCTGCTGAAGCCGCTGGACCGGGCCCTCGCGGACGGCGACACCGTGCACGCCGTCGTCCGCGGCAGCGCGGCGGCCCACGCCCGGGGCGGGGCGGCCCTCGCGGCGGCCCTGGAACGGGCCGGGCTCGCCGAGCAGGAACCGGGCCTGCGGGAGACCGCGCCGTGCGCGCGTCCCTCCGTCGGGGAAGGCGGCCCGGCCACCGGACTGGCCCTGCTGACCCGGGCCGTCCTCCAGCTGCGCCACGGCGTCCTGCTCCCCGCGCCGGGCCGCGAGAGCGCCGAACCCTGGAGCCGCCCCGACCCGTCCGACCCCTCGGTGCCCCGCCGCGTGGTCGCCGGCCTGCGCGGCGCGGGCGGAGTGGACGCCCAGGTGGTGCTGGAGGAGTACGCGGCCCGGCCGGCGCCGGTCCGTGAGCGCCCGGCCGGGCATGCGGAGCTCGTACTGGTGTCCGGCCCGACCCCGGAGCACGTACGGGCCACCGCGCGGCGGCTCGGGGAGTGGCTGCGAGCGGGTCACGAGGTGCCGGGCCTCGCGGCGGTGGCCCGCGGACTGCGGACCGGGCGCGCGGCCATGGACTGCCGGCTCGCCTACGTCGTGCACGGCGCGGAGGAGCTCGTACGGCTCCTCGTGGAAGCGGACGCGCCGTGCGCGGACCTGCGCGGCGGGCGCCGGGATCCGATGCGGCTGGGCGAGGCCCCCGAGAGCGCCGACTACCTCGCCGCCCTGTGGCGCGGCGGTCGGCTCGGGCAGCTGCGCGACCTGTGGCTGGCCGGGGTGGACGTGGACTGGGCCGCGCTGGAGGCGGCGCCCGGCGCCGCGGCCGTATCGGTCCCGATCCCGCCGTCCGCCCTGCTGCGCACCGCACTGTGGCTGCCGGCGCGGTGAGCGACGGCCGGTGAGCATCAGCCTCTGGTTCTGTCCCGACGCGGACCTCGCCCCGGCCGTATCCGCGACCCTCGCCGCACACTGGCTGGACGAGCAGGAGCGGGAGACCGCCTCCCGCTTCCTCTTCGAACGGGACCGGCGCCAGTACCTCGTGGCGCACACCCTGCTGCGCCGGGTGCTGGCCATGGAGACCGGGATCCCCGAGGCGGAGGCCGTCCTGCAGCGCTCTCCCTACGGCAGGCCCCACCTCCAGCCGCCGCCGGGAGGACTCCCGCGCGGCGGCGCCGCGCTGGACTTCAACCTTGCCCGCACCTCCGGCCACACCCTGGTCGGCGTGGCCCGGGGCCACCGCATCGGCGTGGACGTGGAACACCTCGGCCGGGGTGCGGCGGCCCTGGACGGCGTCGTCGAGGGCTTCCCGCAGGCGGAGCGCGACTGGATCGGCGCGGTGCCCCCGGGGCGTGCGCGCACCCGCCGGGCGATGCGGCTGTGGACGCTCCGGCAGGCGTACGCGAAGGCGTGCGCGCAGGGCGCCGGACCGGAGGCGGCCGCGGCTCCGTCCGCGTACACCTTCACGCGCGCCGACGAGCGCGGCACGTTCGCCTTCACCGTGGAGGGACAGGAGGAGGGCGACCAGGACCGGTGGTGCTTCCTGGAGTTCGAGCCGGTGCCGGAGATGCTCGCCGCGGTCGCCGTGCGGATCGAACGGCCGGCGGGCGGCCCGCCGGCCGTGCACCTGAGGCAGGGATTCCCCTGGGCCCGCCCGGCGCCCCGCGTCCTGCGCCTCACCTGACCGGCCTGACCTGCATGACGTACGTGACTGGAAACAGTCCTTCGTTCCAGGGGTATTCAAGTGCCGTTCCAACGGCTCGTGGCAATGCGGAAACCGGGTGCCGGCCCTTCCGTATGCGGCCTTCGCCAGCGGTAACTCCCCTATCCAGTAGGCCAATTGGAAGCACGCTCGACGGCCGCTCAAGCTTCCGGAGGTTATCCGCGGAGTCCCGCTACCGTGCACGGGTCAAGGCTGGAAATCGAGGGGAACTCGACGAAAGTGACGGAGGAGACCATGCAGATTCAGGTTCTGGGTCCCTTGAGCGCCGAGGTCAACGGGGGCTCGATTGTTCCGACCGCCCGCAAGCCGCGCCAGATCCTCGCACTGCTCGCGCTGTACCCCGGCCGGGTCATGCCCGTACCGACACTCATGGAAGAGATATGGGGGACGCAGCTGCCGCACAGCGCCCTCACCACTCTCCAGACCTACATCCTCCAGCTGCGCCGGCGCCTCGGCACCGCCATGGGGCCGGGCGCCCCGGGCAACGCCAAGGAGGTGCTCGCCACCCGCCACGGCGGATACCTCCTGCAGATACCGCCGGAGTCCGTCGACGTCCACGAGTACGAGCAGCTCGTGACGCGCGGCCAGAGCGCCTTCGAACAGGGGGACGACGAGACCGCGGCCACGCTGCTGCGCCAGGCCCTCGGCCTGTGGAACGGCAACGCGCTGGTCGACGTACGGGTCGGGCCGATCCTGGAGATCGAGGTCATGCGCCTGGAGGAGAGCCGGCTCGTCACCACCGAGCGGCGCATCGACGCTGACCTGCGCCTGGGCCGGCACACCGAACTCCTCGCCGAGCTGAAGGAGATGATCGCCCGCCACCCGCAGCACGAGGGACTGCACTCGCAGGCGATGGTGGCCTTCTACCGCTCGGGACGCCAGGCCACCGCCCTCGACATCTACCGCAGAATGCGGGCCCGGCTGATCGAGGACCTCGGGGTGGAGCCCTCGCCGCAGCTCCAGCGGCTGCACCACGCGATGCTCGCGGTCGACCCGGCGCTCGACGTGGTCGCCGGACCGCGGGGAGGATCGACCTTCAACCTGTACGCGGCCTGAGCGGCCCGATCCGGCACGGGAAGGGCACGAGGATGGGCGTACGGGTGTGGTGCTTCGCGCACGCGGGGGCCGGGGTCTCGGCCTTCCACCACTGGCCGGGGCTGCTCGGGCCGGGCGTGGAGCCCGACGCGTGGCTCCTGCCCGGGCGGGACCGGCGGCGCCGCGAGGCACGGGTGACCGACCGGGCCGCGCTGCTCGAGGACCTCGCCCCGCTCGTCGCATCCCTCGCGCGGGTGGAGGAACCGTACGTGCTGTACGGGCACAGCCTCGGCGGGATCGTCGCCCACACCCTCACCCGGCACCTGCACGAGCGCGGACTGCCGCTGCCGGCCCTGCTGGCCCTCGGCGCCGTGCCCCCGCCCGACGGGCCCGCCGCGCTCGCGGCCTCCGCCGACCTGCCCGACGCGGCACTGCTCGGGCTGCTCGACACCTTCGACGCGGTACCGGCCGGCACCGAACCCGGCGGCATCTGGCACCGCATGGTCCTCCCCGTCCTGCGCGACGACCTCCGGCTCGCCGGAGCCCTGCGCACCGCCGCCCGCGAAGCCGGGGGCCCGCTCCCGGTACCGGTCCTGGCGGTCGCCGGCCGCGAGGATCCCCTGGTCACCCCCGAGGTGGTGGCGGGCTGGGCCCGCTGGACCACGGGCCCCTTCGTCCACCGCACCGTGCCCGGCGGGCACTTCTTCGTACGCGACCGGCTCCTGCCGCGTCTGATCGGGCGGGCCGCGCGGGTCGTCGAGCGGGTGACGGGGCCCGCGTCCGCAGTGGTGAGGGGCCGGTGAGGCGGGCCGTCGTCACCGGTCTCGGCGTCGTGGCCCCGGGCGGGACCGGGGTGCGGGGCTACTGGGACCTGCTCACCGCCGGGCGCACCGCCACCGGAGCGCTGACCCGCTTCGACCCCTCCGGATTCCGCTCACGGGTCGCCGCGGAGGCCGCGTTCGACGAACTGGGCCGCGGTCTCAGCCTGACCGAGGCGCTGCGGCTCGACCGCGTGGCACAGTTCGCGGTGGCGGGCGCGCGGGAGGCGCTGGCCGACAGCGGGCTGGCCGGCCCCGCCCGGGTCGCGGATCCGACGCGCCGCGCGGTGTCGCTGGGCAGCGCCCTCGGCTGCGCGAGCTCCCTGGACCGGGAGTTCGCCGCCGCCGCGGCGGCCGCCGGTACGGCCTTCGGCCACGCGCGTGCGGCGGAACGGCTCTACGACTACTTCGTGCCCTCCTCGATGGCCGCGGAAGTGGCCCGCGCCGTCGGCGCGCAGGGCCCGGTGTCGCTGCTCTCCACCGGCTGCACCTCCGGCCTGGACGCCCTCGGGCACGCCCTCGACCTGATCCGCGAGGGCATCGCCGACGTGGTGGTCGCCGGGGCGAGCGAGGCGCCGATCTCCCCGATGACGCTGGCCTCCTTCGACGCCGTACGCATCGCCTCGCACCACCGCAACGACGACCCGGCCGCCGCCGCCCGGCCCTTCGACCGCACCCGCGACGGGTTCGTACTGGGCGAGGGCGCGGCCCTCCTCGTCGTCGAGGAACTCGAACACGCGCGGCGTCGCGGGGCCCGCGTGTACGGCGAGATCGCCGGGTTCGGCTCGCGCAGCAGCGCCTTCCACATGACCGCGCTGCGCACCGGCGGAGCCGACCTCGCGGAAGCCGTCCGGGCCGCCCTCGACGAGGCCCGCCTGGACCCGGGCGCCGTCGACCACGTGGCCGCGCACGGCTCGGGCACCCGTAGCGGCGACGTGCACGAGACGGTCGCCCTCAAGCGGGCCCTCGGCGCCCACGCCCACCGGGTACCGGTCAGCGCGGTCGCCTCGATGATCGGCTACTCGCTGGGCGCCCTCGGCGCCCTCGCCGTGGCCGCCTGCCTGCTGGCCGTCCAGCACGGCGTGGTCCCGCCGACGGCGAACCTGCACGAGCCCGACCCGGTCTGCGACCTGGACTACACCCCGGTCACCGCCCGCGAGCACCACGTCGGGGCGGCCCTCACAGTGGGCAGCGGCTTCGGCGGCACGCACAGCGCGCTGCTGGTGACCCGGGTGTGAGTCCCGGTCGCCCGTGAGGTGGTCGAGGGGGAGGGGAGCTTGCCCGCGTACTGGGCGCTCAGCCTGCCGCCGCTCGCAGCGACTCGGATCGCCACGCGCCAAGTCGGAACAGCAGCCACAGAAAGCGAGCCACGACGATGCCCGCCATGCGGGTGCCGGTAGCAATGTGGGCATCAGCCAGCCCCGGTATCAGCCACGCCATGAATTGCTCGCGCTCCCCGGCCCCAGCGGCGGGCCCTGGTGGCTGCCGGGCGGTGGACCCACCTGGGAGCGCCGTCGCGGAGCGATGGGGCGAGCAGCGACTGCCTGCCGGGGGCGTAGCCCCGGCGGGCTGGGCCGGGACCCTGCGAACCCCAGCCCACGACGACGCAGTGAGCGGCTGGACTGCCCACGAGTCCACGATCCTGCTGGCCATGCGCTGTATGGGCAGTGATGCCAGCGCTGTAAGTCGGACAGCAGCCGAGTGCGCATGGACCTCAACCACGATTGCGCATCCTCTGGAGCAGATAGCGGCATCGTCCTGACCTGCAGCGATGCGAGAGTTTTGTGCACTCAGCATGCACAACTCGATGCTCCGGAGCCGCCGAACTTGTGCACCTGCATGCACAACTGGGGCCACGCAAGGGAGGCCGCGTCTTGCTGCACAAAACGCCCTCATAACATGAGCTGGGCGCTATATTATGAGGGAAGGAAACTGGCAAAGGAGCAGGTCAGGTGCCACAACCGGCAAGGCGTAGTACATCTGTCTCCGTGCCAACTCCGGCACGGCTTGTCCCTCTGCCTGCCCCGCCGAAGGAGTTGGGCGGCAAGCCTGCCGCCGGACTTCTCAAGGCCCTGGAGAGGATCAGCCGCAACGGTGGGATCATCCAGGCCGACCCGCCACCGAAGGCGTACGGCTTCCCCGGTGGAACCCACATCAATTACTCGCAGCAGATCCAGGAAAACCTGTGGCGGTTCAAGCTGTCGCCCATGGCTCGCGATCTCCTGGACCACATGGCGGCCACGCACGACGTCGACGGCATCGTCGCGGCCACGCAAACTGCCCTGGGCATGTACTTCGGGTGTCACCACTCGAAGATCAGCCGGGCGATCAAGGTTCTGACACAGCACAACTTCGCGTGGAAGGCCCGCCAGGGTCAGTACCAGTTGAACCCGACCTATGCCTACCGGTGGGGCAGCCGACGGCACAGGGTATTGATCGACAGGCTCGGAGCGAAGACGCTCAAGGACCACACAATCGTCATCCCCCTGCCAGAGACGAGGAACAGATGAACGTCCCCGGCTTCCACAACCCCGTGGTCTGGGAGCAGCTGCCGGACGCCAGGATGTCCCGTACCGCACGCGACGTGTTCGACATCCTGACCGCACGCCAGCACCCGGGCGGCGAAGTGGAGATCACCCAAGCCGCTTTGGCGAAGAGGCTTGCCATCACCCAGAGCGCGGTGTCCCGGGCAGTGAGCGAGCTCAAGGACCTGGGCATCGTTCACCCCCGGACAAAGCACGGCAGGCTGCTCATCAATCCCCTGCTTGCCGGCTACGAGTCAGCGGCACACATGGTCAACCACATCAACGACCCCGGCACGGAAGTGTGGGATCTGAAGTTCACCACTGGAGAGGTCAGGCCGCCGAAGCGCCACGATCCGCGAACCGGAACGGACTTCGATCCGGACCCCGACGGTGGCGAGGACATGCCGCTGCCCGAGGTACCGCCCACGTTCCGCCTGGCCGGCTGACGATTCACGAGCTGCGACGTCCCTGCTACGTGTTCGACGACGCAAAGCTGTCCATCGTGTCCAGCGCGGCACTCCATGGGTACGGCCGCTTCTCCCCGGGCTGGTTCGGTTCGAAGCCTCCCGGCCCGTACAGCACCCGGACCCCGGCCGCCCGGAGGATCTCAAGCGACAGCGGCAGTTGAGGGTGCTGAGCGTACGCCGAGTTCACACATGGCATCACCGCCATGGGGATGCCCTTGCCGATCGCCTCTGCGACGAACCCGACGAGCCACGTGTCGGTGATCCCCAGCGCCCACCGGTTGATCGTGTTCGTCGTCGCGGGTGCGACGAGCACCGCGTCCGCAGCCGGCCACACGTCGGGACCGCCGGGTCGTTTGTACCGCGTACGGACCGGATGGCCCGTCAGAGCAGCCAGCCCGGGCAGACCGTCCTCCAGCCAGTCGGCGGCCGCAGGCGTAAGGCCGAGGCACACGTCCCAGCCGCGGCGTTGCGCCTCCTCCACCACACCGGCGATCTCGAAGACGGGCGGGGCGGCCGAACAGAGCAGGTAGAGAATCTTCGTCGTCATGGCGCCCGAGCCTATGCAGTCGTCCCCGATCCGTATGGAGTCGGGGCGAAGGCGCACCCGGCGCATCCGCAGCGCGGATACCGTGATTGATGCCGAGTCTTGGACGGAGACCGGTATGCCACTACCTGACGATGACCACACCGGTTTCCGCATCCGGGAACAGCGGCGCCTGACACGTCCAAGCTGACGGGACAGCCTGCCGTGACATCGCTGCCCCCTGACCGGCTGCACGCGCTGGTAGCCCCGATCCGGGAAGCACTCGACCGGTACGACCTCGGACCGAACCCCGATCTCATCGTGGTCCGGCCGGTTCCGGAGCTGATCGCAAAGGCGGACGCCCTGTGCCGACAGGTGCGGGCAACCCATTTGCGGGCGGCGGCGAAGGAGCTGCCCGGCCTGATCGTGGAACTGACCCACAGCGTATGGACGGAACCGTCGACGGAGAAGTGGCGGGCCCTCGCTTCGGCGTACCGGACCGCTCACGACGTGGCACTGAAGTTGGACTATCCGGACCTCGCCCGTGTCGCTCTGGACCGGATGGGTTGGGCCGCGGTCCGGGCGTCGGATCCGTGCGTCGAGGCAGTACAGCGGTACAAGCGCGCCACCTTGTGGCGGTGCGCGGCGAGCGCGCCGCTGATCACGTCTGGCCAGGACCTCCTCGTCGGGGAGACGAGCAGGGAAGCTCTTGCCGTATCCGGGCAACTCCACCTCGGCCTGGCCACAGTGGCCGCGAAGAACGAGGACGCCACGGGAGTGGAAATGCACCTCACCGCCGCCCAGGAGCTCGCGGACCGCGTAGGCGGTGAGGCCGGCGATGTGCACTGGCTCAGCTTCGGACGGGTCAACGTCGAACTGCACCGGCTCGGCGCTTCGATCGCGATGCGTAGCTTCGACGCGGCGCTCGGCCAGGCCCGGGCACTGGCACTACCGCAGTCGATGCTGACGTCGCGGCGCGCTCGCTACCTGGTGGACCGGGCGCTGGTGGAGATGGAGGCGGGCTCTCCCAAGACGTCACTGAAGTACTTGGCGCAGGCGAGGCACGTGGCGCCGGAGCAGACCCGGCATCTGCCGGGCACCCGGGCCACGATCCGAGGCCTCGTTCACATGTCGCGTCGAGCCCCCGACAGTTTGGGCGGAATGGCCCGCTGGGCCGGGCTGTAGCACTCACAAAACTGTGAGCATTCTTGGCTTCCCGGGCCGTCAGGCTGGTGTCACCACCCGCTGACGACGGTAGGGAGTGACCCGGTGGCCGACCGTACGATTCGATGCCCGGACACCCACGGCGTGCTGTCCATCGACACCCCGGACAACCCGATCCACGGCCTTCTTGCCGTACACGAGCCCAGTGCCGAACTCCTCGACCGTGCGCTCGTCGGCTGGGAGCGCTTCATCGGCAACGCCGAGGAGCCGGCTGATGCCTGAGGCCTACGGGTACGTACAGCACCCCCTGCTGAGGCGGCGCGTCCGTGACATCGCGTCCGGCGTCGAGGGCGAGCTGATGGCCGTGGTCAACGAGAACGTGTCCGCGACGGCCATCGAGCGCTGGGCCGAAATCGCGTACATCCGTGGCGCCAATGGCCGCGAGATTTCGACCGCCGTCAGCAACATCGCGGCAGCCGGTCAGTGAGCGACTGGCGCGTGCAGTTCCTGTACGTCGTGATCGCGATCGCCGTCCTCGGCGCGATCTCCTTCGGCGTCACCCACTGAACGAAGGGAAACGAGATGGCTACCTCCACCCTGGCAGCGTCCGCACGTCACCTGCTGTCCGCCGACGGCTTCAACCGCGTGGTGCACCTCGTGCAGCGCGACAACGACGGGGTCGACGAGCCCCTCGCCGTCCGGATCGTCGACGAGGCTCTGAAATTCACTGCCGCAGCCGGCCGGTCCACGGGGCGCCATCTGCGCCCATCCAAGCTCGTCGATATGGGCTGGCACGCGCTCATCCTCCGTACGGCCATGTACCGCGAGCTGTGTTCGGGACTCGGCCGCTTCGTTGACCACCGGCCCGAGGGCCCCAAGACGCTGCGCCGCGACGCCGACACACTTGACCGCACCATGGAAGCGATCCAGGACGCCGGGTACGAGCCGGACGCGTACCTGTGGGGATCGCTGGCGGACAGCGAGATTCATGCCGGGGACTGCATGCACAGCGAGTGCACCGAGACCCGCCTTTGACGGACCATAGACCGCGAGGCCGTGGCAGGGTTCAGGGGGAACGGACATGGGTCGAGGACGAACGAGTGGGGTGCGGACGAGGGCCGGCGGGGCAGCCATGCTGGCGCTGCTGCTGGTGCAGACCGCGGGGAGCGCCTTCGCGGCGCAGGCTCCGGGGCCGCCCGCCCCGACGGTCGACGGATCCCGGCTGTCCGCGCGCCCCGGTGACCGGCTGACGTTCTCCGTGGCCTCGTACCTGCCGGGCTTGAACGGGGACCGGGTGGTCTCCGACATCTTCGTCGAGCACGGGACGCTGAGGATGAACGAGCCGCTCATCACCGCCGAGGCCACCGTTGCCTGTGACACCCGTCCGGGCGTCTACCCGGTCGTGCGGACCGGTCCCCGTGGTCCTGGCGACGGCTCCACGAGTGATACCTGGGTGACCGTCGAGGTCGCGGACATCGGCGAGGCCGAACGCAAGGCCTGCCCCGCGAAGGTGGCGGCCCTTCCCCCGGTCGAGCAGGAGGAGCACTGGCCCGCGGGTGTTGACGGGTGGCCGCGGTCGCCCTGGGACGTGGCGACGTTCCGGCCCGGTGAACGGGGGACGGTCGGGTACTCGGACGGGGAACCGAGGTTCGGCGAGCCCCTTACCTCGCGGGGCTTCGTCAGCCCGCCCGTCATGCGCGGGAGCAAGGGCCTGAAGGGGACGGTGACGATCCGCTGCGATGCCGAACCCGGCCTGTACGAGGTGCGTTGGGCGGGCGGGGGCGAGGTCTGGGCCCGCTACCGGGTGACGCCGATCGACACTGCGGACCGCCTCTCCTGCCAGGCCGCCCAGGCCGCGGAGTCCGCGTTCGCGCCGACCGGAGGACGGGCACCCTGGCTCATCGGCGCCGCCACCGTCCTGGGCCTGGCAGGGGTGTGGGCCTGCGCCCTGGTCCGGCGCCGTCGCGGCGCCTCACGCTGACACCGTGCTTCCCTGACTACGGCAGGTCGTCGCGGGAGACCAGGCGGTGTGCCGTGCGCCAGCGGCCGCGGGAGCGGACCAGGGTGTCCTCCATGACGCACACCCGGTGCACCTTCGGGACGCCGTCCGGCGGGGTCATGTACACCAGCGCGTAGGCACGCGTGCGGACCGTGCCGTCGGGGCGGGGCTGTACGTCGAGCATGCCGAGCCAGTGGCGGAGCCGTTCGCCCGTGCGGCGCGCCACTTCCTCGTTGTGGCGTACGCACGCGGCCAGCGCGGTCCGCCCGCGCACCGGTTCCGGCAGGGTCGGGACGTCGAAGACGGCCTCCTCGGTGAACGTCGCGGCCCACGGTTCGGCCCGGAACGCATCGAAGAGCTGCATCTGGTGCGCGTAGAACTGCTGGACCTCGGCATAGAGGACGCCGAACTCCACCTGTTCCCGCGCGGACCGGTCCATCGCGTCGATCGTCGTGGTCGGGGTCATGGTGCACAGCTTCTGCAGCGGACATCGAGCCCGCTTCGAATCCTTCTCAAGCGACCCCGCCGAGGGTGGGGCACGTCCGATGAGGAGGATGAGGAGGGCCCTGCCGTGCCGAGTTCCATCACGTACCCGCAGCTGCCCCTCGACGGGCTGCTGCGCCGCGCCGCCGAGCGCGATCCGGACGGCTGCGCCCTCAGGACCGGATCCCACTGGATCTCCTTCGCCGGACTCGACGCGCTCACCGACCGGTTCGCGGCGTGCGCCGCGCACCTGACCGGGCGGCCGGGGGCCCGGATAGGCGTGGCCAACACCCTCGGGCCGGAGTTCCCCGCCGCCTACTACGGGGCCGTGCGCAGCGGCGGCACGGCGGTGCTGGTCAACCCGCTCATCAAGGAGGCGGGGCTGCTGCACGTCTTCTCGGCCGCCGCCGTCGAGGTCGCCTTCGTGCCCGCCACCACTGCGGAACTGCTCGGCAGGCTGCGCGAACGGCTGCCGGCGCTGCGCGCGGTGGTCGTGGTCGGGCCGGAGGGGGATGCGCTGCCGGGCGGGCCCTCCGCGGCCCGGTTCCCGGTGGCCGACCTCGACGCGGACGCCTGCATCCAGTTCACCACCGGTACGACGGGACGCCCCCGCGGGGTCCGGCTCAGCCACCGCAACCTGGTGGCGAACGCCGCGCAGACCGCGGCCGCGCACCGCCTGCACAGTGGCTCGGTCACCCTCAACCACCTGCCGCTCTTCCACACCATGCACCTGAACTCGGCCGTGTTCGCGGGCGCCGCCCAGGTGCTGTGCACCAGCCCCGACCCGCTGGCCTCCCTCGCGCTGGCCGCCCGTACCGGAGCCACCCACTACTACGGGCTGCCCGCCCGGCTGCACCGGCTCGCCGGGCAGCTCGCGCAGGCCGGTCCGTGGGCCGAGGGGGTGCCCGCCGGGCCCGCGCTGACGGCGGTCCTCTCCGGGGGCACCGCGCTCGCGCCCGCCACGGCCGCGGCGCTCTCCGCGCGGCTCGGCGTACCCGTCGTCCAGGGCTACGGGATGGCCGAACTGTCGCCGCTCTCGCACAGCCAGAGCCCCGACGGAGGCCCGGCCGGCTCCGTCGGCCGGCCCGTGCCCGGCACCGAATGCCGCATCGTGGACCTGGAAGGCCGGCAGCCGCTGGGCGCCCGCGCCACCGGCGAGGTGCAGGTGCGCGGACCCCAGCTGATGGCCGGATACCTGGATCCGGACGAGGACCCGGCCGTCGACGGCGAGGGCTGGCTGTCCACCGGGGACATCGGATACGTCGACGAGCACGGCGAGCTGTTCCTCGTCGACCGGATCGGGGACGTCTTCAAGTACGACAACGAACTCGTCTCGCCCACCGCCGTCGAGAGCGTCCTCGCCGAGGACCCGCGGGTGGCCGACTGCGTGGTCACGGGCTGGCCCGACCCCGTCCACGGCGCCGTGACCTGGGCCGGGATCGTACTGCGCGAACCGTACGCACCACGCCTCCTCGACACCCTCGACTCCATCGTCGACGGCGCCAACCGGCGCCTGGCCCGCTTCGAGCGGATCCGCCGCGTCGAGGTCGTCGACGCCGTGCCCCGCACCCCCGTCGGCAAGCCGGAGCGACGCCGGCTGCGGCAGGCCCTGCACAGCCGGGCCGCCCTCGAAGCCGCCGTCTGAGCCGCTCCGCCGCACGTGCCACAAGCACCGCCCCGAGAGAGAGGGACCGCCATGGTGATGTCCGACCAGACCTCGGTGCTCGTCGTGGGAGCGGGGCCCGTGGGCCTGACCGCCGCCCACGAACTGGCCCGCCGGGGCATCCGCGTACGGCTCGTCGACGCGGCGCCCGGACCGGCCGCGACCAGCCGGGCGGTCGCCGTCCACCCGCGCACCCTGGAGACGTTCGACCAGATGGGCGTGGCCGGGCCGGTGCTCGAGAGCGGCCGCCACAACAAGGCCTTCACCATGTACGCCGGCGGCCGCCGCCTGGTGCGCCTGGAGGCCGACTACTCCTCGATGCCCACCCGCTTCCCGTTCACCGTCGTCATCGAGCAGACCCGCACCGAGGAGCTGCTCCGCGAGGCCTGCGGACGGCTCGGCGTCACCCCCGAATGGGGCGTGCGGCTGACCGGCCTGCGCCAGGACGAGCACGGGGTCCGAGCCCGCCTCGAGCACGCGAACGGCCGGACGGAGGAGTACGCGACCGGCTGGCTCGTCGGCTGCGACGGCGGCCACAGCACCGTGCGCAAGGAGATCGGGCTGGAGCTGATCGGCGAATCCAGCGAAACCTGGGAACTGGCCGACGCACAGGTCGACTTCGACCTGCCGCCCGACACCATCTACTGGGTGCACACCGGCGGCCAGGCCCTGATGATGGTGCCCTACCTGCGCGACGGCCACTGGCGGCTGCTCGACACCGCGCCCACCGCCCGCGCCGGCACCACCGGCGCCGCCCACGACCGCGCGAGCGCCGAACGCTTCTCCGCCCGGCTCAGCGCGGGCCTCGGACGCGAGGTGCGCGTCGGCCGCCCCGAGTGGACCTCCGTCTTCACCTTCCAGCAGCGCATGGTGCCCCGCATGCACGAAGGCCGCGTCTTCGTGGCCGGCGACGCGGCGCACGTCCACAGCCCCGCCTCCGGACAGGGCATGAACACCGGCATCCAGGAGGCCTACAACCTCGCCTGGAAGCTCGCCATGACCGCGCACGGCCGGGCGGGGCGGGCCCTGCTCGACACGTACACGGAGGAACGCGTGCCCGTCGGGCGCAGACTGCTCGGCTCCACCAAGCAGGCGACCTTCCTCGTCCAGCTCAAGAACAACCTGGCCGGGGTGATGCTCCCGGCCGTCTTCTCCGTCGTACGCGGCGCACCGCCGCTGCGCCGCAAGATCCAGCGCAAGGTCCTCGGCGGGATGTCCGGGCTGCTCCTCGGCTACCCCGACTCCTCGCTGAACGGGGCCGGCGAAGGCGGGCTGCGGCTCCCCGCCGGATCGCGCGCCGCCGCGATCGCGGCCGCCCTGCCCGCGGGCCCCGCGGCCACCGCGCTGCACGCCGAACTCCGCGACATCCGCTGGACCCTGCTGTACGCGCCCGACGGCGACGAGGCGAGCGCCGCCGCCGAGGGCGCGGCCGCCACCGCCCGGGACTGGCTCTCGGTCCGGGCCGTCGGCGCCCCCGCGGGCAGCGCCCCGTGGCCGCTGCCCGACCCGGACGGCAGGCTGCGCGACGCGCTGGGCCTCGCCTCCGGCGGCTGGGTGCTGATCCGCCCCGACGGCTACCTCGCGTCCAGCGGCCGCAGTCTCACCGCGCGGCGGCTGGAAGACGCCCTGGCCGTACTCGGTCCAGCGCTCCTCCACCGCTCCTCGAACGGGTCCCCAGCGGCCCGGGACACGGTCGGGACAACCACCCGAGTCCTGGAGGGACGACGATGACGGCGACGACTGACGACGCGGTGCCCGCCACCCCCGTGGCCCTGGTCACCGGCGCGACCAGCGGGATCGGCCTGGCCGTGGCCCGGGACCTGGGCCGGCGCGGCCACCGGGTCTTCCTCTGCGCCCGCGACCGGGTGGCCGTCAAGCAGACCGTCGAGGACCTGCGGGCGGAAGGCCTCGAGGTGGAGGGCACGGCGGCCGACGTCCGCGTCAAGGAGGACGTCGTACGGCTCGTCGCGGCGGCCGTCGAGGCCTTCGGCCCCATCGGCATCCTGGTCAACAACGCCGGGCGCAGCGGCGGCGGCCGCACCGCCGAGATCGCCGACGAGCTCTGGTACGACATCATCGACACCAACCTCAACAGCGTGTTCCTGGTGACCCGCGAGGCGCTGCGCAGCGGCGGGCTCGGCACCGGCCCCTACGGCCGCATCATCAACATCGCCTCCACCGCGGGCAAGCAGGGCGTGGTGCTCGGCGCCCCCTACACGGCCTCCAAGCACGCCGTCGTCGGCTTCACCAAGTCCCTCGGGAAGGAACTCGCCGCCACCGGGACCACCGTCAACGCCGTCTGCCCGGGATACGTCGAGACGCCGATGGCCGCCCGGGTGCGCGCCGGGTACGCCGGCGTCTGGAACAAGACCGAGGAGGAGGTCATGGAGGAGTTCGAGGCGAAGATCCCGCTGGGCCGCTACTCGACCCCCGAAGAGGTCGCCGCCCTCGTCGGCTACCTGACCACGCCGCTCGCGGCTTCGATCACGGCCCAGGCGCTCAACGTCTGCGGCGGGCTGGGGAACTTCTGATGACCACCTCCCTCCCCGACACCGGCCGCCTGCACCGCACCGCCCACGCGGTCGAGATCGCCGCCCCCGCGGGCGTGGTCTACGGCCTGATCGCGGACGCCGCCAAGTGGCCCCTGTACTTCCCGCCCAACGTCCACGTGGAGCGGCTCGCCTTCGACGGGGTGAACGAGCACCTCGCCGTGTGGGCCACCGCCAACGGCCGGACCGCGTCGTGGACCTCCCGCCGCACGCTCGACGCGGCCGCCCGCCGGATCGAGTTCCGCCAGGAGGTGCCCGCCGCCCCGCTGTCGGCGATGACCGGCACCTGGGCCGTGGAGGCGCTCGGCACGGAACGCTCCCGGCTGACCCTGCTCCACGAGTTCTCCGTGGCGGGCGACCGGGCCGAGGACGTGGCCTGGGTGAACCGGGCCACCGACACCAACAGCCGCTCCGAACTGGGCAACATCGCCCGCCTCGGAGAGCGCTGGGGGCGCCTCGACGGCCTGGTCATGTCCTTCGAGGACACCGTCCACGTCGCGGCTCCGCCCGCGGCCGTCTACTCCTTCCTGGAGAAGGTCGGCGAGTGGCCGAAGCTGCTCCCCCACGTCTCCCGGCTCGACGTCACGGAGGAGGGCCCGGTCCAGGTGATGTCGATGGACACGCTCACCGCCGACGGGTCCGCGCACACCACCGACTCGGTACGCGTCTGCTTCCCCGAGGCCGGCCGCATCGTCTACAAGCAGACCCGCACCCCCGCCCTGATGGAGGCCCACACCGGCTCCTGGACCGTGACCGGCGACGAACACGGCACCGTCGCCACCGCCCAGCACAGCGTGGTCCTGCGCGAGGACAACATCACCGCCGTGCTCGGGGAGGACGCCGATCTGCGCTCGGCGCGCGCGTACGTCCGTACGGCACTGGGCCGCAACAGCACCGCCACGCTCACCTTCGCCAAGCGGTACGCGGAGAGCCTCTAGCAGCCGGTTGCCGGAGGGCGGCGGCGGCTCCAGCCGTCCTCCAGTGCGGTCGTCGACGCTCGAAGACCGGTACGGGCAACCAACTCGCGGGGGGCAAGGCGATGAGACGCGTGGTCATCACCGGCATCGGGGTCGTCGCCCCGGGCAAGCCCGGTACCAAGGAGTTCTGGTCCCTGCTGACCTCCGGGCGCACGGCCACCCGCACCATCACCCTCCTCGACCCCGCCCCCTACCGCTCACAGGTCGCCGCCGAGGCAGACTTCGACCCGCTGGAGCACGGCTTCGGACCGTCGGACGTCCATCGGCTAGACCGGGCGGTGCAGTTCGCCCTCGTCAGCGCCCGCGAGGCGCTGGCGGACAGCGGGGTGGCGGGCCCGCTCGACCCCACCAGGTGCGGGGTGACCCTGGGCAGCGCACTCGGCTGCACCACCGGCCTGGAACGCGAGTACGCCACCGTCAGCGACCGCGGCGGACGGTGGCTCGTGGACCACGGACGGGCAGCCGACCAGCTCTACGACTACTTCGTGCCCTCCTCGATGGCGGCCGAGGTCGCCCGCACCGCCGGGGCCCAGGGCCCGGTCTCCCTCGTGTCCACCGGCTGCACCTCCGGCCTGGACGCCATCGGGCACGCCGTCGACCTGGTCCGCGAGGGCAGCGCAGACGTGATGGTCACCGGAGCCGCCGAGGCACCGATCTCGCCCATCAGCCTGGCCTGCTTCGACGCGATCAAGGCGACCACCCCCCGCAACGACGACCCGGCCGGCGCCTCGCGCCCCTTCGACCGCACCCGCAACGGCTTCGTCCTGGGCGAGGGCGCGGCCGTCCTCGTCATCGAGGAACTGGAACACGCCCGGCGGCGCGGCGCGCACGTCTACGCCGAGATCGCCGGCTTCGCCTCCCGCAGCAACGCCTACCACATGACCGGACTGCGCCCCGAGGGCACCGAGATGGCCGAGGCGATCGGCCTCGCGCTCGACGAGGCACGGCTGGACCCCGGCGCCGTGGACTACATCAACGCGCACGGCTCCGGCACCAAGCAGAACGACCGGCACGAGACCGACGCCTTCAAACGCAGCCTCGGCGAACGCGCCCACCAGGTGCCCGTCAGCTCGATCAAGTCGATGATCGGGCACTCCCTCGGCGCGGTCGGCGCCCTGGAAGTGGCCGCCTGCGCCCTCACCATCGAGCACGGCGTCGTCCCGCCGACCGCGAACCTGCACGAACCCGACCCGGCCTGCGACCTCGACTACACCCCGCTCACCGCCCGCGAACAGCGAACCGACACCGTCCTGACCGTCGGCAGCGGCTTCGGCGGCTTCCAGAGCGCCATGATCCTGACCCGCCCCAGCCTGAAGGCAGCAGCCGTATGAACGCCGTCCTCGCAGCGCCCGCGACCACCGCCGTCTTCACCGGGATCGGGGTGGCGGCCCCGGGCGGGCTGGGCACCGGGGCCTGGTGGGCCGCCGTCCTGCGCGGCGAGAGCGGCATCGGCCCGGTCACCCGCTTCGACGCCTCCCCGTACCCGGTCCGTATCGCCGGGGAGGTGCCCGGATTCGTCGACGAGGACCACGTCTCCAGCCGCCTCCTGCCGCAGACCGACCGGGTGACCCGGCTCTCGCTGGCCGCCGCCCAGGAGGCCATCGACGACTCCGGCGCCGAGATCAGCGCCCTGCCCCCCTACGCGGCGGGCGTGGTCACCGCGAACTCCTCCGGCGGCTTCGAGTTCGGCCACCGCGAACTCCAGGCCCTGTGGAGCCAGGGCCCCCAGCACGTCAGCGCCTACCAGTCCTTCGCCTGGTTCTACGCCGTCAACAGCGGCCAGATCTCCATCAAGCACGGGCTGCGCGGCGCCTCCGGCGTCGTCGTCTCCGAACAGGCCGGCGGCCTCGACGCGGTCGCGCACGCACGCCGCCAGCTCCGCAAGGGCGCCCGGCTCGTCGTGACCGGCGGCCTCGACTCCGCCCTGTGCCCCTGGGGCTGGGCCGCACACCTCGCCGGCGGCTCCATGAGCACCGTCGCCGACCCCGCCCGGGCCTACCTGCCCTTCGACGAGGACGCCTCGGGCCACGTGGTCGGCGAGGGCGGGGCGCTGCTCGTCATGGAGGACGCCGGGAGCGCCGCCGCCCGCGGCGCCCGCGTGTACGGCACCCTCGCCGGGCACGCCGCCACCTTCGACGCCTCCCCGGGGGAGCCCCGGCTGGCCGACGCCGCACGCCTCGCGCTCGCCGACGCCGGGCTCGGACCGGCCGACGTGGACCTGGTCTTCGCGGACGCCGCGGGCGAACGCGACGCCGACCGGGCCGAGGCCGAGGCCATCGCCGCCGTCTTCGGCCCGTACGCGGTGCCCGTCACCGCCCCCAAGAGCATGGCCGGACGGCTCTCCTCGGGCGGCGCCGCCCTCGACCTCGCGGCGGCCCTGCTCGCCCTGCGCGACCAGGTGATCCCACCGACCACCGGCACCGTGCGGCCCGCCGCAGACTGCCCCGTCGACCTGGTCACCGGCACCCCGCGCACCGGGGCGGCGCTGCGCACCGCCCTCGTACTGGCCCGCGGCCGGGGCGGCTTCAACGCGGCGGCCGTCGTCCGCGCCGCCTGACACGACACACGCAACGGAAGAGAGGCATTTCCATGGGACAGGAGCAGTTCGAACTGGCGGACCTGGTCAGGCTGCTGCGCGAATGCGCGGGCGAGGCCGAGGGAGCCGACCTCGACGGGGACATCCTCGACACGTCGTTCGGGGACCTCGGCTACGACTCGCTGGCGATGCTGGAGACCACCGGCCGGGTGGAGCGCGACCACGCCGTCGTGCTCGACGAGGAGGAGCTCGACGAGGCGTTCACCCCGCGCCGCTACCTCGACATGGTCAACCGGGCGCTCGCCGCCTCACGGGCCACCGTCTGACCGCCCGGCCGGGCCCGGAAGCCGTCGATTCCTCCCCGAACGGTCCTCTAGCGGCCTTCCAGCCACCTTCCGGCGAGCTCGGGCACATTCGTGACCCTAGGGCGAGAGAGGTGGACCGATGTCACTCGAGCGGACACATCACAGGGCTTACACGGTGGACATGGACGCACCCGCCGGCGTGGTGTACGGCCTGATCGCCGACACCACCCAGTGGCCCCTGCTCATGCCTCCCAGCGTGCACGTGGAGCGGCTCGACTTCGACGGGACCGAGGACCGGTTCCAGATGTGGGTCACCGCCAACGGCGAGGTCAAGTCGTGGTTCTCCCGCCGGGCCATGGACCCCGTGGGCCGCCGCGTCGAGTTCCGCCAGGAGACCCCCGCCGCGCCCGCGCTCAGCCTGGGCGGCCGGTGGACCGTGGAGGAGCTCGGCGCCGGCCGGTCCCGCCTCACCCTCGACCACGACTTCACCGTGGCGGAGGGCCGGCCCGACGACGCCGCCTGGGTGGGGCTCGCCACCGACACCAACAGCCGCGCCGAACTCGACCGGATCAAGGAGACCGCCGAGCGCTGGGAGCGCCTCGACGACCTGACCCTCACCTTCGAGGACACGATCAGGGTCCAGGCACCGCCGGAGCTCGTGTACGACTTCCTGTACCGGGCCGACGCCTGGCCCGCGCACCTGTCCCACGTCACCCGCGCCGAGGTCACCGAGGACGCCCCCGGCATCCAGCACCTCGGCATCGACACCCTCGCCGCCGACGGCGTCCGGCAGACCACCGAATCCGTGCGGATCTGCTTCCCGGCCGCCTACCGGATCGTCTGGAAGGAGACCCCGGCCACCCCGCTGTTCGCCGCCCACACCGGCGAGTGGGCGCTGTTCCCCGACGAGACCGGCCTCACCGCCGTCTCCCGGCACGGCGTCCTGCTGCGCGAGGAGGCGATCGAAGCGGTCTTCGGCCCCGACGCGGACCTCGCCGACGCCCGTGCGTACGTACGTGAGGCACTCGGCCGCGACAGCACGGCCACGCTGGCCGCCGCCGCGCACCACGCGGAATCCGCCGTCCGCAGCCTCTGACCAGGGAGTTGAGCTCCGCACATGACGACCTCCCTGGCTCCCGCCGGCCTGCCCGCCACCCCCTCGGCGCAGCTCGGCGCCCCCGAGGCGGCCGCCCGCGCCGCCCGGCTCGAAGCGCTCCTCGGCGATCCGCACGACCCGGCCAACCCGCACGGGATCGCGGCGCTCGCCGAAGCCGACGCGCGGCGCACGCCACCGGCCGCCACCGAGGCACTGCTGGCAGAGGCGCAGCTCGGAGCCGAGTTCGTGCCCGCCGGGGAGGGCGGCCGGCTCACCCGCGCCGACCTGCTCGCACAGGCGCTGCGCCCCGTGTTCCGGCGCGACGTGGCCCTCGGCTTCGGGTACGGCATCACCTCGCTGTTCGGCGCCGCCCCCGTCTGGGCCGAGGGCGGCCCGGAGCAGCGCGCGGAGCTCGCGGCGGTGCTGCTGGGCGGGGGCCGGGCGTCGATCGTGCACCACGAGCTCGCCCACGCCAACGGCATCCTGCGCGACGAGTTCACCGCTGAGCCGGCACCCGCGGGCGGCTACCGGCTCAGCGGCAGCAAGGACGTCATCCTCAACGCGGCCCGCTCCGGGGCGTACGTGGTCTACGCGCGCACCGCCCCGGCCCGCGGCCCGCGCAGCCACTCCGTGTTCCTGCTCGGCCCGGAGGCGATCGCGGACGCCCGCGCTGCCGGCCGGCTCACCCACCTGCCGCGCGTCACCATGAACGGCATGCGCGGAGGCCTCTTCTCCGGGCTGGAGTTCGAGGACTTCCCCCTGCCCGGCAACGCCCTGGTGGGAGCCGAGGGCCAGGGCGTCCCCCTGGCCCTGCGCACCTTCCAGGTCAACCGCTGCCTGATCCCCTCCCTGGCCGTCGCCGCGGCGGACACCGTCCTGCACTCCGCCGTACGGGCCGTCACCGAGGGCCGCACCGGCCCCCTGGCCCGGCGCCGGCACAAGCCGCTCGCCGGGGTGTTCGCCGACCTGCTGGCCGCGGACAGCATGGCCACCGTGTCGCTGCGCGCCCTCAGCCTGCTGCCCGAGCACGTCAACGTACTGGCCGCGGCCGTCAAGTACGTCGTACCGGACCTGATCCGGGAGAACCTGGAGGAACTGGCCGGCGTGCTCGGCGGCCACGGCTACGTGCGCGGCGACGCCCAGTACGGGGCCCTCGACAAGCTGGTCCGCGACCTCCCGGTGGCCGGCCTCGGCCACGCCGGTACCGCCGCCTGCCAGGCCGTCATCGTGCCCCAGCTGCGCACCCTGGCCGAACGCTCCTGGTTCCGCATGCCCGAGCCGCCCCCCGGCCTCTTCGGCGGCGGGGCGCAGCTGCCCGCCCTGGACTACCGGCAGCTGGGCATCGCCGGGGGCGACGACTTCCTCGCGGCGACCCTCGTCGGCGCCGCCGAACGGCTCGGCGGGGCCCTGGCGTTCGGCGGGCAGATGGCCGCGCTCGCCGAACTCGCCGACGGGTTCGTGGGCGAGCTGCGCGAGCTGCGCACCCGGTGCGCGGCCCTGCCCGAGGGCCGGGCCACGCAGGCCGGCCCCGGAGTGGCGGTCCTCGCCGACCGGTACGCGCTCATCCTGGCGGCCGCCTCGGTCCTCGGCATCTGGGAGGCGCAGGACGGCTCGGACGCCTTCCTCGCCGACCCGGCCTGGGCCGTGCTCGCGCTCACCCGGATCGGCAGCCGGCTCGGCATCGCCGTGCCCGACCTGCCCGAAGGCTGCCTCTCCCAGGTGCTCGACGAGTTGATCCGCCGCCACCGCGCGGGCCGCAGCTACGACCTGGACGGGACGGAGCTCATCCGATGAAACCCGCACCGTCCACCTCCGCCCCGGCGAACCTGGCGGCGGCGCCTCCCGTCCACGTCACCGGCCCCGGCGGCCCCTGGGAAGAGGTCTCCGCCGGGCTGGAGTCGCGCGGCAGCGTCGTCGTGTACGCGACGTGGGGGGAGTGGCTGCCCGCAGCGCTCGCCGACACCTCGCTGCGCCCGCTGCTCGGCCGGGACTGGCAGCGCTACCGGCGCACCCCCGACGCGGCGGTCCGCTACCGCTTCGTCACCTCGCGCATGGTCGTCAAGTACACGGCGGCCGCCGCGCTGCGCACCGATCCGGCCGTGCTCGACCTCTCGTACCGGATCGGCGGACGACCGTACATCCGCGGCATGAGCCAGATCGACCTCAGCCTCAGCCACACCGAGGAGCTCATCGCCGTGGGGATCAGCCGGATCGGCCGGATCGGCGTGGACGTGGAACCGGCGGGCCGGCGGATGTCCTTCGAGCTGCTGCGGGACCGCGTGTGCATCCCCGCCGAGGCCGCCGAACTCGACCGGATGCCCCCCGACCGGCAGGCCGCCGAGATGCTGCGGCTGTGGACCCTCAAGGAGGCCTACACCAAGGCCCTGGGACAAGGGCTGAGGCTGGGATTCACGGAGTTCGGCTTCGGCCTGTCCGACGGCGCGTTCCTCGGGCCGGACGGCCGGCCGGCGGCGGGGGAGGCCTCCTGGTGGTTCGCGACGCACCGGGTGCTGGGGCGGTACCTGCTCAGCACGGCCTGTTCCGACACCGGACTGGACACCGCCGGCGACACGGCCGTCGACACGATGTTCGACGAGGGGTTCATGCAAGCGGTGGAGGCCGAACTCGAAGCCGGCTGACACGCCCGGTCCCCAGCGCGCAGATGCCCCAGGCCCGGACCCGGACCCAGGCCCAGGCCCAGGCCCAGGCCCAGGCCCAGGCCCAGGCCCAGGCCCCAGACCCAGACCCAGACCCAGACCTTCAGGCCCCCGATCGGGAATCCCGACAGGAGAGGAGAACGAACGCGATGAGCGCGGCTCGCCAGAGCTTCCCCACGGGCACCGGCCCGCGCCCGCTGCCCGTACGCGCCTCCGCCCTCCAGCGGGACCTGCTGCTCGACACGCTGGTCCGCCCGGGCGCCGGGGTGCACGCCGGGCAGCTGCTGGTGCGCTGGTACGGGCCGCTGGACACGGCCCGGTTCACCGCGGCCTGGCAGGCGCTCCACGACTCCGACGCCGCCCTGCGCACCGCGCTCGCCGACCCCGCGGGCGGGCTGCCCGCGATGGCCGTCCATCCGCGGGTGGAGCCGCGGATCACGCGCCCCGAGCCGGGCGGCGCCGACTGGCACACCCTCGTCCTGGCCGAGCGGCTGCGCGAGTTCGACCTGCGCAGGCCGGGGCAGCTGCGCATCCTGCTGCTGGAGGAGGCCGCGCCGCCCGGCGCCACCCGGATCCTGTTCACCTACCACCACGCCTTCCTCGACGGACGCAGCATGCGGGGACTGCTGAGGGCGTTCCTGCGCGCCTATCTCGCCGACGGCCGCCCGCTGGGCGGGGAGCGCCGGCCCGACGTACGCGACCACGCGCACTGGCTGGCCCGCCAGGACACCTCCGCCGCGCGGGAGTTCTGGTCCCGGGCCGCTCCGCCGCCCGGGGCCGCCACCCTGCCCGCACTGCGCTCGGCGCTCGCGGGGGAGCCGGACCGGTCCGGCCACGGGTGGAGCCGCGAACGCCTCACCCGGTCCGAGGCCGAGCGGCTGCGGGCCTGGGCGGCCGGCCAGGGGGCGACCGAGTCGACGGCCCTGCACGCCGTGTGGGCGCTGCTGCTGTACCGGGCCGCCGCCGACGCCGGGCACGCCGACGCCGGGCACGCCGACGCCGGGCACGCCGATGCCGGGCACGCCGATGCCGGGCACGCCGACGCCGGGCACGCCGGCCCGGTGCCCGTCGCGTTCTCCGCGGCCGTCTCCGGCCGGGGCATCGGCCTCGCCGGCGCCGAGCTGCTCTCCGGCACGCTGCGCAGCTCCCTCCCGCTGTCGGTGCGCGTGGAGGCCTCGACGCCGGTGGCGCAGCTGCTCGAGGAGCTCGGCGGGCAGGCGCTCGACCGGGCGGCGTACGAGTGGGTGTCCGCGGGCCAGATCGAGGAGTGGGCGGGCAGGCACCACGGCACGCCGGCCGCGCCGCCGCCCGTCGAGTCCCTCGTCGTCTTCGAACCGGGTCCCGGGAGCCACGCCGCCCTCGGCGCCGTCGCGGTCGAACTCGCCGGAGAGGGCGTACGGGTGGACCCGCCGGAGGTGATCGAGGGGCACGCCGCCGTGCCCTTCACCCTCGTCGCCCACCACGACGCCGGGGGCGGGCTGGTGCTGACCGGCGTGCACGACCGCGCCGGCCTCCCCGACGCCGCCGCGGCCGCACTGCTCGCCCAGACCGCCATGCTGCTCAGCGCCCTGCCCGACGGGCGGCCCGCCCTGGACGTGGCCGGGGCCCTGGAACTGCTCGACGGGGTACCCGTACCACTGGCACGGCCCCGGCCGGCCGCACCCGCGCGGATCCTGCGGGCGGCCGCACGCCCCGGTGCGGGCACGATCTGCCTGCTGCCGCCGCCGGGTTCACCGCCCGGCTGCTACGACGGCCTCCCCGAGCTCTACGACGGCCCGCAGGCCCTGGCCACCCTGGGCACGCCGCCCGGCGGACAGGACCCCGTCCGCTGCCTGCAGGCCCTGCGCCCCGCGCTCGCCCGGGGCGAACCCGTGCTGCTCGGCGGCTTCTCCGGAGCCGACGACGCCGCCCGGCAGGCCGCCGAACGCGTCGCCGCACACGGCTGGCCCGTGCCACCGGTCGCCATCGCCGGAACCGCGGACGGCGGGCCCGGCCCGCTGCGGACGCTGGCCCGTGCGCTGGCGGCCGTGGTGCGCAGCCCGCGCCTCACCGCCGCTGCCGCCGCTGCCTCCGGCCCCGGCCCCGGCTCCGGCCCCGTGTCACCGGCGCCGCCGCCGGACCCCTCAGCCCCCTCAGTCCCCTCCGTTCCCAACCACCAGGAGTGACATGTCCCGCCGTCTGTTCACCTCGGAGTCCGTGACCGAGGGCCACCCCGACAAGATCGCCGACCAGATCAGCGACACGATCCTCGACGCACTCCTGGCCGAGGACCCGACCTCGCGCGTCGCCGTGGAGACCCTCATCACCACCGGTCTCGTGCACATAGCGGGCGAGGTGACGACGAAGGCGTACGCCCCGATCGCCAAGCTCGTCCGCGAGAAGGTGCTGGAGATCGGCTACGACTCCTCGCAGAAGGGCTTCGACGGCGCCTCCTGCGGCGTGTCCGTCTCCATCGGCGCACAGTCCCCGGACATCGCCCAGGGCGTCGACACCGCGTACGAGAGCCGGGTCGAGGGTGCCGCCACAGGTGAGGAGGGTGACGAGCTCGACAAGCAGGGCGCCGGCGACCAGGGCCTGATGTTCGGCTACGCCACCGACGAGACCCCCGAGCTGATGCCGCTCCCCATCCACCTGGCGCACCGGCTCTCCCGCCGGCTCTCCGAGGTCCGCAAGAACGGCACGCTGCCGTACCTGCGCCCGGACGGAAAGACCCAGGTCACCATCGAGTACGACGGCGACACCGCCGTCCGCCTCGACACCGTGGTCGTCTCCTCGCAGCACGCCGCCGACATCGACCTCGAGGGGCTGCTGGCCCCCGACGTCCAGGAGCACGTGGTCGAGTACGTCCTGGCCCAGCTCGCCGAAGAGGGCATCAAGCTCCAGACCGAGGGCTACCGCCTGCTCGTCAACCCGACCGGCCGTTTCGAGATCGGCGGCCCGATGGGCGACGCCGGCCTCACCGGCCGCAAGATCATCATCGACACGTACGGGGGCATGGCCCGCCACGGCGGCGGCGCCTTCTCCGGCAAGGACCCGTCGAAGGTCGACCGCTCCGCCGCCTACGCGATGCGCTGGGTCGCGAAGAACGTGGTCGCCGCCGGCCTCGCCTCGCGCTGCGAGGTCCAGGTCGCGTACGCCATCGGCAAGGCCGAGCCCGTCGGCCTCTTCGTCGAGACCTTCGGCACGGAGAAGACCGAGATCACCAAGATCCAGGCCGCGATCAGCGAGGTCTTCGACCTGCGCCCCGCCGCGATCATCCGCGACCTGGACCTGCTGCGCCCGATCTACGCCCAGACCGCCGCCTACGGCCACTTCGGCCGCGAGCTGCCGGACTTCACCTGGGAGCGCACCGACCGGGCCGAGGCCCTCAAGGCCGCCGCCGCCCGCTGACGGCTCCTCCAGCCCCTTCTCCTTCCGCCCCGCCCCACCCCGCCGACAGCGAGAGCCCGGCCCAACCCGCCCCAGGAGACCCCGTGCGTATTGCGGTGACAGGATCCATCGCGACGGATCACCTCATGGCCTTTCCGGGCCGGTTCGTCGACCAGCTGCTTCCCGACCAACTGGAACACGTCTCGCTGTCCTTCCTCGTCGACTCCCTGGAGGTCCGGCGGGGCGGGGTGGCGGCCAACATCTCCTACGGCCTCGGAGCACTCGGCCTCGCGCCGCTGCTCGTCGGGGCCGTGGGCCCGGACTTCGGCGAGTACGAGGTCTGGCTCAAGGAACACGGTGTGGACACCGGCGGAGTACACGTCTCCGCCGGCCACCAGACCGCCCGCTTCATGTGCATGACCGACCAGGACTCCAACCAGATCGCCTCCTTCTACGCGGGAGCGATGGCGGAGGCCGCCGACATCGAGCTGCGTAGGCTCCTCGAGGCCCACGGCCCCCTGGACCTGGTCCTCGTATCGCCCAACGACCCGGCCGCGATGGTCCGCCACACCGAGGAGTGCCGCGCACTGGGCATCCCCTTCGCCGCCGACCCCTCCCAGCAGCTCGCCCGGCTCTCCGGCGACGAGGTGCGCACCCTGGTCGAGGGCGCCCGCTGGCTCTTCACGAACGAGTACGAGTCCGCGCTGCTGCGCGAACGTGCCGAGTGGACGGCAGAAGACGTACTCGCCCGCGTCGGCACCTGGGTGACCACCCTCGGCTCGAAGGGCGTACGCATCGAGCGGCAGGGCGCCCCGGCCATCGTCGTGGACGCCGTCCCGGACGTGCCCGCCGAGGACCCGACCGGCGTCGGAGACGCCTTCCGCTCCGGCTTCCTCGCTGCGATCGCCAAGGACCTGCCGCTGGAGGCCGCCGCCCGGCTCGGCTGCGCGATGGCGGCCCTGGTGCTGCGGGCCGTCGGCTCGCAGTCCTACGAAGCCGACCCCGCCGAACTGCTGCGCACGGTGCGGACGGTGTACGGAACGGACGCCGCACGGCAGCTGGAAGCCGTCCTGGGCTCCCGGGGAGGCACCTCATGAACCGGGTCGACGCACTGCGCGAGGCCTTCGCCACGCGCGTGGTCGTCGCCGACGGGGCGATGGGGACGATGCTCCAGGCGCAGGACCCCTCGATGGAGGACTTCCAGCAGCTGGAGGGCTGCAACGAGGTCCTGAACGTGACGCGGCCCGACATCGTGCGCACCGTCCACGAGGCGTACTTCGCGGTGGGGGTGGACTGCGTCGAGACGAACACTTTCGGTGCGAACTACGCGGCGCTGGCCGAGTACGACATCGCGGAGCGCAACTTCGAGCTGTCGGAGGCGGGCGCGCGGATCGCCCGTGAGGTCGCCGACGAGTTCACCGCCTCGACGGGGCAGCAGCGCTGGGTGCTGGGCTCGATGGGCCCGGGGACGAAACTGCCCACGCTCGGCCACATCACGTACGACAAGATCCGCGACGCCTACCAGGTCAACGCGGAGGGCCTGCTGTCCGGCGGAGCCGACGCGCTCCTCGTGGAGACCACGCAGGACCTCCTCCAGACGAAGTCGTCGATCATCGGTGCCAGACGAGCCATGGACGCCCTCGGTGTGTCCGTCCCGCTCATCTGCTCGGTCACGGTGGAGACCACCGGCACCATGCTCCTCGGTTCCGAGATCGGCGCGGCGCTGACCGCGCTGGAGCCCCTCGGTATCGACATGATCGGTCTGAACTGTGCGACCGGTCCGGCGGAGATGAGCGAGCACCTGCGCTATCTGGCGCGCAATTCGCGTGTGCCGATCTCCTGCATGCCCAACGCCGGCCTGCCGGTCCTGACCAAGGACGGCGCCCACTACCCCCTGTCGGCCTCCGAGATGGCCGACGCCCAGGAGAGCTTCGTCCGCGAGTACGGGCTCTCGCTGGTCGGCGGCTGCTGCGGCACCACCCCCGAGCACCTGCGCCAGGTGGTCGATCGGGTGCGCGGCGCGGCGGTCACCGTACGGAGCCCGCGTCCGGAGCCGGGTGCGGCGTCGCTGTACCAGACGGTGCCGTTCCGGCAGGACACCTCGTACATGGCGATCGGTGAGCGGACGAACGCGA
>NZ_JBITTH010000035.1:0-94524 GCF_044541755.1 Streptomyces sp. NPDC085524
ACTCATCCAGTTCTACCGACGCCCCCAGCGCCTGGCAACGACCCCGATTACTAGCCGCCCTCGCAGGACGGGCCCGACGACCCCGCAGCGGGCCGCTGAGGAGAAGGCCGTGCGGCACGCTCAGGGGCTACTAGCCCGGCTCGTATGTGACCTGGGTCCTGTGGGGCGCCTCACCGGCAGGGCCCCCGAATCTCACCGACGGTAGCCGGCCGATCCCTCCGGGAAGACCGACCCGCTGTCCGGATCGCGCCCGGGGGCGCTCGATGCATCCACACCGGCGCACGGAGCCGTCTGCCGAGCGCGGAGTTGCCGTACCGGTCGGCCGGTGCTTGCTTGGACGGGAAGAGCCCCCGGCCCGCGGGGGCACCGCGGACCAGGAGGATCCATGAAGTTCGCGCAGATCATCGACTTCGAGACCGAGCGCGCCGACGAGATTCGCGAACTCATCCACCAGTACGAGCAGACGGCCCGCGCGGAAGGCCGCAAGCTCGGCCCCACGCACCGCACCCTGCTGCGCGACCGGGCGAACCCGAACCGCTATCTGGCCGTGGTCGAGTTCGACTCGTACGAGGACGCCATGGCCAACAGCAACGCGCCGGAGACGGCCGAGCTCGCCAAGCAGCTCGCGGCCCTCTCCACGCGGCCGCCCAGCTTCACGGACTGTGACGTGGCGGAATCCGGAGCCCTGTAGGACGGCATCCGCGGCGGGGCCCGCAGGAGCGGCGGGCCCCGCCGCGGCACCCACGAGGGGCGGGCGAGCGCGTCAGGCGACGAGTGCGTAGGTGCCGCTCGCAGTCAGCCAGAGCCCGACCAGCAGCGAGAGCATGACGACCAGCTGGTCCTGGTGACGCTCGAGCCAGGCCTTCAGGGCGTTCAGCCGTGCCTGGGCGGCGCCCGGCGCCCGGGCGGCGTACAGCTCCATGGCCAGAATGCTGAGGGTGGCCAGCAGGCAGTATGCGGTCAGGGCGAGCCAGTCGGTGAGGGAGGACAGGTCCGCGTCGACGGCCGTGGCGGCGCCGGCGCCGACCAGGGCCCACGGCTGGAGCAGCCAGGCGAGTGCGGCAGCGGTGCCCAGCGAGGCGCTGTCGATGCGGCCCGTCCAGCTCGGCGGCTTGTGAGGGCGGGGCGGCCGTCGGAGCCGGTAGATGCCGAACAGCACCAGGCCGACGCCGATCGCCAGCTTGGCTGCGTCCGCGGCGGTCGACGGCGTGGTGTGGTGGACGGGTGGCGTCCCGCCGGTCAGCAGCACGACGCAGGCGATCACCACGACCAGGTTGGCCAGCCAGGACAGCAGGAAGGCGAGGCCCTTCCGGATGCCGCCGCGCGACCCGAGCAGCAGGATGAAGCCGCTGTTGTGCAGCGGTCCGAGGGTGATGGCCACACCGATCACGACGAGGTCGACGACCATCGGCACAGCCGCTCCCGGAGATCAGGGCCGTCCGGCCACCCCGGACGACGATTTGCACGGCGTTCCCGGCGGGCAGGGGTTCCGACGCCCGCATGGCGCCGCGTCCCGACTCTGCGGCCACCGGCCCGGCGGGTCAAGCGGGCCACGCCGGTACCCCCGAACGCTCTTCCCGGCCCCCGGCCCCCCGCCCCCGGCGGGCGGGGACGGCGACGCCCCCTCCGGCGGCGTGGACGCCGCACTCGGGCGGTGATCCGCTCGGCGCCCCCCAGCGCCCGGGCCCTCACCCTCCTCGTCACCCTCCACGCCACGGCTCACCAACGGCGGACCACGGCCAGGCAGCACCGACCCGTCGCGGCCCGCGGTCAGGTCATGTCCGCCCACCCTGCGGTTTTCGCAGGGTGGGCTGCGCGGGAAACCGCACCGCGGGCGGCAACCCTCATACCAGGTCTTGCCCCGCACGGCGTGGGTGTTCCAGAGCCGGGTGAAATCCCTGCTGTGCCCGGTGAGGTCGCGGACGAGGTTCCGCAGGCGCGGGTTGTCCGGGTCGGCCGAGTGCATCGAGCGCCTGGGCCGACGGGCGGACGGCGGCATCCGCGTCACCCTCGTCTCCCCAGGCGTGACCGAGTCCGAACTCGCGGACGCCATCGGCGACCCCGATGCCAGGCAGGCCATGAAGGCCTACCGTGCCGTGGCGCTGCCGGCCTCCGCCATCGGCGAGGCCATCGCGTACGCCGTTTCCCAGCCGGCCGAGGTCGACGCAAACGAGATCACGGTCCGTCCCGCGGCGACTGCCCAGTGACCCGCCGCTCCCCCGCCAAGGGAGATGCCGTGCCCGGTGCGCCGTACTCCATCGGCACCGGCGACGACGGTCTGGCCCGCAGACTGCGGGTCTTGGAGGACAAGGAAGCGCTGCGCGCACTCCTGATCCGCGGATGGCGGTCGCTGGACCGCAAGGACTGGCAGGTCTGGGCCGGCTGCTGGTCCGTCAGCGGCTGGGCGTCTGGCGGGACGGAGGGCGAGGATCCCCTGGGCTCGTTCCTCGGGGACCGTCCGGGTGATCCGGCGGTCAGCGCGCTGCGGCGTCGGTGAGGATCGACTCGAGGCGCGCCCGGCATTCGGCGACGAATGCCGGGAACGTGCGCCAGTAGTAGGAGAGGCCGCTGACGCCCACCGCGATGGCCCAGGCACGGGCGCGGGTCCAGGTGGCGTCGTCGAGGTTCAAGGCGTCCCAGTAGGCCCGGCGCGCTTGCGGCGGCAGGTCCCAGAGCGTGGAGTGCTCGGCGTCGGGGAGGCCGACCGAGAGCCCTCCGAAATCGATCACCGCGTGCAGGCGGCCTTCCCGGACCAGGAGGTTGGTCGGCTTGAGGTCGCCGTGGAGCCAGACGTGCGGGCCGGAGGGCTCGGGCAGGGCCAGCGCGGCGCGCCACAGCCGTTCCAGGGTGTCGATGTCGAGTTCGGAGCCGACGAGGGGCCGGCATGCGTCGAAGCACTTGCCGACCCACTCGTCGCACGGCTCCAGGCTGCCGCCGCGGTACCAGCTGAGGCCGTTCGCGCGCGTCGCTCCCATGAGGTCGATGCGGTGGAGCTGCTTCACGACCTCCGCCAGGTCGGCTCCGAAGGCGGTCCAGTCGCGGACGGTGTCCGGGCCGGCTTCGTCGCCGTCGATCCAGCGGTAGACCGACCAGACCACGGGATAGGCCTCGGTGGGCGTCCCGGCGTGGACGGGCTCGGGAACCCGGCACGGAAGGTGGGGCGCCAGACGAGGAAGCCATTCCTGCTCCTTGCCGACGGACTGCGCGTTGTCCGCGGTGCGTGGAAGTCGCACGAGCAGATCGTCGCCCAGCCGGTACATCGTGTTGTCGGTGCCGGCCCCCGCGGGCGACAGCGGCCGGTCGGCCCACTCCGGGCGCTGTGCCTTCAGCAGCGACCGGACCAGCGTCTCGTCGACCGGGATCTCATTCTCGTGAAGCGTCACATCGGCAGTCTGGCCGGTGGGAGGAAGGGGAAGCCAGCGACTTTCAACTCGGGGCGCCGACGCACCCGGGGGGCGCCGTGGCCCCGACCGGCGCGTTGGCGCCGGCAGGGGCGGTACGCCGCTTCAACGGTCGTCCTGCGCACCGTGGTAGTACTGGGCGAGCCGGGCCAGGGCGACTGCAGGTCGACGATGATGCCCGCGGGCCGGCCGGCCACGAGCCAGCCGCCGAAGCGCGGGGCGAGGGCCACGACGACGTCGGCGACGATGTCGATGACGCCGACTCCGTACGTGGGCAACTGCCCCTTCAACGCCCTCGCCCACGCCCTCGCCCGCGAGCACACCGAAACCGTCTGCGGCACGAACCTCCACCTCCTCGGCGGCGTCCTCGCCGGACTCGGCGAGTGCGGGCTCACGGCCTGCCTCGCACCCGAACCCGGCCGGTGCTGCGTGCGCCTCCAACCCGCCCTCTGACACGTCGGCGGACATCCGGCACCGCCCGGCACCGCCCGACACCGGCGGGGGCAGGGCGGGGGCATTGGGCTCCGCTGATGCACCGCGTACTCGTGGTCGGCATCAGCGGAGCCGGCAAGTCGACCCTGGCCCGGGAGCTGCAACGGCGGCTCGGGCTCCCCCACCACGAGGTGGACGCCCTCCACTTCTCGGGACCGCGGTGGGCGGTCAGCCCGTCCTACGCCGCGGACGTCGCCTCGATCGCAGCGGGCGAGCGCTGGGTCCTCGACTCGTACGGGCCCGAGGCCGTACGGGAACTCCTGTGGCGGCGGGCCGACACCGTGGTGTGGCCGGACCACCCGCGCCATGTCGTCATGCGCCGGGTCCTGCTGCGCTCGCTGCGCCGGAGCCTCACGCGGGAACGGCTGTTCGGCGGCAACCGGGAGCGCTGGCGGGAGTGGCTGCACGCCGACCACCCCGCGTGGTGGGCCTGGTCGAGGTACGGGTCCCGGCGCGCGGAGATCGGCCGGCTGGCCGGTGACACCCGGTTCGCCCCGCTGCGCGTGGTGCGCCTGCGCTCGCCCCGGGCCGCCGACGCCTGGCTGCGGGCCCAGCGCCCGGCCGGGCAGCAGCCGCGGCCGTAGCCGCGGGCCCGGACCGGCACCGTCCGAGCATCCCCGAGGTCCCTCTACGGCTGGTCGCACCTCCACATCCGAAGGCCAAAGGGTGACGTAATGTCGGAGCCCTCTGAACCTCGTACGGACGGCCTGCCCCTGTGAGTACACCCATCAGCGCCGACCGCGTCGGAAGGCTGCCGGTCCCGCGGCCGGCCTCCGGCGAGGTCGCCGACGCGTGCCCGAGCCGACTCATATCCCCGCTCGGAGTGCTCGACCTGCGCGGATCCGCCGGTCGGGATGTGTGCCTCTCGTACCCGTTCGACGCGGCGGTCATGGTCTGCGGGCTTCCCGGGAGCGGGAAGAGCACGCTGCTGCGGGCCTGGTCCGGTTCCGCGTCCGTGGTCGATCCCCGCGTCACGCGCACGTCGTTCGAGGCGTGGATGCCGACGTGGATCCCCTATGCGCTCTACAGGCCCTGGGCGCGGCTGAGCCACATGTACCGGTTGCGCGGCCAGCTGCGCCGCGGTGGTCCGCTCCTGATCCACGACTGCGGGAGCAGGAGCTGGATGCGGTGGTGGCTCGCCCGCACCGCCCGAGGGGCCGGGCGGCCCCTGCACATGGTGGTGCTGGACGTCGGCCCACAGGAGGCCCTGTCGGGTCAGCGCGCCCGTCGGCGGCTCGCCTCGCGCCGGGTGTTCGCGCTGCACCAGAGGGGGCTCGCGAGGTTCCTTCAGCAGGTCGGCCGCGGTGGTCCGGCCGGGGTTCCCGGGATCGGCTCCGTGGTGGTGTTCGACCGCGGGCAGCGGGATCGCACCACGGAGGTGGAGTTCGGGAACCCTCCGGCCTGAGCGCGCTGCGGGGGAACTACACGGCGCCGGGGATCTGCCGTGCCGCGAAGGCAGCCCGCACCGCGTCCGCCGTCGCGTCGTCGTACATCCGGCGCGCCGTCTCGATGGTCGTCAGCGCCGCGTCCTCGAAGCTGGTGTCGGGTGCGAAGCCGAACTGCGCGTTGACGATGATCCGGTCGGCGGTACGGGCACCCAGCGCGTTCCGGATGTCGAACAGCGCCCGCGACCAGATCTCCCCGTCGGCGTGCACCTCGCCCTCGAGGTCCCCGTACACCTTGTTGCCGTCGACCCGGCGCAGGCAGTGCGGGGCGCTCGTGTACGGGACCGAGTCCCAGTCCGCCACGCACGCCAGGTCCGCACGGCGCGGCCAGCCGTACGCCTGCACCGCGTTCTCCCCCACCTCGACGGCAAGGTAGTCCGAGAAGCCCTCGCCGATCGCCCCCGCTTCGGGGGACCGGCCGAAGCCGGGTACCTGCGCCTGGTGCACCGCGTGCCCGTACTCGTGGACGATCACCTCGGCGTCCTCGGCGTCGTCCACACCGCCCTTGCCGAAGCGGATCTCGCCCCTCCTGCCGGTGAAGAAGGAGTTGTCGACGCCGTACTGGTTGATCCGCACCGCCTGCCGGCGGTCGTTGACCCCCGGCAGCTCGCTGCCGAAGCCCAGGCCCTGCAGGTAGTCCTGGGCCTCGTTGACCCAGAAGTACGCCATCACCTGCTCGAACTGGTCGTTGCTGCGGTCGTACGTGGCCGCCGCGGAGACCGAGGCGGGGGCGCCGGTCTCCGAGCGGATGTACGCCCACTTCCCCGAGAGGCGGCCGCTCGTGTCGAGGTTGCGCAACTCGGCCAGGGCGTACGCGGAGCCCGGGACGGCGGAGGCTGAGTCCCGCTGGTCGGTGAGGCTCTGGTCACCCGTGGACTGGATGGGATTGACCATGAAGATCCGCGCCTGCGGCAGGGCGGCGGAACCCGCGGCGGAACCTTCGCCGGGAGCGGCGCAGACCGGTGCGGCCGACACGAGCAGTGCGACGCCTGCGGTGGCAGCGGCGACGAGGCCGCGGGCGGTGGTGCGGCGAGCCATCGACATCCTCCTGGGTGGGGCGGTGGTGTGAGCGGCGGTGGTCCCCGGGCTCCGAGGCACCGTGGACCGGACCCCTGCCGTCCTGACCTGTGCAGTCGGCGCGACGGCTCGGTTCCGCGGCGGCCTCGCCGAACGTATGCCTGTGCGTGCGCCGACCGCGTGGACGATGGAAGCATGCCGCCCGGCGGGGGCCGAGGAACCCGGAGGGTGAACTCCTGCTGCTTCGACGGCCGGATGGCCGTACCCGAGGGCCGCCCCGGATGCTTCAAGGAGTGGCCGTCGGATCCGCGGAGAGGTCGAGGGTGAACGCCACCCGGTCGAGTCCGGGGCCGTCGTAGTCCGGCTTCACCGCCGAGGCCGTGAAGCCGAGCCGGGTGTGGAACGCCTGCGACGCGGTGTTCTCCGGGCTGGTGATGCAGTGCACGTAGCGGCGCCCGTGCGACCGGGCGAGCGTGAAGAAGGCCTGGTAGAGGGCATGCCCGACCCCCTGTCCGTGCAGCGCCGGGTCCACGCCGACGAAGTGCACGTAGGCCGTTTCGGGCTCCGTCTGCGACAGGAAGCCCACCAGGAACGCGGCGATCTCGCCCCCGCCGCGTTCCACCAGAAAACTGGTCGTGGTGAAGTGCTGGAAGTACAGCCGGGGCAGGAGCAGCGCACGCTCCGTCGCTCCCGCCTCCCCTTTCAGGCCGCCCCACCACGCGTCCAGTACGGCGAGCACGCGGAGGTGGTCTTCGTCGGCAAGGTGCCGGGCCCGCAGCCCGGCGGGCAGATCATCGATCATCCGTGCAGTCTGTCACCGAACTCACCGCTCACGACAGGTGATTCCGGGGCCGCCGAGCAGCCGTCACCCGGCGGCCATGACCTCGCCGGCCGTGATCTGGGGCGGGTTCGGCAGCAGTGAAGCGAGGCTTTCGCGAACGAATTCGGCCGCCCGTGTGATCGATTCCTCGGCTCCGTCCCGGTCGTCGAAGACGCTGGTGGAGACCATCACCCCGTCCCCGGCGTCGATCCAGTAGTAGGCGACGAATCCCGGGACTTGGCGCAGGATCGGGACGAATCCCTCATCCACCCGGCGCCCCGCCTCGTCAGGATCGGTCACCCCTTCATACCGCCGAACCACTGCGTACACGGCTGATCTCCCATCGATCCCGAGGTCACTTCGCGCGGATCGACATACCCCCGGCGCACGTTTCCCGCTCGCGGAACGCCCGGAAGGCACTCGGACAGACGCATCGCACGGGCAGCCGGCGGCGTCGGATCCACGGCAGGGGCCGCGGAGCATCGCGGGGCCGCCGACCGGCAGCGACCGCGCGCACACCCGGAGTGCACGGTCCGCGGTGTCCCGGGGCGCTGCCGGACCATCGAACATACGATGGGCGGGAACCGGCGCGGACGGCTCCCGCTGCCGGCCGCCCAGAACACTTGGGGTGGAGACGTATGGCACAGGCCGCCGATGCAGGGCGGACCGTCATCCTGACGGTGGACGACGACCCGGGAGTTTCGCGTGCCGTCGCACGTGACCTGCGGCGCCGCTACGGCGCCGGGTACCGGATCGTGCGCGCCGAGTCAGGCGAGTCCGCGCTGGAGGCTCTGCGGGAGCTGAAGCTGCGGGGCGACCTGGTGGCGGTGATCCTGGCCGACTACCGCATGCCGCAGATGAACGGCATCGAGTTCCTGGAGCAGGCCCTCGGCGTGTACCCGGGCGCCCGGCGCGTGCTGCTGACCGCGTACGCCGACACCAACGCGGCCATCGACGCGATCAACGTCGTCGACCTCGACCACTACCTGCTCAAGCCGTGGGACCCGCCGGAGGAGAAGCTCTACCCGGTCGTGGACGATCTGCTCGCGGCCTGGCGCTCCAGCGACCACCGGCCGGTACCCGCCACCAAGGTGGTCGGGCACCGCTGGTCGGCGCGGTCCTCGTACGCGCGGGAGTTCCTGGCCCGCAACCAGGTGCCGTACCGCTGGTACTCCTCCGACGAACCCGAGGGGCGGCGGCTGCTGGAGGCGGCCGGGGCCGACGGTCAGCACCTCCCCGTGGTGATCACCCCGGAGGGCACCGTGCTGACCGAGCCGGATGCGCCCGAACTGGCCGCCCACGTCGGGCTCGCGACGACGCCGACCGCCGACTTCTACGACCTCGTGGTGATCGGCGGCGGTCCGGCCGGGCTCGGCGCGGCGGTGTACGGGGCCTCCGAGGGGCTGCGGACCGTACTGGTCGAGCGATCCGCGACGGGCGGGCAGGCCGGTCAGAGCTCGCGCATCGAGAACTACCTCGGCTTCCCGGACGGCGTGTCGGGCGCACAGCTCACGGAGCGCGCCCGCCGTCAGGCCGGCCGGTTCGGCGCCGAGATCCTCACCGCCCGCGAGGTCACGGGGCTGGAGGTCAACGGCGCGGCGCGCGTCGTCCGATTCTCCGACGGGTCGGCGGTCGCCGCGCAGAGCGTCATCCTGGCGACGGGCGTGTCGTACCGGCAGCTCCAGGCCCCGGGGTGTGATGACCTGACCGGCTGCGGGGTGTACTACGGCTCCTCGCTCACCGAGGCGGCCTCCTGCCAGGGCCACGACGTGTACATCGTGGGCGGCGCCAACTCCGCGGGGCAGGCGGCGATGTACCTGGCGCGGGGCGCGAAGTCGGTGACGCTGCTGGTGCGCGGGGAGTCCCTGACGGCGTCGATGTCGTACTACCTGATCCAGCAGATCGAGGAGGCGCCGAACATCACGGTGCGGACCCGTACGGCCGTCGAGGCCGCGCACGGCGACGGCCACCTGGAGCAGCTGACGCTGCGGGACGTGGACACCGGTGAGACCGAACTCGTCGACGCCCAGTGGATGTTCGTGTTCATCGGCGCGGCCCCGCGCACGGACTGGCTGGACGGTACGGTGCTGCGAGACGAGCACGGCTTCATCCTGGCCGGGCCGGACCTCACGCCGGACGGGCGGCCGCCGGCCGAATGGGAACTGGACCGGCCCCCCTACCACCTGGAGACCAACATTCCCGGCGTGTTCGTGGCGGGCGACGCGCGCGCCCGGTCCGCGAAGCGCGTCGCGTCCGCCGTCGGAGAGGGAGCCATGGCCGTGATGCTCGTCCACCGGTACCTGGAGCAGTCATGAGCGAGGAGACCGTACAGGCCGCGCAGGGCGGGCAGGGCGGGCAGGGCGGGCAGGTCATGCCGTGCAGCCCGCAGGAGATCACCTCGCTGTTCCTGTTCGAGAAGCTCTCCCCGGAGCAGCTCGGGCGGCTGTGCTCCGAGGGGCGGGTGGAACGGTTCGAAGCGGGCCCGGTCTACACCGAGGGCGACCCGGCCACCTGCTTCTACGTGATGATCGAGGGCACCGTCGTGCTCTACCGCAGGGTCGGCGGCGACGACGTCGAGGTGAGCCGCACCTCGCAGCGGGGCGTGTACGCGGGTGCCATGCAGGCCTACCTCGGCGACCGCGTACCGCAGACGTACAACAACACGATGCGGGTGACCGAGCCGACGAGGTTCTTCGTACTGCCCGCGGAGTCGTTCTCGGAGATCATGCAGGAATGGTTCCCCATGGCCGCGCACCTGCTGGAGGGGCTCTTCTTCGGCTCGAAGAAGACGCAGCGGGCCATCGGGCAGCGTGAACGGCTGCTGGCGCTCGGCTCGTTGTCCGCCGGTCTCACGCACGAGCTCAACAACCCGGCCGCAGCGGCCGTCAGGGCCACCGCGACACTGCGCGAACGGGTCGGCAAGATGCGGCACAAGCTGGCCCACATCTCGCAGGGCGGGTATTCGCGCGAGGCGATCGCCGACCTCATCGAGATCCAGGAACGGACCGTCGAGCGCGTCGCCAAGGCAACGGCGCTCAGCCCCCTGGAGGCGGCCGACCGGGAGGACGAGCTCGCCGACTGGCTCGACGACCACGGCATCCCGGAGGGCTGGCGGATCGCGCCGACCTTCGTACAGGCCGGTCTGGACACGGACTGGCTGGAGCACGTCGCGGCGACCGTGGCCGAGGACATCCTGCCCGCGGCCATCGGCTGGCTGAACTACACGGTCGAGACCGAGCTGCTGATGGACGAGATCGACGACTCCACCGCCCGCATCTCCCACCTCGTGGACGCCGCCAAGCAGTACTCGCAGCTCGACCGGGCCCCGTACCGCGTCGTCGACGTCCACGAACTCCTGGACAGCACCCTGCTGATGCTGTCCGGCAAGATCGGCCCCACGGTGCAGGTGGTCAAGGCCTACGACCGCTCCGTGCCCGACGTGCCCGCCTACCCGGCGGAGCTCAACCAGGTGTGGACCAACCTCATCGACAACGCCGTCTCCGCCATCGGGAGCACCGGCCGCGACGGGACGCTGACGGTCCGCACGGCCCGCGAGGGGGACCGGCTGCTGGTGGAGTTCCAGGACACCGGGCCCGGCGTCCCCGCGGACATCCGCAGCCGCATCTTCGACCCCTTCTTCACCACCAAGCCGGTCGGCGAGGGTACCGGCCTCGGCCTCGACATCTCCTGGCGGATCGTCGTCAACAAGCACCACGGCAGCCTCGAGGTCGAATCGGCACCGGGCGACACCCGTTTCCGGGTACTGCTGCCGTTGACCGCCCCGCAACAGGACACCTCCACCGCCACGGACACCGCCACGGACACCGCCGAGGAGCCGGCATGACCAGTCTCGAGGGAATCGACCCGACCGTCCCGCCCAGCGGCACCGGCTGCGCCGAGTGCGACGCGGTGGGCGGATGGTGGTTCCACCTGCGACGCTGCGCCCAGTGCGGCCACGTCGGCTGCTGCGACTCGTCCCCCGCCCAGCACGCCACGGCCCACTGGAAGTCCACCGGCCACCCGCTGGTGCAGAGCTTCGAGCCCGGCGAGGAGTGGTTCTGGAACTTCGACACCAGTGCCCTGTACGAGTCCGGCCCCGCACTGACACCGCCGGACGGCCACCCGGCCGACCAGTCGGCGCCGGGACCGGCCGACCGGGTCCCGCAGGACTGGACGAGCCGGCTGCACCGCTGAAAGCGGCGACGGCGCGGCCGAACGCATGGCGGCAGCCGCACGCCTGACGGCCCGTCGCGAGCGCCCCGCCAGGATGGGGGGATGACAGACACCTTCACCACCCGGACGATCGACGTCACCACCGGCTCCGCCGAGGCCGTCCACGATCTGACCGCCGCCTGCGCCCGCTTCCTCGACGACGTCGCCCGCGGGCGCGACGGGCTCCTCAACGTGTTCACCCCGCACGCGACGGCCGGGCTGGCCGTCATCGAAACGGGCGCGGGCAGCGACGACGACCTGCTGGACGCCCTGCGTACGCTGCTGCCGGCCGACGACCGCTGGCGCCACCGGCACGGCTCCCCCGGCCACGGCCGGGACCACGTGCTCCCGGCGCTCGTGCCGCCGCACGCCACGCTTCCGGTCGTCGGCGGCGAACTCGCACTGGGCACCTGGCAGTCGGTCGTCCTGGTGGACACCAACGGGGACAACCCGCGGCGCACCGTACGGCTGTCCTTCCTCGGCTGAGGCGCGCGGCCCGCGGCCCGCGGTCCGTGACTCGTGGGCCGTGGCCCGTGGACCCTGACTCGTGGGCCGTGGCGCGCTCGTTCCCCGGCGCAGCCGACAATCCCCCGGCCGGGTGACCCGACCCTGTTCGAGCGAGTTTCAATGCCACCGCCACAGGCCCGCCAAGGCCACTGGCGCCGGCTAGAACATTCGTTCACCATTCGTCGCGGATTCGCCCGTGACGCACCCCCATCGGGAGGCGTTCTTAGAGCACCAGTACCAGCCGTGCGCCTATCCGGAGGAACTCGTGAAACCGCCGCAGCCCCGCCTCGCTCCACCCGCAGTAATCGAACACCCCACGCCCGCCCGCTGCCCCCGACCGTTATCCGGGCGCCCTGTTGACGGTCCCGCCACCCGCTCCCGCGGGTCACGACCGGATGCCGGGAGGGCCGCATGACGAAGGACGGGAAGACCGGATCCGGCACCGCGGGGGTGTCGGAGTCCGAGCGGCTCCTCTTCGGCGGTGAGCTCGCCTACGACATCGGCTGGGAGCAGCACGAGGGCGCCTGGCTGAAGCTCGGCCTGTGGGCCATGGCGAAGGAACTGCCCCGCCTGGCCGGGACGGGCCTGCGGCTCGCGAGCCTGGCCGACGCCCGGGCCCTGCACATCGTCCTGGGCTCCGAGGCCGTCCGGGGCGTCAGCCAGGCCGTGGGGCTGATCGCGGTCAACAGCGTGCTGGCCTGCATCCTCGGCACCGGCAGCACCAACGAACGGCTCACGGCGGCGGTACCGGCCGTCGCGGTCGTCGCCGTCACGGCGTTGCTCGGGTCCCTGCTGCGGTCGGCGTCGACGGCGGCCACGGGGGCGCTGGAGCCGAAGGTGCAGCGGGTGGCGACCGAGCAGTACCTGGGGCTGGTGCACCGGGTGGAGCTCGCCGCGATCGAGGACGACGAGTTCCACCGGCTCCTGGACGCCGCCCGGTACGGGGCGGACTCCGCGCGGCGCATGATCCGCTACTGCACCAACACCCTGAACGCCGTGGTGTCCCTCATCGCCGCGGCCGGTGTGCTGACCGTCCTGCACCCGGTGCTGCTGCCGCTACTGGTGCTGATGACCCTGCCGAGCGCGTGGGGTTCGCTGACGATCGCCAAGCAGCGGTACGTCTCGTTCCACGCCTTCGTCCAGCACGCCCGTGCCGGGCATCTGCTCGGCCAGTTGCTGACGCAGAAGGAGGCGGCGGCAGAAGTCCGCGTCCACGGCGTGGGCCCGTTCCTGCTGGGCCACTTCCGGACGATGGCGCAGACCAGCGAACGCGAGCAGACCCGGCTGGCCCGCCGGGCGGCGCGGATCGGCCTCATCGCCGACGGCGCCGGCGGCGTCGCCACCCTGCTCACCTACGGCGCCCTGGGACTGCTGCTGTGGGGTGGGGCGATGGAGCTCGCCGTCGCGGGTACGGCCGTACTGGCCATCCGGACCGGCTCCGCCAGCCTCGACACCCTGGTGCTGCAGATCACCGAGCTGCACCAGGAGTCGCTGTTCGTCGCCGACTTCGAGAGGCTGTGCCGCGAAGCGCGGGCACGGGCCATCCCGGTGGGCGGGCAGTCCCTTCCCGAGCGGCCCCGCGAGGTCCGGTTCGAGAAGGTGACCTTCACCTACCCCGGCAGCGGCGGCTCCGCGAAACCTGAGCCGACGCTGCGCGACGTCAGCCTCACGTTCCCCACCGGGAAGATCATCGCGCTGGTGGGGGCGAACGGATCCGGCAAGTCCACGCTGGTCAAACTGCTGACCGGGCTCCATCTGCCGGACGAGGGCGGCGGGACGATCCGGTGGGACGACGTCGACGCCCGCACCGCGGACCGCGATCAGGTCTTCGCCCGCGTCGCCCTGATGTCGCAGGACTTCTACCACTGGCCCTTCACCTTCCGGGTGAACGTAGGCATCGGCCAGGTCGGCCGGCCCGGCCTGCCCGACCAGGCCATCGACGACCCGGCGGTGGAGAGCGCGGCCGCCTTCTCCGGAGCCGACGAGGTCCTCGCGGGCCTCCCCCGGGGCCTCGGCACGCTGCTGGCACGCGGCTACCGCGGCGGCCACGAGATCTCCGGCGGCCAGTGGCAGCGCATCGGGATCGCCCGCGCCAAGTACCGGCAGGCGGACATCCTGATCGTCGACGAGCCCACCAGCGCTCTCGACGCGGTCGCCGAGCAGCGGGTCTTCGACCAGATCAGGGCGCTCGCGGCGACCACGGGGCAGACCATCGTGCTCATCACCCACCGCCTGCACTCCGTACGCCACGCCGACCTGATCCACGTCCTCAAGGAAGGCCGGGTCGCGGAGTCGGGGACCTTCGCCGAGTTGATGCACGAGAAGACCGGCACGGGCGACTTCCGCGACGCCTACCTCGTCCAGGCCGCCGCCTTCGACGACTCCCTCCCGGCCCAGCCCGCCGGCGACCACGACGCACTGCCCGCGCAGGACCGGTCGTGAGCCCGGACCCCGCGCCCCGCCCCGGCTCGTCCGCGGCGGTCGGCCGCTCCGTCGGCGCGCCCCTTCGCATCCCCCTTCACGGCCCCCTTCGCATCCCCCTTCACGCCCCCCTTCGCATCCCCGTTCACGCCCCCCTTCGCACCCCCTTTCGCATCGCCACGTCGAGGAGTTCGTGATGACCGTGTCCGACGACCCACGCGGAACCGCCGCGCCGCCGGTCAGCCAGGGAGGCCGGGCGCGCCTCAATGTGCTGGGCGTCCACCTCTACCTGGAGCAGGACGGCAAGGTGCTGCTCGGCCTGCGGCACCCCGACTGCGCCTTCGCGGGCATGACCCACCACTTCCTCGCCGGGCACTGCGAGCAGGAGTCCGCCGTCGCCTGCCTGGTCCGCGAGGCCGAGGAGGAGGCGGGGATCGCGGTCGATCCGGCCGGCGTGGAGCTCGTACACGTCGTACACGTCGTGGACCGCCCCGGCGGGCAGCCCCGCATGCAGTTCGTCTTCCGCGCCCGGCAGTGGACCGGCACACCGCAGGTCCGGGAACCCGACCGCTGCCTGTCCTGGGGCTGGTGGCCCGTCGATGCCCTCCCCGACAGGATCGTGCCGTACACCCGTGCCGCGATCGACGGCATCCGGGCCGGCCGCCTCTACACGGAGATGGGATGGTGACCGTGCCCACCGGCCGAGGCCTCGGACCGGTCCCGTCGGGGGCGTCGGCGGGTTCGGCGGTGTCGGCCGGGTCGGCTGCGTCGGCGGTGCCGCGATGAGCTCGGAGTCCGAGGTGGCGGCCGTGGCGGGCATCCTGCCGCGCAGCTACGGGATCGTCCCCGCCTCGCTCGTCGACGGCCCGCGGGGGACGATGACGTACAACTACCTCGCCGAGGGCCAGGACGGCCGGCGCTGGTTCGTGAAGTCCTATCCGCCGGGCACGGACCTCCGGGCAGAGCAGGAGGCGCTGCGGCTGGGCGAGTTCGCACGCAGCCGCGGGATCCAGGTCCCCGCGGTGCGGCGGACGTCGACCGGCGAGCTCATCGTGACGTCCGGCGCCAGGGCGGTGTCCGTTTCCGCGTACGTGGACGGCGCGCACACTGCCGAAGGCGGCCTGCACGGCCGCGGGTGGGCCGCGGTCGGGGAGGCGGTGGGCCGGCTGCACAAGGTCCTCGCCCTGCATCCCGCCGGACCCCCGCGTCCGGTTCATCCGCGTGAGGTCTGCGACGCCGAGCGGGCCCGCATGCGTCTGGAGCGGCTGCTCGACCGGTACGGACGGGGCACCGCCGGCGGGGAGTTCGCCGTGTGGGCCCGCCAGGCCGCGGAGGAGCGCTTCGCGGCGCTGCCCCGCGTGGGGGCCGTACTCGAAGGCCTTCCGGTGACGTTGACGGCCCAGATCGTGCACGGCGATCTGTCCTCCCCGAACGTGCTGCTGCGTGCCCAGGAGGTGGTCGGCCTGATCGACTTCCGTCAGCCCCGCCACCGAAGTGCCGCGTGGGAGCTGGGCCGTATCGTCCTCGATCCGCGCACGGTGGTCACCGGCCCCGACTGGCCCGCGGGCCTGGGCGAGGCGGTCGTGGCCTACCGGCAGGCGAACCCCGGGCTCCCGGTGGAGGACCTGCTCGCCGTGCCGAGGGTGACGGCGGGCTACCTGGCCTGCTCGGTCTACCCGCTGTCCGAGCCCGTCGACAACCCGGCAGCGGTCACCTCCGGGCTCGAGGCGTACGGGCGGGCCCGGCACGCGGCCCTGGAACTGCTCACCGGTCGCCTGGACGAGGCCGAGGAGGTGCTCCGTGCCCGCCTCACCTGATGCCGTTGCGCCTGCGGCTCCGGCCCCGCCGCCGGAGTCGGCAGGTCCTGCGTCCGGACCCGGCCGCATCCGCGTCCCCGGCTCTGATTCCCACTCCCACTCCCCCTCCACCGAGGAGACGAGCGCATGACGACGAAGCCCACCTCCGCGCCCCGCAGCGGCGGGTGCCTGTGCCGGAAGATCCGGTTCACGGTAGTCGGCGAGGCCGACTGGCTGCCCCAGGTTCCCGACACCCGCCACCGCGGGACGGCGCGGTGAGCGGCGGCCCCCGGCACACCGTGCCGGTCGACGTCCATCTCGTCCTGCGCCGCGACGGCGGCCCGGGCCCGGAAGTACTGCTGTCCCGGCGGGCCGGACCGGTCTACGCGACGGGCCTGTGGCATCTGCCGTCCGGGCATCTCGACCCGGGCGAGGACATGGTGGAGGCGGTGATCCGGGAGGCGCGCGAGGAGACCGGCGTGCTCATCGCGGCCGAGGACGTGACCGCGGCCGTCACCGTCCACCACCGCCCTCCCTCGGGCTCCCGGTCCCGCCTCGGAGTCTTCTTCGAGGTGCGCCGGTGGTCCGGGCCGCCCCGGATCATGGAGCCGGACCGCTGTGACGGCATGGGCTGGTACGAGCTGGACGCCCTGCCCGCGCCGATGGTGGCGTACTGCCGGGCCGGGCTGGACGCCTACCGCGCCGGGCTGCCCGCCGCGGTGCACTTCCAGCGGCCGGACGACGCCGTCGCCCACACACCGGACGGCCCCGACCGCACCCGCCTGCTCACCGGCCCGGCCGCCGATCGGTCCGGGCTGCCGTACCGGCTGCGGATGTTCGCCGAGCGGGCCGTCGGCCGGATCACGCAGGTGACGGAGGTGTCCTGGGCCCGTACGGGCAGCCGGGTGTGGCGGCTGACCGGGCCCGGGGGCGGGACCTGGTACCTGAAGCGGCACCGCGGCCCGAAGTTCCACGACCGGGAGGTGGCCGCGTACCGGACCTGGGTGCCGGCGCTCGGGCCGCGGGCTCCCCGTCTCGTCGCGGCCGACCCGGCGGCGCAGGCCGTCGTCGTCACGGCGCTGGCGGGGCGCCCGCTGCACGGCATGGTCCTCGACGCGGCCGCCGAGGCACGCGTCCAGCACGGTCTGGGCCGCCTCGCCCGCGCCCTGCACCGCAGCGCCCCCGAGCGGAGCACCGGCACCGCGACGGCCGCGGGCAAGGTGGAACGCCATCTGGAGGGAGCCCGGCCCGGCCTCGCCGACGGGGACGAGGAGCTGGTCCTCTCCCGGGTCCGCATGTACGAGGACCTGCCGCAGCCCGTCCTCGTACCCACGCACGGGGACCTGCAGTACCGCAACGTCCTGCTCGCCGACGGCGGCGGCGAACCGCGGCTGCTCGACTTCGAGCGGGCGGAGTACGCCGCCGCGACCCGGGACCTGGTGCGCCTGGGCGACACCTGGACCGGCCGGCCCGACCTGCGTGCCGCGTTCCTCGCCGGATACGGCCGCCCCCTCACCCCGGCCGAGGAGCTCCGCCTGGACTGCGAGACCGCCTTCGACGCCGTCTCCGGCATCGCGTACGGCATGCGCCACGACGACCCCGAGGTCACCGAGCGCGGCCTGCGCACCCTGCACCGGCTCCGCACCGGCCGCCACCACCACGCGTAGGCCCCGGCCCGTACACCCCTCGAAGGAAGGAACCCCGTGCCCGACCCCCGACCCGCCACTCCCGCCGACACCGCCCACGCCGCCGAGGCGCCCGGCTTCGCGGCCGGTCCGGCGCCGGTGCGGATGGCGCATCGCCCGGCAACGGCCGAAGGGAGCACGGCGTGAGCAAGCAGTGGCTGCCCCCGGAGGAGTTCGCGGCGACGCTGCCGAAGGCCTCGGTCTTCGGGGCCGTGTTCTTCACCGACGAGGACGACCGCCCCGTCCAGCTGCGCGCCACCTACTCCAGCGCGCACCCCTGGCAATGGCCGGGTGGCATCGCCGAGGCCGGCGAGCGCCCCTGGGAGACCGCCGTACGCGAATGCCGGGAGGAGACCGGACTCGACGTGCCGGGACCGCCGCGGCTGCTGGCGACCGTGTTCGGGCTGCCGGGGAAGGACTGGCCGTTGAGCACGGTCGGTTTCGTCTTCGACGGCGGCCGCCTCACCCCCGGCCGGCTCGCCGCGATCGTGCTGGACCCCGACGAGCACGACGAGGTCCGTGCCCTGACGGTGCCCGAGTGGCAGGGAGTGATGCCGGCCCGGGACCACGCCCGGCTGGAGGCCGTCATGGCCGCCCGCCTGACCGGGCTGCCCGCGTACTTCGACACCTGGGACCGGGAGACACCGTGAGTACCACGCACACCGCGCGCGACTGGCACGACCACTATGCGGCCGGCCGTGACTTCCGGCCGCTGTCCGACACCGAGAAGGCCATCCTCACCGGGCACTTCGCTCTGCCCGGCGGGGACGTCCCGGGGGCGCGGGCGCTGGACGTGGCCTGTGGGACCGGTGAGCTCGCCCGCTTCCTCGCCGCGGCCGGCTACCGGGTCGACGCGGTGGACTGGGCCGGATCAGCCGTCGAGCGGGCCACCGCCGCGACGTCGGACGCCATCACCTACCACCGACTCGACGTCACCGGCGGCGGCCTCACCGCCCTGGCCCCGGCCGACGGCGGCTACCGGGTCATCACCCTGCGCCGCGCCCTGGCCCACCTGCCCGACCGCACCCGTACGGTCGCCGAACTGGCCGCGCTGCTCACCGACGACGGCACCCTGTGCGTGATCACCCCGCATGCCGACCGGCATCCGGCCGCGCTGCGCGGGATCTGCCTGGACGAGGCCGAGTTGGTCCTCCTGACCGACGGCTGGCGGCACGCCGAGCGCATCGAGGCCGGGGATTCCACGGTGCTCCTGCTGAGCGGGCGGAGGTCCGACCCGGTCGCCTACAGCGAGAAGCGCACACCGAAGCCGGCCGCGATGGCCGGTGTCGCGGTGGTCCTCACCAACGACCGCGGGCAGGTGCTCCTCGGCTGGAACCCCTCCCTCGGCGTGTGGGAGCTCCCCGCGGGCAGGGTCGAGCCGGGAGAGGCCTTCGAGGCCACCGCGGTGCGCGAACTCGAGGAGGAGACGGGGCTTCACGCCTGGCCTGAGGCCGTGCTCCTGCTGGGCACGTTGTGCGACGTCACGCACGGCTTCACCCGCATCACCGAGATCGCCAGGCTCACCGACCACTCCGGCGAACCGACGGCGCGCGAGCCCGAGCTGATCAGCCGGTGGGAGTGGCACACCCCCTCCGCCCTGCGCTGCCTGCCGCAGCCCCTGTTCACCGCTTCCGCGCAGGCGCTGAACCTCGCATGGCCGGGATTGCTGCCCGGCGTGCCGGCCGCGCACCACACCCCCCGGCACGGGGTCATCCGGCCACCGCATTCCGGTCCCTGCGCAGCCGGTTCCAGGCGGCCAGGCCCAGCATGAGGCCCCACACGACGAAGAGGCCGTACCAGAAGAGGCCCCAGGCGGCCTGCGGGTGGGCGTCCTTGGCGGCGAAGGCCGGGGCGGAGACGACCCGGCCGGCGGCGAGGAGGCCCTGCAGCGCGAAGTAGGTGAAGCCCCAGAGGGTCATGCCGACCGAGGCGGTCAGGGACAGGGCGCAGAGCGTGCGGCGCGGGAGCCGGCGGCCCCAGGGCCGGACCAGTGCGAGCGCGACGAGGGCACCGGACACCGCGACGGCGCCCATCACCCAGTAGCCGATCGCGGCTTCCCAGGTCCCGTGCGGGGCGGAGGCGAAGTCTCCGGGGAACGTCGCGCCGATTCCCGCACCCCACCAGAAGTGCGGTGCCGCGTAGGCGAGCGCCGCCCCGGCCGCCGCGTAGCCCGGCCAGGCCTGCCGCCACCCGGGCCGTGCCGCCGCCGTATCCGTGGCAGTCGTACCGGTCGTACCGGTCGTACCAGTCGTCATGTCTTCCCCCGAGGTCTCGTTCTCGTCCGGCACGCCCACTGCGTCCCGCCTGGGAAAACACTGCCCGAACCGCCCTCCGGGCGAGTCGGCCGCCGGGACCGGTCCGCCTCCCCCGTACGGGGGAGGGCCTCGCCGACGGGGGAGGCGGCGAGGCCCATGCCGGAAGAGTACTTCCAGAGCCGGGCCGGGGACGCAGGAACAGCGAAGTGCATAAGTCTGCAATTTCGCAGATGCTGCGGCCCTTGCGACCGCTGTGCCCGGGGGTCCCGTCGCCACGAGTTGCGGGGATCTGCAATCGTGGAGGTCACAAGGCATCGAGGGGGGCGGCGGAAGCCCTCGCGACGGAACGGTTCCGGGTGGATGAGATGGGCAGTCAGCGCAAGGGTCCCCAGGTGAGCACGCCGCTCTACCAGCTCAAGGCGGAGTTCTTCAAAACCCTGGGGCACCCGGTGCGCATCCGCGTCCTGGAACTCCTGGCCGTACGCGAGCACGCGGTCGCCGAGATGCTGCCCGAGGTCGGGGTGGAGGCCGCGAGCCTCTCCCAGCAGCTCGCCGTCCTGCGCAAGGCCAATCTGGTGCTCACCCGCCGGGAGGGCTCCAACGTGTACTACAGCCTCACCCACCCGCAGATCGCCGAGCTGCTCCGGGTCGCCCGCGGCATCCTCTCCGGCGTCCTGGAAGGCCAGGCCGAGATCCTCGCCGACCTCCGCGCCACCAGCCACACCTAAGGCAGCCCATCGCGGCGCCGGCCCGAGGGCCCGCGCCCCGCAAACGGCGGCCGTCTTCCCTCGGTTCGGGCTCGTTCGCGCTTCCGGCACCGGAAGGCGGCCGCTCCCCCGCCCCCGCGTCGGCGGCCGGTCCCTGCCTGCGGGGCTGTCGGCGGGGGCTGGCAGCATGTCCCCATGATTCGCGCCGATCTTGACACGCTGTTCGCCTCCCCCGCGGCCCTCCTCGATGCCGGCCCGGGGGTCCTCGAGGGACTGCCCGCCACCGGCGGCGGGGCGGGACGTGAGGCATGGGCCCAGGCCGTCACGATGCTCGACGGGGCGGAGGTGTCACGGGCGGAGTTCGCCTCGTGGCTGCATTTCGGCGCGACGGTGCTCGGCCACGGCGCCTACGCCCGGCTCGTGGCCGAAGCCGCGCCGGAGATGCCGTGGCGGACCGTCTGGGCCTGGTGGCGGCCGGTCGGCGCCTACCGGGCCAAGCCCAACCTGAGCGGGGACGCCGACGTCGAGGTCCACGAGGGGCCGGACGGCCGTCTCCTGCTGAAGCTGGAGGCGCAGTGGATGCAGACGCGCTGGCTCGATCCGGCCACCGGCGAACCGCTCCCCGCGCCCGCCGACGGGGAGTTCGCCGAGCGGCCGTACGACGCCCCCGTCGAGGGCCCCGTCCTCTTCGACCCGGACGACGACAGCCTCCACGCGCCCGCCACCTGGGAGGAGCCCGCTCCCCTCGGAGGCGGCCGCGTCATGCTCTTCGAGCCGCGCGGCATCGTGGTCCTGGAGCGGAACGGCGCGGCGGCCGAGGGGGCGTCGGATTCCGAGGCCCTCTCCTGGGGCGAGGGCGGGCCCTGGTTCGCGGGACCGACCGCGGCCGAGGCCCCCCTGGACGCCGCCCGCATGGAGGAGGCGTTCGACGCTGACGGGATGGTGCTGCTGACGCAGGAACAGCTGCCCGCCGCGCTGCGCCACGAGCCCACTCGGGAGCTGGCCGTGACGGCGGGACTGCCGACGTGGTTCGCCGCCGGGGTCGCCTCGTTCACGCTGGCCTGGGCCGGGGGGAAGGCGTACGGGCTGGAGCCCGACGAGAACGGCCTGCTGCACCTGGGCACCTTCGACCTGGCGTACGGCGACGAGGGTCTCGTACTGGTCCACCCCGAGACGGGCGCGGTGTCGATGATCCGCGACGGCGAGGGCCCGTTCCCCATCGCCCGGGACACCGAGACCTTCGTGCGGCTGCTGGAGGCCGTGTACCGGTTCATGAGCGCCTGCTGGGACTCGTACCCGGGCGAGGACGGCAAGCGGGACTTCCTGCGCGAGGTCGCCGCGCTCGAACCGCTCGCACTCGACGGGGAATCGCCGGCGGGCGACATGTGGGAGCACCTGTTCGCGGCCATCGTCGAACTCAGCCCCTGGGGCTTCTGACACAGGACGTCCCGCACGGGGCACCCGGTCCGGCCGGTGCCCCGCGCGGGACGCGGGGACGCGGGTGTCCCCCGCGGGACGCGGACGTCAGATCTCGAGGGCTCCGGGGAAGGGTCCGTGCCCGACGCCGGGGGCGGTGACGGCCAGCCAGCCGTGGCCGGTCATGGGGGTGTTCTCGTCGATCTCCTCCGGGTCGACGGTCAGCTTCTCCGCCACACCGTTGGCATTCGTCTCGCACGAGGCGTTCGGTTCGTACAAGCCGGGTTCCCAGTGCTCGTCGTCGGTCTGGGGGGTCTCCCAGGGCATCGGCTCGCCCGTCCAGGCCGGCTCTCGGTAGGTCTGGTAGGAGCGGACCAGGCGGCCCTGCTCGGCGATCGCCCAGCTGTGGTCGTCGTCGTAGGCGTCGCGGAAGTAGAAGTGGGCTTCTCCGCAGTGCGCGCTGACCCGGGTCGCGATCTCCTCCGCGGTCTTGAACACCAGGCCGCCGAACACCATCCGCCAGCCGGCGAACTCGGGCGTGATGAAGGACCGGTGGACGGTCCGCTCCTCGCCGCCCGGGCCGGTCGTGACGGCCGTGTCGTGGTGCATGGCCGACATGCCCATGGCCATGGTCGCGGGGATGCGGTCGTGCAGGCCCAGGGCCTCGAAGAGGCCTTCGTAGGTGGCGGCCGGCACCGCGAGCCAGATGAACGGGCAGTGGTGGTCCAGCGGCCTGTCGTCCGGCAACTTGATCCGGACGAGGCGCTCCAGCGCCCGCCGGTCCCTGTCGTCGAGCTCGTCACCGGCACCGATCATCGCCAGCGCGTGCAGCGCAGGGCGGCGCAGGGCACCGGGCCCCTGTCGTCGTATGTCCAGCAGGCCGCGGACCCCTTCGGGTCCGAGCGCCTTGAGATCCTTTTCGGCCTGCCACAGGCGCTCCTGACGGGCGATCTGCGACAGGAGCGACTCAAGGGCCGGCTTTTGCGTACTCATGACGCCGACCCTAGAACATGCGCACGACGCCGAAGCGGCCACGGGGCGGCCCTGGTGATGCGCCGACCCCTCGGCCGCGCGATCCTGTTCGACCCCGGGGCACCGGTGCCCGGTCGTGCAGCTCAGGCGGCGAAGCGGCGGTTGCCGGTGAGCGACCACACGGCGGAGATCCGGCCGTCGGTGACCGCGAACATGTCGATGCCGCTCTTGACGACGACGTCTCCGCCGCCGTCTGCGTTGCTCTCGCTCCAACGGCAGGCGATCTCACCGCGCTCGGAGTCGACCAGCGGTGGGGCGTCGGCGGCGAACGTCACGCCGGTGAGGGCATGGCTGTTGACCGCGATGAATGCCGTCAGTTCGTCCTGGCCGAAGGTGGCGGCGGAGCCGGAGCCGCCGAAGTCGTCCGCGAAGTACAGCCGGAAGCCGGGGGCGAGGATCTGGTCGGCGAGGGCGACGTCTCCGTTCCAGAGCGCCGCCCAGCCCTCCACCAGCCGGGTGCCGGCTTCCCGGGTCAGCGGTGCGGAGTCGGTGGTGGGGGTCGTCGTCACAGACATGGGTGCCTTCCGTGGTCGGTTCGTGCTCACAGCCTCTGGGCCGTGAGCGACAACCCCCTGTCGGTGTTTAGCCCTCCGCGCGGCGGCTCAAGCGAGCCTGTAGAGCTCGTCGAGTGCGACGAAATCCGAGCCGGGGGCGGTGAGTTCGGAGTCGTCGAGTTCGGACAGGTCCAGCGGACGCGGTTCCGCTGCTTCCTCGAGCGCCACTGCTTCCCGGATGCGGTCGAGGCGGAAGCCGTGCACGGCGGAGCGCAGCCGGCACCAGCCGATGAGGTACCAGTGCTCCCCGCCCAGGAAGCCCAGGGGTTCGACGACGCCGTCGGTGAGCCGGCCGTGCTCGTCGGCGTGGCTCAGGTGCACCGGCCGGCGGGTCGAGAGCGCCTCGCGCAGGGTGTGCGGGAGGGAGGACGGCGAAGCGGGGTGCGCGGGCACCCGTATTCGGGCCGCGAGCTCGTGCGCCGCCTGCCGGTCCCGCTGCGGCATGACGGCGAGCACCTTGTGCAGCGCCGAGCGGGCGTCGGTGGCGAACGGCGACCCGGACAGCTCGTGCAGGGCGACGGCGAGGGCCGCCGCCTCGGCCGGGGTGATGGTCAGGGGCGGCAGGGTGTGGTCCTTGTCCACCACGTACCCGCCGCTGCGGCCCGGCTCTGCATAGACCGGCACGCCGGACTCCTGGAGCGCGCCGAGGTCCCGCTCGATGGTGCGGGTGCTGACGCCGAAGCGCTCGGCGAGCCATCGGGCGCTGCGCGGCCGGGGCGAGACCGCGCGTAACTCCTCCACCAGGGCGTACAGACGCTCGGTACGGTTCACAGCCAAGGACCGTAGCCGATGCCCGGGCGGCCGGACGAGAGATCCACGCGGCGCGTCGGGCCGTGATCCGGGTGCCGGTGCTCTGGCCGTCACGAGGTGGATCGTCATTTAAGATTCAAGGCGGCCGCGGGGCCGCGGATCACCGCCGTACGCGGCGTCCGCGGAACGGTCCGGTCGGCCGAGGGGAGCGGCCTGTGTCAGGGCCTCGGTCCGGATGAGGACCACCTCACGCTGATCATGAACGTCCCGGGGAGTCACGTGACCGCCGGCGTGCGTCTCAGGGGTATGGGGCGCCGGGCGCACCCGCCCACGAACAGAAGACCCCCAGGGAGAAGTGAGGTATGCCAGTGATCTGCGTCGGAGGCATGATCGGCATCGGCAAGACGACCGTGGCCGAGCTGATCGCCAAGGAGCTGGGGAGCGACGTCTTCTACGAGAGCGTGGACGACAACCCGATCCTGCCGCTCTTCTACACGGCGAGCCCCGAGGAGATCCAGGCCAAGCGCTACCCCTTCCTGCTCCAGCTCTACTTCCTGCAGACGCGGTTCGCCTCGATCAAGGAGGCGTACAAGCAGGGCGACAACGTCCTCGACCGGTCGATCTACGAGGACTGGTACTTCGCCAAGGTCAACCACGACCTGGGCCGGATCAGCTCCCTCGAGATGCGGGTGTACGAGGGGCTGCTCGACGAGATGATGCGCGAGATCGACGGCCTGCCGTACCGCAAGGCACCCGACCTCATGGTCTACCTCAAGGCCGACTTCGAGACGGTGCTGCACCGCATCGGGCTGCGGGGCCGCGATTTCGAGCAGGACGAGAGCCTCGTCGAGTACTACCGGACGCTGTGGTCCGGCTACGACGACTGGGTGCACAAGCACTACTCGGCCAGCGAGGTGTTCGTCGTCGACATGAACAACACGGACGTGGTCAACAACCCCGAGGACGCGGCCCGCGTGGCGCGGGAGGTCAGGGAGGCCCTGGCGGCGGTCGGGCGCCGGGCCTGAGGCTGCCGCTCCCGGGCCGCCCGGGCGCAGCGTTCAGTGCGGGGCGGTCCGCCGCCCCTTCGGCAGGGCGGTGGCCGCGAGCAGGAGTGCGGTGCCCAGGGCGCAGCTCGCGACCACGAAGGCGCCGGGGGTGGCCGTGGCGCTGACGATGCCGGCCTCGTCCGCCGTGCTGCTGTTGAGGCCGAGGACCACGGCTCCCGCGCCCGCGAGACCGATCGCCCCGCCCAGTTGCCGGAAGGTCTGGCGGACGACGGACGCGTCGGGCCGTTCGTCCTCGGGGACGGCGCGCATCATCTCGGCGCTCAGGGCGGGTACCGGCAGGCCCATCCCCAGCCCGGTCAGGACCATCCCGGGCACCAGCCAGGGGTACTGCTGTGACGGCAGTGCGAGCGTCCAGGCCACGGCCCCCAGTGTGGCGGCCGTCAGGCCCAGCAGGACGGGCACCCGGATCGACCGGTAGTGGTCCAGGAGGAACCCGGACAGGAAGGTGCCCGTCGCCAGGGCGGCGACCAGGGGCAGCAGGGACGTGCCGGTGGCGGGGAGCGACAGGTGCATGGCCTGCCGCAGGAACAGCGTGCCGTGCACGATCACGATCAGCTGCGCGGCCTGCACCATGAAGGTGATCGCCACGTCCACGGCGTAGGGGCGGATGCGCAGCAGCCGCAGGTCCACGAGCGGCTGCGGGGACCGCAGGACGAGCCGCACCGCCAGGGCCAGCGTCAGTGCGCCCGCCAGCAGGGCGGTGAGCGTCCTGGGGTCGGTGACGCCCCAGACGCCGCACTGGTAGAGCCCGGACACGAGCAGGCCCAGCGAAAGGATCACGGCGAGGGGTTGGCCCGCGCTGAGCGTGCCGCCCGCGGCCTCACGGTGCACGCGCGCTTCGCCGATCAACCAGAGGGTCAGCGCGCCGACCGGGACGTTGACGAGGAAGACCGAGCGCCATCCGAGGAACTCGATGAGGACCGCCCCCAGCACCGGTCCCGCGACGAACAGGATCTGCGCCAGGCCCGCGTAGACGGCGAGGGCCCGGCCCCGTTCGTGCTCCTCGTACACGTCCGCGATCAGCGTCGTGGCCACCGGCAGCATCAGTGCGGCGCCCGCGCCCTGCACGGCCCTCATCGCGAGCAGGTACGGCTCGGCGGCATCACCGCCCGGCGCGAGCCCGCAGAGCCCGGAAGCGGCCACGAACACCGCGGTCCCGGCCCGGAAGGTGCCCAGCAGGCCGAAGCGCCGTGAGGCCATGGCTCCGACCGGCGTGAACGCGGCCATCGCCAGGCTGTAGACGAGCACCACGGCGTGCATGACGAACGTGGTGAAGCCCAGGCTCCGCGCCACCGGGTCGAGGGCGACGGCGACGACCGTCTGGTCCAGCATGACCATGCCCCCGGCGCAGCCCATGGCGGCGACGACGAGGTACTTGCGGGGCGGGGCGGGGCCCTCGGAGGACGGAACGCCTTCGGAGGAAGGCCGGTGCGCGGGCGACACGCGTTCCTAACGAGCGCAGCGCCCGCACGACATGGCTCGCGGCCCCGGCGTCACCGGGGCTCGCGCGCGTGCCGGTGGGACGGCTGTCCGCCGGATCCGGCAGGGCAGGATGGGGCGGTGAGCTTCTCCGTGCATGCCCACCGCGTCCGTGACGAGCGCCTGGGACCGCCCCTCCGCGGTGTCGGTCTTCGCGGAGGGGCGGTGTGTCGGCTCGGGGTGTTAGGGCCGGGCGGGGCGGGTGGTGGCTGTTCAGGCGGTGGCGGGGCGGAAGCCGCGCAGGCGCAGGCTGTTGCCGACCACGAAGACCGAGGAGAAGGCCATGGCCGCTCCGGCGATCATCGGGTTGAGCAGTCCGGCGGCGGCGAGCGGGAGGGCGGCGATGTTGTAGGCGAAGGCCCAGAACAGGTTCGAGCGGATGGTGCCGAGGGTCTTGCGGGCGAGGCGGATGGCGTCGGCCGCGGCGCGCAGGTCGCCTCGTACGAGGGTCAGGTCGCCCGCCTCGATGGCGGCGTCGGTGCCGGTGCCCATGGCCAGGCCCAGGTCGGCCTGGGCGAGTGCGGCCGCGTCGTTGACGCCGTCGCCGACCATGGCCACGCTGCGGCCCTCGGCCTGGAGCTTCTTGACGACGTCGACCTTGTCCTGCGGCATGACCTCGGCGATGACCTGCTCGATGCCGACCTCGGCCGCGACGGCTTCGGCCACGGCCTGGTTGTCGCCGGTGAGGAGGATGGGGGTGAGGCCGAGGGCCTTGAGCCGGCGGATGGCTTCGGCGCTGGTGTCCTTGACCGCGTCGGCGACTTCCAGGACCGCGCGGGCCTCGCCGTCCCAGGCCACGACGATCGCGGTACGGCCGGCCGCCTCGGCCCGTGCCTTGGCGCGCTCCAGGTGCACGGGCAGGGTGATGGCCCACTCGGCCAGGAGCCTTTCGCGTCCGACGAGGACGGCGTGGCCGTCCACGACGCCCTGGACGCCGAGGCCGGGGACGTTGGAGAAGTGTTCGGGGGTGGGGAGGGCGCCGGTCCTGGCGGCCGCGCCGGTGGCGACGGCCTGGGCGATGGGGTGCTCTGAGGCGTGCTCCAGGGCTCCGGCCAGGCGCAGGACTTCGTGCTCGTCAGCGCCTTCGGCGGGGTGGACGGCGAGGAGGGTCATCTTGCCGGTGGTGACGGTGCCCGTCTTGTCGAGGACGATGGTGTCGGCCTTGCGGGTGGTCTCCAGGACCTCGGGTCCCTTGATGAGGATGCCGAGCTGGGCGCCGCGGCCGGTGCCGACCATGAGCGCGGTGGGGGTGGCCAGGCCCAGGGCGCAGGGGCAGGCGATGATCAGGACGGCGACGGCCGCGGTGAAGGCGGCCGTGAGTCCGGCGCCGGAGCCGAGCCAGAAGCCGAGGGTGGCCAGCGCGAGGCCGATGACGACGGGGACGAACACCGCGGAGATCCTGTCCGCGAGGCGCTGGGCGGCGGCCTTGCCGTTCTGGGCGTCCTCGACCAGCTTCGCCATCCGGGCGAGCTGGGTGTCGGCGCCCACGCGGGTGGCCTCGACCACGAGGCGGCCGCCGGCGTTCAGGGTGGCCCCGGTGACGGGGTCGCCGGCCGTGACCTCGACGGGAATGGACTCGCCGGTCAGCATGGAGGCGTCCACGGCGGACGAGCCTTCGACGACGGTGCCGTCGGTGGCGATCTTCTCGCCTGGCCGGACCAGGAACCGGTCGCCGATGCGCAGATCGGCGGTCGCCATGCGCTCCTCGCGGCCGCCGCGCAGCACGGTGACCTCCTTGGCCCCCAGTTCCAGCAGCGCCTTGAGGGCCGCGCCGGCCTTGCGCTTGGACTTGGCCTCGAAGTACCGGCCGGCCAGGATGAAGGCGGTGACTCCGGCCGCCGCCTCCAGGTAGATGTTTCCGGCGCCGTCGGTGCGGGCGATGGTGAGCTCGAAGGCGTGGGTCATCCCGGGGGTGCCGGCGGTGCCGAAGAACAGCGCCCACAGCGACCACAGGAACGCGGCGGTCGTGCCGACCGAGATCAGGGTGTCCATGGTGGCCGCGCCGTGCCGGGCGTTGGTCCAGGCGGCGCGGTGGAAGGGCCAGGCCGCGTACGTGACCACGGGCGCGGCCAGGGTCAGCGAGAGCCACTGCCAGTACTCGATCTGGAGCGCCGGGACCATCGCCATCGCGATGACGGGGACGGCGAGGGACACGGCGGTGACCAGGCGCTGCCGCAGGGGGCGCAGTCCGTCGTGCTCCTCCCCCGGGCCGGCGGGGGTCCCCGCGTCGTCCGTGCGGACCGGCGCGGGTTCCTGTGCGGTGTAGCCGGTGGCCTCGACGGTGGCTATCAGGTCCGCGACGGAGACTCCGTCCGCATCGAAGGTGACCTTGGCCTTCTCCGTCGCGTAGTTGACGGTGGCCTCGACCCCGTCCATGCGGTTGAGCTTCTTCTCGATGCGGGCGGCGCACGAGGCGCACGTCATGCCGCCGATGGCGAGCTCGACCTCGGCGGCGCCGACGGTGGTGGTCATGGATGCTGCTCCTCGTTCGTGCGCGGGAGGGGTGGGAAGGGGCCGGGGCCCGGCGGGTGGGCGGGCCCCGGCGCGGGGGTGGCCGGGCCGGGTGTCAGGCGGCGCGGCCGGTGAGCTCGTAGCCGGCGTCGTCGATCGCCGCCGCGACGGCGGCATCGTCGGGGGCGCCGACGGTGACCACCGTGACCAGGCCGCCCGCCAGGTCCACGTCGACGGAGACGACGCCGTCGAGCGCGCCGACCGACGTGGTGATGGCCGTCCGGCAGTGGCCGCAGGTCATGCCCGACACGCGGTAGGCGGTGGCGACGGTGGTCTCCGCGACGGCGACGGCGGTGGCCGCTGCGGTGTTCGTGCCGCAGGTGCCTTCAGGAGTACAGCAGGACATGACATCTCCCCATTCGTTCGAACGCTTCGTCCGGATATCGGCTGGCTGGATATCCCGGATACCAGATACCTAGAGGGGGTATCCCTTTGGATGCCCTCAGGTATACCCCCCATGGGTATAAGCGCGCAAGAGATCGCACCGCTTGACTTGATACCCCTGGGGGGTATGGTGACGTGCGTCGGCAGCCGCAACGGCAGCAGCCCCTCACCGCACGGGAGAGCAGACATGAACACCGGACTGAGGATCACGGCCTTCGCCGCCGCACTCACGGCGGCCTTCGGTACCGCGTACGGAGTCGGCAAGGGGGTCGGACCGACGGGCACCCCGGAGCGGGCGGAGCACTCGGGCCACTCGGCACGGGGCGGCACGCCGGGCCGAGGCGGTGACGGACACGGCGGCCACCAGGAGGCGGCCCAGGCGTCCGCGCCCGGCGGCCTGCAGGTCTCGGACGCCGGCTACACGCTGTCCCTGGACACCCGGCAGGTCGGGCCGGGACCCGCAGAGCTCAGGTTTTCCGTCAAGGACCGCGACGGCCGGAACGTCACGGCGTACCGGACCGAGCACGGCAAGGAGCTGCACTTCATCGTCGCCTCGCGGGACCTCACGGTCTACCGTCACCTCCACCCGGTCCGGGCGGCCGACGGGACCTGGTCGACACCGGTGGACCTGCCAGCGGCGGGCGGCTACAAGGCCTTCGCCGATTTCACCCCGGCCGCCGCCGGCGCGAAGGGCATCACCCTCGGCGCGGACCTGTCCGTTCCCGGCCCGTACGCACCCGCCCCGATGCCGCCGGCCACCGGGACGGCGGAGGTGGAGGGCTACCGGGTCGCGCTGGGCGGCACCCTGGACCCGGGCAAGGCGGGCGAACTCCGGCTCACCGTCAGCAAGGACGGGAAGCCGGTCACGGACCTGGAGCCGTACCTCGGTGCCTACGGCCACCTCGTCGCCCTGCGCGACGGAGACCTGGCCTACCTCCACGTCCACCCCAACCAGGGCGGACCGGGGCCGGACGTCTCCTTCACCGCAACGCCCCCGAGCCCCGGGACGTACCGCCTGTTCCTGGACTTCCAGCACGAGGGCAAGGTCCGTACGGCGGCCTTCACCGTCCGGGCGGGCGGGTCCCCCGGCGCCACGGCCACCGCGGACCCCGGCACCGCCTCGAGTGCGCCCGCGGGCGAGCCGGGCGGGCACGCGCACTGACGGCACGCCGCATCCCCGCCCGCGCCGCACCATCCGCGCCACACCGTCCGGGCCGCCACCCGTGGACGCGGGCCCGGCCGGCGGTAGGGTGCGCCACGTGTCCGAGCACCAGCGCGATCTCGTCGGCTACGGTTCCGACCCTCCGCACGCTGCCTGGCCCGGCGGCGCCCGGGTCGCCGTGAGTCTCGTCCTCAACTACGAGGAGGGCGGGGAGCAGAGCGTCCTCGAGGGGGACGCCGCCTCCGAGGGCTACCTGCACGAGATCGTCGGAGCGCCGTCCGTGGTGGGCGGGCGGGACCTGAACGTCGAGTCGATGTTCGCCTACGGCTCGCGCGCCGGGTTCTGGCGCATCCATCGCACCCTGGGAGCGCACGGTGCGCCGCTCACCGTCTACGCCGTCGGTCAGGCGCTGGAGCGGAACCCGGACGCGGCGCGGGCGATGGGCGCTGCCGGGTGGGAGGTGGCGGGCCACGGGTGGCGGTGGATCGACCACCGGCACGTGCCCGAGGACGTGGAGCGCGGCGACATCGCGCGCTCGGTCAGGACGATCGAGCGGCTCGTCGGACGCCGGCCCGTCGGCTGGTACACCGGCCGTACGAGCAGCAGCACGCGGCGGCTCGTCGCCGAGGAGGGCGGCTTCCTCTACGACTCCGACGACTACTCCGACGACCTGCCGTTCTACGTCGAGGCAGCCGGACGGCCGCACCTCGTCCTTCCGTACAGCCTGGACACCAACGACTTCAAGTTCCTGATCGTGCACGGCTTCACCACCGCGGACGACATGCTGTCGTACCTCGTCGACGCGTTCGATGCACTGCACGCCGAGGGCGCCGACCGCCCGCGCATGATGAGCGTCGGCCTGCACTGCCGGATCACCGGCCGGCCCGGCCGCATCCGCGCGCTCGACGGCTTCCTGAAGCACGTCGCGCAGCGCGGCGGGGCGTGGGTCGCCACGCGTGAGCAGATCGCCCGTCACTGGCTGGCCGTGCACCCGCCGCCGCGCTGAGCGGCGGGGCACTGTCAGACCGGGCTGCCCGTGGTGAAGAAGGAGGTCAGCACGGGCGCGAGTGCGTGCGGATCGACGCCGTGGCCCTGACCGGGAAGGACGTGCAGGGTGTAGTTGTCGCCGAGGGAGGCCAGTTCCTTCGCCCCGTTGGCCATGCACGTCTCACCCGCACCGCCGTGGCCGACGAGGACGGGTATCCCCACGGACCGCCAGCGGTCGGCGGGCAGCGGACGGCCGGACATGGTGCCGCTCATCAGCCGGCCGTCGTACGGCAGGGTCGGGGAAGCGTCCTCCCAGGCCGCCCACCCGGGTCATCAACGTACCGCCGACGAGGATCAGCGTCGGTCCCGCATCACCGTGCCGCTCGTAGGCGATGACCGTACCGTCGGACGAGCCCACCTCGGGCATACCGAACTCCCCCTGTTCGCCCGCCGCTTCGAGCGCACCCACCGTGTCGCTGCCCGCCCCGAGCGATCGACGTCCCGGACGTTGCGCCCCTGGCGCACCGAGGGGACCTGTACGGATGCACAAGATCAACAGCGGCCTCCTGGCCGACCCGCCACGCGACGACCCGAACGGCTTCCTCAGCGGCCTTCGGGGAGGCCCGGTGCATCGGGTGCGAGGCCCGGCGGGAAGCCCTGCGGGAGGCCAGGCGGGAGGCCCCTCTCGTTCAGCGGGGGCAGCGCGGTGACCGCATCGGTGCACAGGCCGTAGGTGTACAGGGTCGTCCGCTCGGTGGCGTTGCTCCTGCCGCTCACGTACCAGCCTTTCGGCCCATGGTTCCATGCGATGGAGCTGGCACTCATGACGAAGGCCCCTGGGTCCCTGTACGCGAGGAAGCCCCCGCCGCCCGTGACGAGCTGCCCCGCCGGGCAGTCGTCCGTTCTCGCCGTGACGACCTGGCCCGGATCCACGTCCGTGTGGCCCCACACCGCGTACGTCGTGATCTGGCGTTGGGTGGGCGCCTCGGCCGCGCCCTGCTGGGCGTACGAGATTCCGGCACCGGCGGCAAGGGCCGCGGCAGCTGCCAGGGCCGCCGTGTGGATGAGTCGCATGATGACCTCCCGAACGAGTGAAGTGCTCGAGAAGTCCTATTGCCCTCGCGACGTCGCCCGCCTGCCGCACTCACGCGAATACCCCAAGCAGAAACGATCTACCAGCGCCTCTCCGGGTGAACGGCCCCCTTCCCCTGCGGCTACGCGCCGCGGCCGCTGCGCAGGGCCCGGATGAGCCAGGGGTACGCCGGGGCCAGGTTCGGTACCACCTGCCAGCCGTTGACGATCCACACCAGCCGCCAGTACCGGTCGACGCGGGGATCGTGGGCCTCCTCGAACCGCCGGGCCAGCCAGTCCCGGAACGCTCCGTCGGGAGTGCGCCCGAACGCCTCGGCGAAGCGGTGCACGAGCTCGTCGACGACGGGTACGGCCCGGTGGCCGAGCGGGTCGGTGCCCGACTCCACGGCCTCGGCCACCTTCCGCCGGACGAGGTCCATCAGCTCCTCGCCGGCCTCGCCCTCGATGCCGGGCCCGCCGCCGGCGGCCTGGTGCACGGCCGTCCGGCGCATCCGCGTCCGGAAGTCCTCGTCGCCGACCAGCTCGGCGAGCTCCACCCATGCGGCGACCTGCTCGGCGGACGGGTCGTCGGGGAGGTCGGGGGTGGCGGCGCGGACCATCGCCGCTGCGGCGGGGGCGCCTTGCGCCGTGCCGGGGCTGCCGAAGGTGTCTTCGATGAAGTCGTCGATCAGACGTCGGCGTTCTTCGGCAGACATCTGCGTGAGCCTGTGCATGAGCTTGATCTCCTCGGGACTGGAGCCGCTTGCGGCCACGGCTCGAAGGACGCTCCGGCGCAGCTGCAGCACCCGGATCTGGGCGTCCACGGCATCGGCGTGCGCCGCGGCCACTTCCGCCACCGAGAGCTCGCGGTCCAGTACCCGCCGGACGGTGGCCAGGTCCATGCCCAGCTCGCGCAGCGTGCGCAGGAGTTCCAGGCGGAGCAGTGCGTCGAGGCCGTAGAGCCGGTAGCCGGCGGGGCTTCGGGTGGTCGGCGCCACCAACCCCGAGTCGGAGTAGAACCGGATGGTCCTGACGGGCAGGCCGGTCCGTCGGGAGAGTTCCCCGATCGAGCAGAGGGTCGTGGCGTCCATGACTCCCACTCTGCTGTCTCCAGTCACTGGAGACTCAAGGCTACGTCCCGGCAGCGGCCGGCGCCGCCGGCAGCCCCCGCCGTGACGCGCACCGCGGCCCGGGTGGCCCGGCTGTGCCGGGCGATGTTCGCCAGCGCCTCGGTGACCGCGGAGTAGGTGATCGCCTCGACCGCGGCGGGGACTTCACCGGGCTCGCCGATGCCGCCGATGTCGATGCGGGTCGGCACGCCGGCCCGGGCGGCCAGGGCGAGGAGCAGGTTGCCCAGGCAGAGCAGGGCGAGTGCACCCGCGGGCAGGCCGGTGGCCACGTGAGTCACGAGCCAGGCCAGGTCGTGGCGCAGGGCGCGGGTGCGCGGCTCCGCCGCTCGGCCCGGCTGGCCCGGACGGCCCGGCTCGCCCGGACGGCCCGGTCGGCCCGGCAGTGGCGCGCCAACGAGCGTCACCGTCGCGGTCATCAGGGTGCCGAGCAAGTAGCCCCCGCTGCGCGCGGCGCGGACCGACCGTGCGCGGGCATCGCCGATCACACCGTGCACTGGTCCGCGCTCGTCTGCCGCCGTACGGGACCGGGAGCGGCCTTCCGACGCGTCACCGTACGCGCCGGGCGCCCCCGCGGCACTACAGCCGGCCGTAGGTTTCCGGCGGCCCCTGCGGTAGCGACGCGCGGCCGGCCGCCTTCCTGGCGTGGCATCCATGAGATCCGAAATCGCGGCCTCCGCGCCGCAGCACCGCCCTCACCGCCCTCACCGCCCGTCCCGACAGGGTCACCACCGCCTCCGCCGGGGGTGGTTGGCCCTGGCGGCCGCCGCACTCTGCACCGCGGGTGTGGCCAAGGCCGTCCGGCCCGCCGGCAGCAGGACCTGCGCCGGGACACCGATGCCATCCGGGCGCTGGGGGTCACCGGCGTCCAGGCGCGGGTGACCACCGCCTCCGGACGGGACCTGGTCGCCACCGCCGGAGTCGCCGCGGCGGACACGGACAACCCGGCACCGCAGGACGGCTACTTCCGCATCGCCAGCACCGGCAAGGCACTGATGGCCACCGTGGTGCTGCAGTTGACCGACGAAGGGAAGCTGTCACTGGACGACACGGTGGACCGGCGGCTGCCCGCTGTCATCGACGGAAACGGCAACGACGGACGGAAAATGACCGTGCGTCTGCTCCTGTCGAACACCAGCGGCCTCCACGACGACCTTCCGGCTTCGACACCCCGCAGGAGTACCACCAGCACCGCTACGACACCCACACCCCCGAGCAGATCGTCGCCCGGGCGATGGAGCACAGCCCGGACTTCGAGCCCGGCACGGGCTGGAGCCATTCCAACACCGGCTACGTGCTCCTCGGCATGATCGTGGAAAGGACCGTCGGGCACCCCTGGCCGAAGGAGGTCGAGAGCCGCATCCTGAAACCGCTCGGCACGGACCACACCTACCTGCCGGGCACCACGGCCGCCCTGCGCAGCCCGCACGCCAACGGCGGCTTCAACGACCCCGATGGAATGCTCCGGCAGCACAGGGCCGCCACCGACCTCGTCGACCGCGCCCTGTGCGACACCCCCGGCAGCGAGTAGAGAAGGAGCCCTGCCCGGATGGCCGTACCCGAGACGACCGCACTCATCCGCGCATGCCTGCGGGACGGCACCGGTGGCACCGGTGGCAGCCCCACCGCAGTGGTGCCGGACGACGACCGGCTGAGCGACGAGGACCGCCGGCGCGTGCCCGTGGAACGGGGGACCTCGCACGCGGTGTTCCTCCGCGTCCACCGCCGGCCCCGGCCCGAAGTCCGCATCCGATTCTTCACCTCCGCGGGCGAGCTGCCCGCCTGCGGCCACGGCACGGTCGCCGCCCTGGCCTTCCTCGCCTCCCGGGCGGGGGCCGGGGCCGAGGCGGGGCCGGGGGCGGGGGCGGAGTACCGGGCCACCCTCAGGACGTCCACACGTACGTTCGACGGATGGGCGGTGCGGAACGGGGCGCACTTCTCCGCGAGCTTCGACCCCGGCCCCGTCGGTCTCCGCCCGCCGACCGCTGCCGAGCGGGAGCTGGCGCTTCCGCCGCTCGGGATCGCCGCGGACGGGGCCGCGCCCGGGTTACGGGTGGCCGGGGTGGGCCGGGAGCGCCTGCTGGTGCCCGTTCCGAGCCGCGCCGCGCTCGCCGCCGTGGACCCGGACCTCGACGGGCTGCGGGACGCGTGCGACCGTCTGGGCCTGCTGGGCGCGTACGTCTACTCGCCTCCCTCGCCCTCCGGTGAGCTGGCGGCCCGGATGTTCGCACCGTCGATCGGGGTCCCGGAGGACATCGCCAACGCCAACAGCACCGCCTGCCTGGCCGCCCTCCTGGCGCGGCGCGGCACCACCCGCATCGCCGTCGACATGGGCGATGCGGTCGGCAGCCCCGCCACCGTCACCGCCACGGCACGCATCGGGCCGTCGGGCGTCCGGATCCGCGTGGGAGGTGCTGCCACGGCCGCGGGCTTCCGAGTGGCCGGTTGCCGGGAGGCCTGACAGGCTGTCGGGAGTGATCAACGGGAGGCGTCCGTGCTGCTCGAAGGCGTGATGCTGCTGTGGTTCCTGCAAGTGGCCGTCGCAGTGGTCTTCGTCGCCGTGGACATCCGCAGAACACCGGAAGCCACGGTGATGAAGTGGGGCTTCGTCGTCATCAGCGCCTTCAGCAGCCTGTTCGGCGCCCTGGTGTACGCGCTGAGCTGCCGTGAGCCGCTGCCCGGCACGCACGAGCAGTACGTGGCGGCGAAGTGGCGGCAGGTCGTCGGATCGACCATGCACTGCGTGGCCGGCGACGGCATCGGCATCCTCGTCGCGGCGGTGATCACCTACAACCTCGGGCTCCAGCCGTGGGCCGAGCTCCTGTGCGAGTACGCCCTGGGCTTCCTGTTCGGCTGGACGGTCTTCCAGGCCCTCTTCATGAAGGACATGTTCGGCGGCTACCGCGCGTCGCTGAAGAAGACTTTCATGGCGGAGCTGCTGTCCATGAACGCGGTCATGGGCGGCATGACGGCGGTCATGAACCCGTGGATGACCAACACCGTGCCCCACCCCAGCCCCACCGGCCCCACCTTCTGGTTCATCATGTCCATCGCCCTGTGCGCCGGCTTCCTCGTGGCGCTGCCCATGAACTGGTGGCTGGTGGACCGGGGGCTCAAGCACGGCATGGTGACCGTCCTCGATGCGGAGCCGGTCCCCCTTGCCGCGGGGATGGCCCTGGCGGGTGCGGCCCTCTCCGGCGGGCCGGGCCCCGCCCCCGCCGGAGGGCACGGCCACCACACGATGCAGGCCGGGGTCGGCCGCCGCCGGCTCGCGGTCATGACGGTGGTCAGCTTCCTCGTCTTCGGCGCCGGAATCCTGATCGCCGGCGTCTTCGGGCACCTGACCATGTGATCGTGCCGCATCCTCCCTCCGGGTGGAACGCACACCCGGTCGGATGGAGCGGAGCCCCGCGCCCCGGCCCGTGCGGCGCTGCGCCTCCCCCGTCAGACCTGGCGGGCCCCGCCGTCCACGAAGAGTTCGATCCCGGTGATGTAGCTGCTCTCGTCCGAGGCGAGGAACAGGGCGGCGGAGGCGACCTCCTCGGGGTGGCCGGGGCGGCCGAGGGGAACCCGGCCCGTCGCCTCCTCGACGACCCCGGCGGGGGCCTGCGCCAGGGACGGGGTCGCGATCGGGCCGGGGCTGAGGGTGTTGACGCGGATTCCGCGCCCGGCCAGTTCCAGGGCCATGCTGCGGGCCATCGAACGGACGGCGGCCTTCGTCGCGGCGTAGACGCCGAAGCGCCGGGAGCCGCCGGAACCTGCGGCCGAGCCGAGCAGGACGATCGAGCCGCCGTCCTTGAACAGGGGCAGTGCGCGCTGGACGGTGAAGAAGGTCGCCTTGAAGTTCAGGTCCGACGTCAGGTCGAACTCGTCCTCCGTGAGATCGGCGAGTACGGCCGGTCTGCCGCCCCCGGCGTTGGCCACCAGGATGTCCACGGGGCTGCCCCCGGCCTCCACCGCCGTGTAGAGGCGGGTGAGGTCTGCCTCGCGGGTCACGTCACCCGGGACCGCGATCACCCAGGGGCCCAAGGCCTGGGCGGCCGCGGCGAGTTCCGCCTCACGTCGGCCGGTGAGGAAGACCCGGGCGCCCTCCTGGACGAAGCGGGCGGCTATCGCCAGGCCGATGCCGGACGAACCGCCCGTGACCACAGCGACCTTGCCGTCGAGCTGTCCCATACGTCGTCCTCCGCGCTGTGGGTCCCTGACGAAGCGGGCCGGGGTGCGCCCGAGGGTCGGGCAGCGGCCCCGCGAAGTCAAGGCATCCTCCGCGCGGCCCGCAACGGGCGCTGCCCCGCGAGCCGGTGGGCTCGCGGGGCAGCGGGGATGTGCGGGGGGGCCGGGCGCTGTCCGGGGGTCAGGGACAGGTGGCCAGGAGGACGGAGACGACCGTGCAGGTGGCGGTCGCGCCGTCGTTGAGCGTGTTGGGGTCGGCCGGGGCGGACACCGTCCGGGTGGCGGTGACCGAGACGCGGCCCAGCGACAGCAGGCTCAGCGGTACCCGGAACGTCTTGGCGGATCCGGTCCCGCCGGCGATGGTGCCGTACCCGCAGGTCACGGTGGCGCCCAGGGCGGTGCACCCCGGGGCCAGGGCGGTGGCGGACGAGCCCGGCGGCAGCGTCGCGGTGAGCGTGGCCGAAGTGACCGTGCCGGGGCCGGTGTTCTGGGCGGTCAGGGTGTAGGTGAGGTACGGGACGAGGAGGCTCAGGCCCGGCTGTGCGGTCAGGTCCACGTCGATGTCGGCGGGCGGGAGCTGGTAGGTGTACCGGCCCGCGCCGACCGCGGCGCTGGTGCCGCCGGGGGTGGTGACCTGTACGTCGACGGGGCCCGCGGCGTGCGCGGGTGCGGTTGCCGTGCACGTGGTGGCGGTGCAGGACAGCGCGCCGGCCGGGTTGCCGGGTCCGAAGGTGAGCGCGGTGGCGCCGCTCAGGCCGGTGCCGCTCACCGTGACGACGGTACCGCCGTCCGTCGTGCCCGCGGACGGGCTGAGCGAGGTCACCACGGGCAGCGGAATGTAGGTGAAGCGGTCCGCGGCCGACGGCGCGCTGGTGCCGCCGGGGGTGGTGGCCTGGACGTCCACCGTTCCGGTGCCGGCCGGTGCGGTGGCGGTGCAGGAGGTCGGGGTGCAGGAGACTCCGGTGGCGGGGTTGCCCGCGCCGAAGGTGATGGCGGCACCCGTCAGGTTCGTGCCGGTGACCGTCACCGCGGTGCCGCCCGCCGCGAGTCCGGTGGCCGGGCTGACGGCGGTGACGGTGGGCGCGTCGAGGTGGAAGGCGAACACGATCCGGCCGTCTCCGGCGTTGGCCCCGTTGGCCAGGGTGACCGGTGAGCCGGGGACCGTGCCGGAGACCAGGCTGGATCCGCCGCCTCCGCCACCGCCTCCGCCGCCGGTGGTTCCGTACCGGCCGCCGGCTCCGCCCCGGCCTCCGCCGCCGTACCCGGCGCCGCCGCGCCCGCCGGCGCCGGTCGGGCTGAAGACCCCTTGCGCGGCGGAGCCGCCGGAGCCGTTCGGGTAGGCGCCCGGGGAGCCGTTCGCGCCCTCGTTGTCCGTGCCGAACCCTCCGGTCCCCGCCGTCCCGCCCGCGAGGTCGGTGCCCGGGCCTCCGCCCGTACCGCCCTGCGCGTCCGGGACCAGGCCGTTGCCGTTGGCGCCCGCGCTGCCGCTGTCGCCGCCGGCCGCTCCCGGGTAGGCGGGCGAGCCGATGCCCGGACCGCCCGCGCCGCCGCCCGAACCGGCCGTCAGCAAGGGGGCGCCGGCGGCCGTGGTCACCGCGACGAGGGCGCCGCCGGACCCGGGCGCGCCGAACTGCGGGTTCGCGGCGGCGCCGGCGCCGCGTTTGCCGACGGTGACGTTGAACGTCTCCCCCGGAGTCACGGGGACGGTCGCCACGAGGTGTGCGCCCTTGCCGCCCGGTGTTCCGTCGAACGCGTTCCCGCCTCCGGCGCCGTCGAGGGTGACCACGGCGCTGGTCACGCCGTCGGGCACGGTGAGGCTGCCGGGACCGCCCGCCGTACAGGTGATCGTGGTGACGGCATCCGCCACGACCGGGGCGGCGCACACCCCTTCCGCCGCCGCCGGACCCGCCAGGACCGTCAGGCCGCTCGCGGCCAGCGCGGACGACGCGGCCACCGCCAGCAGGCGGCCCCGCCACCAGGGTCTTGGCCCGCGTGACACGGCAGTCGATGACATCGAAGTCTCCCCCTCTCAGCTCCGTCCGGCGGCGGCCGGAGGCGAAGACTCCTGGGAAGCCGCGGCCGGACGCTCCGGCACGACGAACCGGAGCGCCGTTCCCCACGGCGCCGCCGACCGTTCGCCGGTATCGGGGGCCGCGCGCGGGAGCGACGGCCCCGTGATACCGGCGGAAGCATCGCAGCGGCTGACGCACGGCGGGCGTGAAATGCCGGATCATCACTCCGGCCCTGCCGAAAACCCCGACGGGTACGCCGAGTTCGCGCGGATGTGCTAGGGCTTCACGCCCGGGACGGGCGTTCCGTGCGGGGCACTCGTGCCGGGGCGGCGTCGGACTGCGGCTGGTTCTCGACGGTGATCGTCACGCCCTCAGCCGGTCAGGCCGGAACCCCGCCGGTCGTCGGGGGCACCGCGCTCGGGCGGAGGACCATGAGCGAGTCCTCCGGGGCCGCGACCATGGCGAAGGGGAACCGGTCCAGCTCGAGGCAGAGGGCGACGTCATCGGGATGGGCTCCTTCGCGCACTCCCTCCGCCAGCTCGGCGGCGGCCCGCGACCCGGCAGCGCGGCGGAGGAACTCCGCCGGTTCCGCCGGTTCCGTCCCGTCCCCGGCGGCCCTCCGGGCGATGTACTGGGCGCACGCGAGGTCTTCCTCGGCCCGCCCGCCCTCGCCGGTGACCACGAACGTGACGCCGTCGCACGTGCGCGTCCGCAGGAGCCGCGCCGTTGCCTCCGCCACCACGAAGCCGGCGCACAGCACCAGCGAGGCCTCCTTGACCGCGAGGGCGCCGACCGTCCCGGCCGTGGTCTTCTGCACGACGGTGCGCCCGCGGAGGTCGGCGGACCGCAGCAGGCCCGGCGAGTTGACCATGTCGAATCCGGGCGCGGGCGGACCGTCCTTGAGCGCGACCCAGTCCGGATGGCGGGCCTTGAGCGCCAGGGCCTCGTCCAGGGAGCCGGCGAGAACGATCCTCTCCGCTCCCTGGGCGAAGACCCAGGCGGCCACCGTGTAGGCACGCATGACGTCGACCACGACCGCCACGGAGGGGACTTCGGACAGCTCTGATATGCCGAGGAAGCGAGCGTTCATCCGATCATGATCGTGCATCCCCCTGCCCGATGCCGTGTATCGCGGGCATATGGAAAATCACATACGCCGCCACAACGGCCCGCCGTCTTCCATGGGTACATGAACCACAGCGCATTCCCGTCGGCACCGCCCCGCCGCACGCGCAGCACCGTGCTCCTCGGTCTGGCGGTCCTCGGCCTGGCGGGCGCCGTGTTCGCCGTCCGCCGCCCGCTCATGATGTCCGCTCCGATGTGCCTGGCCGGACGGTGGCACGGCTGCTTCGACACGTTCAACGGCGTGGTGCTCATGACGCTGGTCGCGCTGCCGCCGGCCGCGCTGGTGGTGTGGGCCCTGGCGCGCCGCCGGCGTGCGGCCGGGGTCGGGGCCGGACCGGCGTGGCGGACGTCGCTGGCCGAGGTGGGCATGGTCCACGGGACGGTGCCGTTCGTGTGGCTGACCATGATGCCGGGCGCCGGGGCCGGCGTCGTACCCGGCCGGGTGAGCCTGGTACCGCTGCGGGACCTGGCCACGATGGGGCCGCTCGGGATCGTCGGCAACCTGCTGGTCTTCGCGGCGCTGGGGTTCTTCGCCCCGGTGCGCTTCGCGGCCCTGGCATCGCTGCCGCGCATCCTGGCGCTCGGGGCCGGCTGCTCGGTCCTGGTCGAGGTCGCCCAGTACGTCCTGCAGCTGGACCGGGTGTCCTCCGTGGACGACGTACTGGTCAACGCTTCGGGCGCCGTGCTCGCCGCGCTGGCGTCGCGCCGCTGGTGGCGAAGTGCGGCGCAGGATGCGGACGGCTCTCCGCATGCGCCGGATACGCCGGATACACCGGATACGCCGGCGATATGCCGTACTGCTTAGGCTACGGACATGCGCGTACTGATCGTGGAGGACGAGCCCTTCCTGGCCGAGGCCGTCCGTGACGGTCTGCGGCTGGAGGCGATCGCCGCCGACATCGCCGCCGACGGCGACTGCGCCCTGGAGCTGCTGAGGGTCAACTCCTACGACCTCGCCGTCCTCGACCGCGACGTCCCCGGCCCCTCCGGCGACGAGGTCGCCCGGCGCATCGTCGCCTCCGGCAGCGGCATCCCGATCCTCATGCTCACCGCCGCGGACCGGATCGACGACAAGGCGTCCGGGTTCGCGCTCGGTGCCGACGACTACCTCACCAAGCCGTTCGAGCTGCGAGAACTCGTCATGCGGTTGCGGGCGCTCGACCGCAGGCGCGCGTACGCCCGGCCGCCGGTGCGCGAGATCGGGGGCCTTCGGCTGGATCCCTTCCGCCGGGAGGTCTTCCGCGACGGACGCTACGTCGCGCTCACCCGCAAACAGTTCGCGGTGCTCGAGGTCCTGGTCGGCGCCGAAGGCGGGGTCGTCAGCGCCGAGGAGCTGCTGGAGCGGGCCTGGGACGGAAACGCGGACCCCTTCACCAACGCCGTCCGCATCACGGTCTCCGCGCTGCGCAAACGGCTCGGCGAACCATGGGTCATCGCCACGGTGCCGGGCGTCGGCTACCGCATCGACACCGGCGGGCCGGGCCCGGACCCCGGTACTGCCCTCGACCCCGGTTCCGGCCCCGGAGCCGCCCGCCCCGACGGTACGCATGCGTAGGCGTCGCGGGCTCAGCGCCCGGCTGAAGCTCGCCCTCAGCTACGCCGGGTTCCTCGCCGTCGCCGGCGCCCTGCTGCTGGCCGTGGTGTGGGGCTTCCTGCTGCGCTACGTGCCCGACAACTCGCAGGGTCTTCTGGGGACCTCGCCCAACCGGTACCTCCTGGTGCGCATGTTCGCCCCCGCCGCAGCCGTGGCCATGGCCTTCCTGCTCCTGTTCGGCCTCGTCGGGGGGTGGGTCCTCGCGGGCCGGATGCTCGCGCCGCTCGCAAAGATCACCGCCGCGGCACGGATGGCCGGGGACGGATCGCTGTCCCACCGGATCGGCATGGAAGGCCGCGAGGACGAATTCCGCGAACTCGCCGACGCCTTCGACACCATGCTCGGCCGGCTCGAGTCGCACGTCGCCGAGCAGCGGCGGTTCGCCGCGAACGCCTCCCACGAACTGCGCACCCCGCTGGCCATCTCGCAGACGCTGCTCGACGTCGCCCGCAGGGACCCCGCGTACGACCGTGACGAGGTCTTCGAACGCCTGCAGGCCGTCAACACGCGGGCGATCGACCTCACCGAGGCCCTCCTGCTGCTCAGCCGCAGCGACCGGGGGAACTTCACCCGCGAAACCGTCGACCTCTCCCTCGTCGCCGAAGAGGCCGCCGAAACCCTGCTCCCCCTCGCCGAACAGCGCGGTATCGCGCTCGACGTGACCGGCGGAGCAGCACCCACGCGCGGCTCCGCGGAGCTCCTGCTGCGGCTGGTGACGAACCTCGTCCAGAACGCCGTCGTCCACAACTTCCCCGCCGGCGGCACCGTGATGGTGCACACCGAAGCGGAGCACGACGCGAGCGTGCTGCGGGTCGAGAACACGGGGGCTGCGGTGCCTGCGGAGCTGGTACCGACCCTCACGGAACCCTTCCAGCGCGGGACCGAACGCGTACGCACCGACGAGCACGCGGGCGTCGGCCTCGGTCTCGCCCTCGTGCAGAGCATCGTCCGCGCCCACGGGGGAACCCTCGACCTCGTGCCCCGCCCTGCGGGAGGTCTCGTCGTCACGGTCCGGCTTCCCGGCGCACGCTAGGCACTTGGCCGTGTGCGGATGGCAAGCGGCCCCGGCCTTCATGGCACTTCACAGGTCCCGGCCGGCGCGGGGAGAGCGTACGGTGCTCATGTGATCAAAGGCGAGAACACGGCGGGGACCGCACTGCTCCTCGCGGCCGCGCCGACGGGCAGGAGCCGGCTCATCAACGCCACCAGCGTCCTGCCCACCCTCGCGGCCGTCCCACCCAGCACCCTCACCCGAACCCCGGCCGGCACGATCGTCGAGCTCGCCGATCCGATGGACCAGCAGACGGTGCTCACCCGGGTACGCGCGGCCGCCGCCACCGCGGGCCCGCTGAGCCTCCTCATCACCGGGCAGCTCCAGCTCGACGCGCGGCAGCACCGGCTCCATCTGGCCCTGGCCCGGTCCACTCCCCCGACCGTGCGCTATTCGGGGATGCCCTGGGACTGGCTGGCCGGCGAGCTCAAGCCGCGGCGCCCCGACTCGACGCGGGTGATCGTCGACCTGGTCGCAGCCCCCGACGCCTGGGAACAGATCCGTGCGTACGGTCTCACGCTCGGTCACGGGATGTCCCTCCACGGCCGGGTGGCACCGCCGCCGCCCCGCAACCGGCCCGCCGAGCCGTCCTACCTCCAGGCCGTGGCCACCCTCTGGCGCAGCGGGCTGAACCCGCCGCCGGCCGAGCTCCATGCCAGGGCCGCCGCCCAGGCCGGCCACGACGGGGCACTCCTCCTCGCCGTGGAAGCCGCCCCGGCGCCCGTCCTGGGACCCGCGGCACCGGCTCCCGCTGCACCGGCTCCGGCGGCGGCGACCGAGGACCCGCTGCCCGCGATCCTCGCCATGGCGCACGCCGGGCGCCACGGCGAGGCGACGGCGCTCGCCGTTCAGTGGGAGCGGTGGAACGTACGGACGCACGGCGCGGGGTCCCGCGAGGCCGTCCACTGGCTGGAGGTACGGGCCGATCTGGCCCATGTCGCCGGCGACGCGGGGGGCAGCTGCGAGCTGTGGATGACGGCCGCCGATGCCCGCCTGGCCCGCCACGAGGCCCCGGACAGCAGCGGTGTCCAGGCGGCCGTGGACCGCGCCCACCACCAGTGGCAGCAGCTCCGCGACCCCCACCGGGCCCGCGAGCTCGGCCCGCACCTGGTCTCCCTGCGCCTCCGGGTCCCCGGGCAGCGGCCGGGTGCCACGGAAGCCGTACGGCGCCGACTCGAGCTTCTGCACGCCGTGCCGGGGGCCCTCACCGCGGGCCAGTGACCACGGCCGGGCGGCGTCGGACCAGGCCCCCTGGTCGGCGAGGACCTTGTGGTCTTGTACGGTCGCAGCCCACTTAGCTCGGTGCCCTGACCGGTTGGTGCGCCGGACGTGCTCCCTGGAGCCCGAGGATGCGCCCCGCCAAGGGAGTGAAGGCGGTACCTGTGCGGGGGAGGTGCATGACCGAATTGGATCAAGGACTCATTAGATCCGGATGAAACCGGCCCAAAGGAGCAGTCTTGACCAATTCGATGGTCTTCGGCGAGCTGGAACTTGCCTTCACCGACCAGTACAGCTGGCGATGGGATGACGAGAGCACGGGCGGCAAGTACTGGGTGAGCTTCTGGCACCCCAAGCCCCCGGAGGGCTTCCACGCGCTCGGGTCGGTCGCGCTGCCGGCGTGGGGGTCGGAGAACCTGAACCCCAAGACCCCCAACACCAAGGTCAAGGAACACGTCGTCTCGCTGTGCGTGAAGGACGCTCCGGCCAAGGCGAGTGAGGGCAAGAAGCCTCCGCTGGCACACCCCGAGGACTACACCGTGGTGTGGAAGGACGTGGGCAGCGGCGGCAAGCACTACGGCGCGTGCTGGCGTCCGGTCGCGCCCGGCGGCTACGTGGCGATGGGCTGCGTCATGTCGGAGAACACCTACGACAAGCCCGCGCTGACGGACGTGATGTGCGTGCGGGAGGACCTCACGCACATGGCGGACCTGAAGTGGGTCTACGAGGACAAGGGCACCGGGGCGAAGGACTACTTCAGCGTGTGGGCGAATCAGGTGCCGCCCGCTTACCAGGACGGACGCGACGGCGGCCACCGGGCGCTGGTCGCACCGAACACCTTCACCGCGGCATCGAGCTGGGACGAGCCCTCCCGGGGAGCGCCGGAGCGTCGGGTCCTGTGCATTGAGATGCCGGTGGAGGAGAAGCCGCATCCGGACGGGTTCCCGAAGCTGACGGGCAGGATCCGGCCGGCCGACCGTACGCCGGAGACGACGGTCAACGCGGTGTGGGTGCCGTTCATGGCCGTGAAGGACGACGACAAGCCGGCGTCGTGGAAGCTCGCCAACTCCCCGTTCTACCGGATCGAGCGCCTGTCCTCGTGGTACATGCACCGGTTCGTCAACAACACCACCAGCACCCCGCAGTCCGTCTCGGAAACGGTGACGGTCGGCGTGGAGAAGGACAGGAGCGACACCTTCAGCGCTGAAGTCGGCATCTCCGTCAGCGCACAGGTAGGCGTCAGCTCCGGCATCGCGAGCGCCTCGGTCACCACCACCTACAGCCTGGCACTGGGCTACTCCCGCAGCACCGCCACCAAGAACCTGGAGCACAAGTCGGTGACCCACAATCTGACGACGCCCCCGAACAAGGCGGCCGCCATGTGGGTCGGCGACCACACCATCCAGGTCACCCGCCAGGACGGCACCCACGTCGGCACCCCCCTGACCTTCCACGGAGACAGCACCCACTTCGACGAGTTCCCCGACTAGCCGGCACGGCAAGACCACTGAAAGGGCCCCCGCTGCGACGCGGGGGCCCTTTCACTGCTCCAGGGGCCTGCGATCGGGAGGGTTTCGTGGCCGGCTGAGTCGAGCCCGACCGCTCCGCCGCAGGGCTGGTCCGGAGAAGCCACCAGACCGGTGGAACACGCGGTGTTCCACGCGACCTCGCACGTCAGCAGCACGCCCGGTCCGCTGTTCACCATCGTGATCGGCGCAGGGCTGATCCTGGTCGCCGACCGCTGTCCGGGGAAGCTGCTCAAACTCCCCATGGCCGGAAGGGCCCGCGACGTTCTGATCAAGGCCGTCGGCCGCAACGCGTACTTCGCCATGGCGTCGGTCACGGGCGTGACCGTCATCACCCAGTCCTCGACGATCACCACGTCCGTGCTGGCGCCCTTCCCCGGAACGGGCATCCTGACACCGGCGCAGGGGTCCTCGCCGTCCACCTCGGCACTGTCTTCATCGCCCGGCCGGCCCTGGTCATCGTACTGGTGGGCGTCCTCTGAGCACGGCACGCCCGCCGGTGACGCACCGCGCATCCAGGCGTTGTTCCCCACATGGACAGAGACGAAGACCTTCTCGACGTGCTCCTCGACCGGGCCACCGACAGCCGGCTGAAGCTGATCAGCGAGGACGAGGCACGGGCCGTGATGGTGCTGCTCGGCATCCTCGGGGACCAGACCCGTTCCGGTGAGATCCGCGAGGCCGCCGAGGAGCTGCGCTGCCGCCTGGGATCACGACTGGGCGCCCCCGCAGCGCCGTACCGGCCCGCCCCGTGGAGCGGAGCCGGAGCCCTGCCGTCGCAGGACGCGTAGCAGCAGGGTCGGGTCCGGCTCGCGGGCGGTCAGGCCGGGCTCCGGCGGCGGATCACAACCCCCCGCTCGGCCGGCCTCCGGGCCCTTGCCATGATCGTCCGGTGAACAACGACCAGCGCATACACCCCTCGAAGGCGGCCGACGACCGCGCGTCGCTCACCTCGTTCCTCGACTACCAGCGGGCGACCCTGGCGATGAAGTGCGCCGGGCTGACCGGCGAGCAGCTGAAGCGGAAAGCGGTCCCGACCTCGGGGCTCACGCTCCTGGGCCTGGTGCGGCACGCGGCCTCGGTCGAGCGGGGCTGGTTCGGCCTCGTCGTGAACGGCGAGGACGTCACGCCGCTCTGGCCGGGCGAGGCCGGCGGCACGTTCGCCGAGTTCCACGTCGAGGACGCCGACGTCGACGAGGCGTTCGGGGCGTGGCGCGAGGAGTGCGCCCGAGCCCGCGCGGTCACCGCCTCCGTGCCCTCACTCGACGACACCGTCGACTTCCGCGGCGAGACGATCTCGCTCCGCTACGTGCTCACCCACATGATCGAGGAGTACGCGCGCCACAACGGCCACGCCGACCTGCTGCGCGAAGCGATCGACGGAGCGGTCGGCGAGTAGGAGCGAGCAGGAAGCCGGACGATGCCGCCCGGGGCGCTGTCAGCGCCTCGTGGAAACTGCAGCGCATGTCTCCTTCAGTGCACAGGCAGCCGATCTGGCGGGTGGCCTCCTGGCCGGCGTCGAGGCCGTCGAGCGCCTCGGTTCCCGGATGCGCCGGGCCCGGATCGAGCGGCAGGCCCAGGAGTTCGCCCTGGTGCCGGGCGGCGGCCCGCAGCACCGGCTGAACGCCCTGGGCCTGCACATCGCCTACGACACGTACCGGACCGGGCTGAAGAGCGCCGTCACCGCGGTGCACCGCGGTGACGGCGGCGAGTCGGCCTGCGGTGGCTACGGCCGACTCCTGGGGTGGCTCCCCCTGGCCACGGCCGACCGGAACCCGTTCGCCGCCGAGTTCGCGTACGGGCCGGATGGCGAAGGCCTGTGCGAGTCCTTCGCCACCCGGCCCGTGATCGCCCTCTGATCCCGGAGGCGTTCCGGCCGCGCGGGCGTTCCGTCACATCGTGGGCGGGCCCGAGTGCACCGAGGTGTCGGCGTGCCGGAGTTCGGCGAGCAGCTCGCTCTGCCCGGCCAGCAGCTCGGTGAGGATGCGCCGTGCTGCCCGCAGGAGTTCCGCCACGTCACCACCCGCCAGGGCGTAGCTGACGGTGGATCCGTCGCGGATGGAGACCACGATGCCGGATCGGCGCAGTACCGCGAGCTGTTGGGAGAGGTTGGACGGTTCGATCTCGATCTCGTTCAGCAGTTCGCGCACTGGGACCGGGCCGTTCTGAAGCAGTTCCAGTACGCGGATCCGAACGGGATGTCCGAGCATGCGGAAGAACTCCGCTTTGGCCTGGTACAGCGGCACCTGCATGCAACAACACTCCCACCCGGGTTCGACCATTCATGGTCCAGCGGCCAGCCCTGCTGGATCCGCGATGTCCAGCTCCAGCCATCCTCCCGCCTCCCGGCCCCGGCCCACCCGTGGCTGATCACTTTCAGATGTGCCGAGTTGAAGATTTCTTCAACTCGTGGGCGCAGGAAGCCGGGAAGCAGGACGAACGGTTAGAGCTCCAGCTCCGCCTCGATGCGCTTGAGCTGGTGCCTCGCCATGGCCAGGTTCGCCCTGCCCTTGTCCAGGACGATGTACAGGAACAGCCCATTGCCTCCTCGGCCCTTGATCAGCCGGATGAGGTGGTACTGGCTGCCGAGGGTGATCAGTACGTCTTCGATCTCCTCCTTGATGCCCAGCATCTCCATGGTGCGGGCCTTCGCCCTGATCACGTCGGTGTTGCCGGCGGCGGCCACTTCCAGGTCGAGGTCCTTGCCCCCGCCCAGCGTTCCGAGGGCCATGCCGCTCGTGTAGTCGACCAGCGCGGCCCCCACGCTTCCCTCGATCGAAGTCATCGCCTCCTTCAGAGACGTCTCCACGCTCACCATCAGTACTCGCTCCCTCGACTCTCGACGGCCCCGGCGGACTTCAGAAGCTGTCGCCAGGTGATGACGGCAGACGCTACCCACTGGGCGTCAGGAGGATCAGGAAGAACGGGTATTCGGCGGAAAAAGATCCCTCGCACCCTAGAATGCGCTCCCCCGCCGGCGCCGCCGACGGCGCGAGCGGTCGGTTCGCCGTCCGTCGGCCGCCTTCCGGTCAGGGCTTTTCCCGCGCATTCCCCGTCATGCGGCCGTGCCCGTGCGGATGCGGTGTTCGCGCCAGAAGGCCGTGAGGTCGGTGGTCGTCGCCGCCTGCGCCGCGCGCTGGAAGGCGGTGGTCGTGGACACCCCGTACCAGTGGTCGCGTGCGTAGCGCTTCAGCATGCTTGCCATCGCCGGGCCGCCCAGCACCTTCTCCAAGTCGTGCAGCACGCAGGAGCCGTTGAAGTAGACGAAACGGCTCCAGCCAGGACCGTAGGCGGCCCAGTAGTCCATCGGGTTGGTGACGGCCTGGGTGTCGTCCTCCCAGACGACGTACTCCGCACACGCTTCGCCGTGGTCTCCGACGAGCAGGTCGTTGGAGTAGGTGGCGAAGGCCTCGTCCAGCCACGGCGACGCGTATTCGTCGTTGCCGACGATGCCGTACCACCACTGGTGGGCCAGCTCGTGGATCACTCCGCTGCCGGTCTCGTCCAGGGAGACCAGGACCAGCCCGGGGAACTCCATGCTCCCGATGGGGGCGAACCCGTCGCTGATGACCACGTCGATCTCGCCGTAGGGGTAGCGGCCGAACCGCCGCCCGAGGTCGTCGACGGCGCGGAGCGCCTCGGCGCGGGCGGCCGTCACCCAGGCGTCCGGAGTGCCGGCCGTCCAGGAGGACCGGACCCTGACGCCGCCCGGCGACGTCTCCGCACCGCTGCGGAACGGGCCCGCCGCCCACGCGAAGTCCCGTACCTGGCGGGCGGTGCTCGTGGTGAGGGTGCGGCCGGGGGCTCCGGGCCGGGTGGTGGTGACGCCGGTTGCCGGGACCTTCAGCGCGGCCGGGTGGTCGAGGGTGACCTGGAAGTCGGAGGCGAGCGTGTAGTAGCTCTCGCCGCGGTCGAAGGGCGGGTCCAGGTGCCAGCCCCCGGCGTCCCGTACGGCCAGCACCGGAAGGGCGTTCCCGAGGTAGCGGTGGTCGCCGTCCCGGCCGAAGCGGTGCAGCCGGTCGGGGACGGTGATCGAGACGTCGAAGCCGACCGTGGCCCGGCCGCCGGGCGGCACCGGGGCGGACAGCACGATCCGCAGCGCACTGCACCCGACCGACAGGGCACCCTGGTCACCGCCGGTCACCCGGCTGATCCGGACCGGGGAGGGCGTCCGGGGCGTGCCGCAGCCGTCGGTGCCGTTGCCCCACAGGCGGACGTGTACTTCGCGCAGCGGTTCGGCGGACCGGTTGCCGAACGCCACCGTCTCCCGGCCGGTCCAGCGGGTTCCGGTGGCGTCCGCGCTCAGAGCGACCCGGTACGCGGGCCGGGAGGGCGCCAGGCCCTCGGCGCCGTCCCCGCCGTCCACGGCGGCCGCGGCGGCCTGGGTGCCGAGCCCCGTCAGCGCCAGGAGCGCCCCGAGCGCCAAGGCCGCGATTCTGCGTCCGGTCCGTTTCATGGTCCGCCCCCGCAGTCGTGGTGATGGGCATGCGCGCCGCCGACGCTACGGGACCGGCATGCCCTTGCCCATACCCGCGCCCGCTCCCAACTCGCTCTCCCCGGGGATCGGCCGCCTCCGGGGTGGCCGGGCGCAGGAAGTAGGGTGCACGGAATGAACACTTCCTCCGCGCTCCCGCATTCGTTCCGGCTGCTCGTCACGGGTGGAGGGACCGGCGGTCACACCTATCCGGCCCTCACCGCGATCCGTACGCTTCAGGGCCGCCTCGCAGCCGCGGGCCGCACGCTCGACGTCCTGTGGATCGGGACCGCCGACGGACTGGAGGCGCGCGTCGCCCCGGCGGAGGGCATCGCGTTCAAGACGGTCGCCACGGGGAAGATCCGCCGTTCGGCGAACCCGCTCAAGATGCTGTCGGCGGCGAACGTGAAGGACATGGCGAAGGTGCCGCTCGGCGTGGCCCAGGCCCGGGCCATCGTGTCCGAGTTCCAGCCGGACGTGGTCCTCGCGACGGGCGGGTACGTCGCGGTCCCGGCCGGTCTGGCCACGCGGCTGTGCCGGCGCCCGCTCGTCCTGCACGAGCAGACCGTCCGGCTGGGCCTGGCCAACCGGAAGCTGGCCGGTTCGGCCACGCGGATCGCGGTGTCCTCGGAGTCCTCGCTGCCGCTGCTGCCCGCCGAGGTGCGCGACCGTGCGGTCGTCACCGGCAATCCGGTCCGGCCGGAGGTCCTCACCGGTCACGGCGAGAAGGCACTGCAGGCGCTGAACCTCACCGGGTTCGACCGGCGCCTGCCCACGGTCTACGTGACCGGCGGGGCGCAGGGCGCTCAGCAGATCAACGGCGTCGTCCGGGACGTACTGCCGTGGCTGCTGAGCCACGCGAACGTGATCCACCAGTGCGGCCCCGCGAACGTGGCCGAGCTGCGCGCCGCCGCCTCCACCCTCGACCCGGTCCTCGCCTCCCGGTACCACCTGACCGGGTTCGTCGGGCCGGAGCTGCCCGACGTCCTGGCCCTGGCGGATGTCGTGGTGTCCCGCAGCGGAGCGGGCACCCTGGCCGAACTGACCGCGCTGGGCAAGCCCGCCGTGTTCGTACCGCTCGCCACGTCGGCCGGGAACGAGCAGGCGCACAACGCCCAGTACCTCGCGGACGCGGGGGCGGCGGTCGCCCTGCTCGGCGAGGTCACCCCGCAGACCCTGCAGGACGCGGTCGGCCCGCTCCTGACGGACCCCGCCCGGCGGACGGCGATGGCGGATCGGGCCCGGTCGTACGGAAGGCCGGACGCCGCGGACCGGCTCGTCGACGTACTCCTGGCGGCGGCCGTCTGACACCGCCGGCGCCACCGGCGCCACCGGCGCCACCGGCACACCGCACCGGCACACCGCACCCGCACGCCGGCGACATCCGCCGGCGTGCGGGTTCTTCAGTCTGTCGTCGCCTCTGTCTCCGGCTCCGTTCCCGGCTGGGTCCGCCGGGCGTAGGCCCGGGCGGCGCGGGCACGGTCGCCGCAGCGGGTGGAGCACCAGTGGCGGCGTCCGTTGCGCAGGAGGTAGCGGTTGCAGGGGCTGGAACCGCAGCCGGTGAGACGCTCGGCATCGGGGCCGGTGAGGAGATCGGCGGCATTGGCCGCGAGGGTCGCGAGAGCCCGGTCGAGGATCTCGTTGGTCGGGCAGGGCGCCACCCGGTAGGGGCCGTTCTTCTCGTCCCAGTACAGCAGGGCGGCCGTGGGTGCCTTGCTCATCGCATCGTTGACGGCTGACAGAGCCGAGGGCAGGGGCTGAAGCCCGGAGGCGCGTGCGGCGAACAGTCCCCTGAGGTGCTCGCGCATCGAGCGCAGCTGCGTCGCGCACATCTCCCGGACCCCGGCGTCGGCCGGCGCGAGGCCGCGTGCGGTGAGCCACCGGTTGACGCTCTCGGGAGTGCCGAGGAAATCGATGAACTGCCCTCCCGGCAGCGCGACTGCGCTGTTGACGAAGTCGAGGGCGAGGTAGTCCTGCGCCCCCGGCGCGGGCGGTGGCATGGATTCGACGGCCGGGCTCTCACTCATGGTTCTCATGGTACGCGTTGCATCCATCCGTGAGAGACCCCTATGATCATCACGGATAACCCACAACTCATCCGTGAGGTTCTGATGGTTGACACCAGCACGCCCGTCGAGCACTTCCCGGTCCGCGTGTTCGGCGGCCCGACCGCCCTCTTCGAGTACGGCGGTCTGCGGTTCCTGACCGACCCCACCTTCGACGCACCGCGCGAGTACCCGGTCCCGGGCGGCCGGCTGACGAAGACGGCTCCCGCTGCCGCCGCGCCGGCCGGCCTCGGCCGGATAGACGTGGTCCTGCTCTCCCACGACGAACACCCCGACAACCTCGACGAGTCGGGCCGGGCACTGCTCACCGGCGTCCCGCTGACGCTGACCACGCCCGGGGGCGGAAAGCGCCTGGGGGCGGGGGCCAGGGGGCTCGCCGACTGGGAGTCGGTCGACCTCGACCGCCCCGGCGGCGGCACGGTCACCGTCACGGGCGTACCCGCCCTCCACGGACCCGGGACGCGCGAGGAGGTCGAGCCGTTCACCGGCCAGGTCGTCGGCTTCGTCCTGACCGGACAGGGCCTGCCCACCGTCTACGTCAGCGGCGACAACGCTTCCCTCGGCCTGGTCGAGGAGATCGCCGGACGGTTCGGCCCGGTGGACACCGCCATCCTGTTCGCAGGAGCACCGCGCTTCACCCAGCTCTTCGACGGCGCACTGATCGTCCTCGACAGCGCACAGGCGGCCGATGCGGCCAGGATCCTCGGCGCCCGCCGGGTGGTTCCCGTGCACTACGACAGCTGGGGGCACTTCACCGAGGGACGCGACGAACTGGTCGCCGCCTTCACCGCCTCCGGGCTGCTCGACCGCCTGGACCTGGGCGACCGCGGCTGACCCGACCGCACGGCCGGTGCGGCGACGAATTTCCGCGCGGGCACCGGGGGCGGGCCGTGATACTGGCCGCATGACAGACACGCCCAGCGAACCGGCGCCCCCGTTCTCCCGGATCAAGGTCCGCGTCGGGGCCCTCGTCTTCTGCGGCGACGAGGTCGCCCTCATCCGGCGCGACCGCCCCGGCTCCACCCACTACACCCCGCCGGGCGGCAACGTCGAGGACGGCGAGGACTTCCGGCAGGCCCTGCGCCGGGAGCTCACCGAGGAGCTCGACCTCGACGTGGACCGGGCCAACGGCGGCGACCTCCTGTGGGTCGTCGACCAACGCGTCAGCCGCCCCGGCCCCACCCCGCCGCCGCGCAAGCTCCACCTGGTCTACCGCCTGCACATCACGCCCGAGGTGCGGGCCGGCCTGGCCGAGCGGGAGCTGGACGAACTCCCCGACGGCAGCCACGAGATCGGCGTCATCGAGTGGATCGACTACCGCAAGGCCGCCGAGCTGCCGGTCTTCCCGCCCGTCGGTCCCGCCCTCGCCGCCCTGGAAGACCCCCGCGCGACCGTCGCCGACGCCGCGCTGGAGGCCGTCACCGACGAGAACTACACCTGGGTCTGACCCCGGACCGGATCCCCCGCAGGCCAACTCGCCGTGGAATGAACGGAGTTCGATGAAATCGGCACAAGGCGACGAGATCCGCTTCCATCAGGGCAATCGGCACTCCAGCACCCAAACTGGTGATCGATTTTCGGCCGCCGGATGGGTATGATCGCCGACAGCAAGGCCGTAGCGCAGAGGTCGTCGCGCCCACGCATCGAGCTGGAGGACGTCGGTTCGAATCCGACCGGTCTTGCGCCTACTCATGCAGTTCTCGTCTCAAGTCGTGATGGACGCCGGGCACCGGCGAAGGAACCGGTGGAGTGGTGATGACAGAGCCGACACCCGTACGGTGCCCTGCGATCGAGCACCCCGACCTGCCACCGGCCGACCCGGCGGGCCTCGACCCGCTGCTCGCCCGGCTCGCCGCGGACCGGCCCGTCGAAACCGACGAGGCCTTCCCGCTCGGGACCCTGCGCGCCGACGGCCGCGTCGACCTCTGCAAGCAGGGGCTCGGACCTGACGGCGCGGCCCGGCTGCTTCCGGCCGCCGCCGCCTCCGCCCACGCCACCCACCTGCTCCTCGGCACCAACGCCATCGGCGACGCGGGCGCCCGCACCCTGGCCGGGGCCCTCACCGGCGGCCACGGGCTGCACACCCTGTACCTCGGCTGCAACCGCATCGGCCCCGACGGAGTGAGCGCCCTCGCCGGCGCGCTCGCCGACGACACCACCGTGCGTGCCCTCTGGCTCAAACGGAACCCGATCCTCGGGGACGGCGCCCGCACCCTGGCCGCGCTGCTGCGCCGCAACACCTCCCTGCGCACGCTCGACCTGGTCAACACCGGGCTCGGTACGGACGGCGTACGCCTCCTCCTCGACGCCCTGCTGGACCGCGGGCAGTCCCTCGAACGGCTGTTCCTCGGCGGCAACGGCCTCGGCCCCGACGCCGCCCCGCTGCTCGCCGCCCTGATCCGGGATGCCGGCGTGCGCGAGCTGTACGTCCCGGCCAACCACCTCGGTGACGAGGGCGCCGCAGCCCTGGCCACCGCTGCGGCGGACGCCGCGCACCCGGTCCGCCTCGGGCTCGGCGGCAACGGCATCGGGGCCGCCGGAGCGCGCTCCCTGGCGGCGTCCCTCAGCAGCATCGAAGCGCTGGACCTCGGACGGACCATGTCCGAGCGCAGCCTCGGCGCCCCCGGCAACGACCCCGGCGACGAAGGGGCGTACGCCCTGGCCTCCGCCCTCCCGGGCAGCCCGCTGCGCCGCCTGGAGCTGCGCCACACCGGCCTCACCGGGCGCGGCGCGAAGTGCCTGCTCGCAGCGGTGCCCGCCGACAGCCCCCTGGAGTACGTCGGGCTGGGTCCCGGCCTGCCCCGCCGCGTGAAGCGCTCCTTCACCGAACGGCTCCGCCCCGCCCGGGCCGCCCACCCGGACCTGCGCGCCATCGGCAGCGTGTACCGGTGAGCATCGAGGACATCGAACTGTCCGACGGCTTCCGCCCCGAGGACTGGACGGCATGGCGGCGGATCCGCCGCTACGCCGTGCCCGGCTGGATGATCGAGCAGGCCACCGCGCACCGGCTGGCCGGTGACTGGCGGGCGGCCTGCGCCGCCGCCGGCGTGGACGTGCTGTTCGAGCTGCCCGCGCTGGAGGCCCGCCACGGCGCCGCGGTCGCCGAGGCGATCGCCGGGGACCTGCGCCACTTCGCCCCGGACCTGCTGCGCTGGCACCTGCCCCGGTACCTGGGCGGCCGCACCACCCTCACCACCGACCTGCGCATCGTGCTCGCCACGTACGGCGGCCCGGACGGCCCGGCCCTGTCGGTCACCACGCCCCTGTTGACCGAGGGCTCGCAACGGCTGCAGCTGCACTGTGCGCCGCTGCTCGCAGCCGAGAAGCGCAACTCGTACACCGGGCAGGGCTTCGTCCGGGAGCACTGGGACGCGGTCCGGCCGTTCTGGGACGCCCGGTTCGCGTCCGACCTGGGCGCGCACTTCGCCGTTCCCGAGGGGCTCCGCGAGCGGATCTCCCGCCTGCGCGCCGACGGGGAGACCCTCGCGGCCTACGCGGCCGCGGGCATCGAGTGCGATCTGACCGACCCTCCGGCTCCGGCCTACGGGGACCCGACGGACGCGAAGACCACCTTCGGGCGGGTGCGGGTCGCGCTCTCCCGGCTCGCGCCGGAAGTGACGCGGCTCGTGGCGGCCGGAGCCGGCGACCGGTACCGGATCGCCAGCGGCTGGTACTCCCACCTGCTGCTGGAACACGCCGGTCCCGACAGGCTCCGGGCCCGCATCGTCGGCCGGAACGAGGGACTCGCCGTCCCGCCCGTGCCCCGGTACGCCTACCAGCCGCTGCCCGACCTCGCACTCGTACGCACCGGCCGGATCACCCCGCGCGAGCTGCACCCGCTGGTGGCCGCCGCGCTGTTCCCGGACGCCGGAGCCGCCGAGGGCCCGGCCGGCCCCGACGCGGGCGGGCCGGTACGGGTGCGCTGCCGCGGCGGGTGGCACGAGGTGCGCTCGCGCGACGGCGTACTGGACGTGCCGCACACCCCGGAGGAGCAGCAACGCGAGCGCACCATGCGGGCGTTCGGCGGCGCGGTGTCCGGATGCTTCGCCGTGCAGCAGAGCTGGACCACGGGCGAGGGGCGGCTGCCCCGGGCCCTCCAGGCCCAGCGGCGTGAGCTGTTCCTGCGCGTCCAGCACGGAGACACCCCCGGTGTGGAGGCCCTGCTGGACGCGGGCATGGACCCCCGAATCCGGGACGCCCGCGGCCGCGGCCTGCTGCACTGCCTCCACCTGTTCGACCACGAGGTGCTCCTGCCCCGGCTGCTGGCGGCCGGACTCGACCTGGAGGCCCGGGACAAGAACAAGCGGACGGCGCTGCTGTCCGCGGTGCACTGGGGCGGTTCCGCGGATCTGGTCCGGGCCCTGCTCGAGGCCGGTTCCCGGATCGACGTCACCGAGGAGATGGAACTCTCGCTGTCCCAGGAGGTCCGCCGCTACAAGCGCAAGGACCTGGCCTTCCTGCAGGAGCGCGTCGACGAGGAGTTCCCGGGCATCGGCGCCGACTGGTTCGACGAGCACATGGAGTACCGCGAGGACGACGAGGACGAGGACGAAGAAGAGGACGACGAGGACGGGGACGACGCATGAGTGCGACCCAGCCGCAGCCCTCACGGGCCCTGGCCGCCGCCGACGCCCTCGGTGCCCGGCTCGCCGCCACCCGCACCGAGCCGGCCACCAACCCCCAACTGGAGGCGCTCGCACTGGCCGTGACGGCCAATCAGCCCGTCCTCCTGTGGGGTGAGCCCGGCATCGGCAAGTCCGCCGGCATGGAGCAGCTCGCCACCGCGCTCGGGGTCCGGCTGGAGACCGTCATCGCCAGCGTCCACGAGCCCTCCGACTTCGCCGGACTCCCCATCGTCGGCGAGGACCCCGCCACCACCGGCGTCCCCATGGCCCCGCCGGACTGGGCGGTCCGCCTCGCCCGCACGGGCCACGGGCTGCTGTTCTTCGACGAGTTGTCCTCCGCCCCGCCGGCCGTGCAGGCGGCCCTGCTGCGCGTGGTCCTGGAACGCCGGGTCGGCAGCCTCGAACTCCCGGCGGCGGTACGGATCGTGGCCGCGGCCAACCCGCCCGCGAGCGCCGCCGACGGCTGGCACCTCAGCCCGCCGCTCGCCAACCGCTTCGTCCACCTCGACTGGACGCACAACCCGCGCACCGTGGCCCGCGGCATGGCCGGCACCTGGCCCGAGGTGGCGATCCCGGCCGTGGATCCCGCCAGGGCCTCCGGTGCGGTCGCCCGGGCCCGCGGCGCCGTGTCCGGTTTCCTGACCGCCCGGCCGGGCCTGGTCCACCACATGCCGACCGACGCGGCCGCGCGGGGCCGCGGCTGGCCCTCCCCGCGCACGTGGGAGATGGCCCTGCGGCTGCTGGCCACGGGGTACGCGGCCTCGACGGGCCGGGAGGCCCTGGCCGCCGCCCTCACCGGCGCGGTGGGCGAAGCCGCCGGTATCGAGCTGCTGTCGTACCTGGAACACCTCGACCTGCCCGACCCGGACCGGGTACTGGCCGACCCGGACGCCTTCGCGCTGCCCGAGCGCGGCGACCGGCAGCTGGCCTTCCTCATCGCCGTGGTCGCCGCCGTGCAGAGCGAGCTCACCCGCCCCCGCTGGGAGGCGGGCTGGGCGGTGCTGGCGAAGGCCGTGGACGCGGGCGTGCCCGACGTCGCCGCCCGCGCAGCCGCCGACCTCGCGGCGATGCGGGACCTCGACTGGCCGGTACCCGCCGGGATCGACGCCTTCGTGGAACTGCTCCAGCTGTCCGGCTCCCTGCCGGGCGGCGGCTGAGCCGGGCCCGGCCGTGCGCCCGCAGCTGGACCGCGCGAAGCTGCTGGCGGCCCGTTACAAGGCCGCCGAGGCCCGCCCGTACCTCGCTTCCGCGCTGTACGCCCTGACCGTGGTCCCCTCGGACGGGGTGCGCACGATGGGCGTCGACCGGCACTGGCGCTGCTACGTCTCCCCCGCCTTCGTCGAGGCGACCCCGGTCGTCGAGCTGTCCGGGGTGTGGATCCACGAGGTGGCCCACCTGCTGCGCGACCACCACGGCCGCGCCGAGCGGCTGCCCGCCGCCGACCAGCGCGACCGGGTCCGGGTCAACATCGCGCAGGACTGCGAGATCAACGACGACCTGCTCGCCGACGGGCTGGCGCTGCCCGAGGGCCGGATGGAGCCGCGGCTCTACGGGCTGCCCACGGGCGGCATGTTCGAGACCTACCTGGCCGCCATCCCCCCGACGCCGCACGGGCCGGACTGCGGCTCCGGCGCACACGGCTCCCCCGGCCCCTGGGAGCTGGGCGAGGACGGCGGGCCCGCCCGGGTCGGCCAAGTGGAGGCGGAGGCCCTGCGGCGGCAGACCGCCCAGGCCGTACGGGCCCACCAGCGCGCCCGGGGCCGGGTCCCCGAGGGCTGGACCCGGTGGGCGGAGGAACTGCTGGAGCCCACCGTCGACTGGCGCCAGGTCCTGTCGGGGGCGGTCCGCGAGGCCGCGGCCTGGGCGGCCGGCGCGGTGGACTACACGTACCGCCGCCCGTCGCGGCGCACTCCCGCCCTCGGCGGCCGGGTGGTGCTGCCCAGCCTGCGCAGGCCGCTGCCGCGGGTGGCCGTCGTCATCGACACCTCGGGCTCGATGGGCCCCGACGACCTCGCGGCCGCACTCGCCGAAGTCACCGGCGTCCTGCGGGAGGTGGGCGTGGGCGGCAACCGGGTCGCGGTCCTCGCCTGCGACGCCGACGTACACGCCGTGACCCGGGTGCGGAGCGCGGGCGAGGTCACCCTGGCCGGCGGCGGGGGCACCGACATGCGGGTCGGCATCGGCGCGGCGCTGGCCCTGCCCGACCGGCCGAACGTCGTGATCATGCTGACCGACGGGTACACGCCGTGGCCGGAGGAGACGCCGTCCTGCCGGCTGATCGCCGCGCTGGTCGGCGAGGATCCGCCCGCGCCCCCGGCCTGGGTGGAGTCGGTGCGGATCGACCTCTCCACGTGAGGAGCGGCGTACGGCGACGACCCGGCAGCGGCTCGTCCACCGGCCCGGTGTCGTCGGCCGGTTGACCGCAGGCCCGCCGGCCCGCGCTTCGGCCGGTTCCGACGCGGCGGCCGTGGAGCCGGCCGTCCCGGTGTCGTGCGGCCCGCGCAGAATGGGGCATTCGCCTGCGATCACCGACCGAGAGTGACTGCCATGAATCGCCTTCCCGCGGACCCGACGGTGCTCCACCCGATGCCCGGCCGGCCGCGCGTGGTCCTGCTGAAGCCGCTGGTGACCTCGCCTCTGATCGAGGTCGGGGAGTACTCCTACTACGACGACCCGGAGGATCCGACCGCGTTCGAGACCCACAACGTGCTCTACCACTACGGGCCGGAGAAACTGGTGATCGGGAAGTTCTGCGCGCTGGGAACCGGGGTGCGGTTCATCATGAACGGGGCCAACCACCGGATGGACGGCCCCTCCACCTTCCCCTTCCCGATCATGGGCGGCTCCTGGGCCGAGCACTTCGACCTGATCACCGGCCTGCCGGGCCGGGGCGACACCGTCGTCGGCAACGACGTCTGGTTCGGCTTCCAGACCATGGTCATGCCCGGAGTGCGCATCGGGCACGGCGCGATCATCGCCTCCGGCGCCGTAGTCGTGGACGACGTCCCCGACTACGGCATCGTCGGCGGCAACCCGGCCCGGCTCATCCGCACCCGCTACAGCGACGACGAGATCGCCCGCCTGCTGGCCCTCGCCTGGTGGGACTGGCCTGCGGAGCACATCACCGAACACGTCCGGACCATCATGTCCGGCACGGTCGGCGAACTCGAAGCGATCGCGCCACGGGCCTGAGCCGGCGTCCCCTCGCTGCACGGAGCGGGGCCCGGGCCGCCGGTCACCCGAGGCGCGTGCGCTCGACCATCCGGTCCACGACGGCCGCGGCCCGCTCCGGGTCCTCCTCCAGCCACCTGCCGAGTCGCTCCTGAACCGCCTCCCTGACGCAGTCGCGCACCACGGGGTCTCCCAGCTCGCTGTGCGTGCAGCCCCCGAACTCGGGATGGTCCAGTTTCACCGACACGACGGCCGTCATGCCCTCGCCGATCGCCGTGGGCAGGAGCCGTTCCCCTGCGTAGGCCTCGACTGCGGCCGCCACTCCGTCGCGGAGGCCTTCCACATGGGTTCCGAGGGTGGTGGGGCGGCTGTTGGCGAAGCCCAGGAGCCGTTCCTCATGGGAGCCGCACCAGCGCAGGGCGACCTCCACCGTTCCCGCCATCCGCGGGTCCTCGTACTCGAAACCGAGGGTGTCCGCGGGAGTGGGAGCCGGCTGCTCGTCGGCGTCGAGGAGGGCGACGAAGTCCCGCGCCCCTCCGTCGAACCTCAACTGCACCGAGCGGGGCCCGCCGGGGCGGCGCTGGTCGGTCAGCGAGATCTCCAGTCCTCTGTTCAGCAGGGCGAGTTCCCTGAACCGCCCGACCAGCGCCTCGAAGGAGAACTCCGAGGCTCCGAAGATGTCGGCGTCGGGCCAGAAGGCGATCACGGTCCCGCTCGCGGCGGCCTTCCCCGCTTCGGTGAGCGGGTTGACGGCCTCACCGCGCGCGTACTCCTGCACCCAGCGGACTCCCTCGCGCTGCACTTCGGCCGTCATCCGGCAGGACAGGGCGTTGACGACGGACGGCCACACGCTCAGGGAGCCGCCGACGGCAACGTCGTGACGGCCGCCCGCCCGCGCCCCGAACCGCATCTGCGTCAGCAGGGTTTCGAGTCCGGGGCTGTCGGCGCCCTCCGAGTCCTCGATGGGAACACCCGGCCCGTCGTCGGCGACCCGCACGCCTCCGTCAGGCGTGAGGGTGATCTCCACGGAGCGGGCACGCCCGGCCAGGGCCTCGTTCACCGCCCGGTCGGCGACCGCGTACACCAGCTGGTGCAGGCCGCGCTCGGTGGTCGAGCCGATGTACATCCCGGGCCGCTTCCGAACGGCCTCCCACCCCTCCAGCACCTTGATCTGGCTGGCGTCGTACTTGTTGGTTTCCTCACGCACGATATCCCCGTCCGGCGGTGTCGAGCAGACCCCCGAAGCCTAGGCGAATTCCAGAAAAACGCCAGGTCAGAACCTATGTGCCGATCTCCTGTTCGGGTCCGTGAACGCCTGCCGGAAGGGGGCCGGTCCAGGCACTCCGGCACCACGGCCAGAGGCGCGGCGCGACCTCGCCGACGCCCTACACGATGCCGTTCCGAACGGTCCCGAGGGCCCCGGTTTCAGACGTTTCCCGGTCCGGGGGCCAGAAGGAGAGCCGCCGTTGCGGCAGAACGAACCGCCAGGGCATCGGACTTGTCGATGACCGCGCGAAGTTCGCGGGCACTTCGCGGTGAGAGGGCCTGCACCACCGCGTCGAGGAGCCGTCGGCCCTCCAGCGGGTTGCCGCAGCAGTACCAGTGCACGCTGCCCCGGTCGCACTCGTCCCACATCCGGAGATCCGGGCTGCGGACGAACTGCTGCCAGCGGTGGAGGGCGAGCATCACATCGCCCGCGTTCAGATGGTTCCGCGTGAGTTCGAGCCGGAACACCTCTCCCACCGCCCGACCGGACAGGCCGTCGATGGAGGGGCGCGTGTGCCGGACGTGCAGGGCGCGCCGCAGCCCTCGCGGGGCAGCTCTCAGCTGCCGTGGCCGTCTACGCGGCACAGGCCCTTCGGAAGGTCGTCATGCCCTGCATGCTGGCACGATCTTGCAGGGAGCACACCTGGGTAAAGGGCGGCTGGCAGCGCCCGGCAGCCACGGAGGCGAACCCTGGGGCCACACCACCCTCAACGCCGAGGCCGAGATCCGCCATCTGCCATCCACGGGTGAACGATTCCCCTTGCTTCTGCCTGCTCTGCGCCCCGACCGAATGGGGCGGGCCCGTGTCCGATGAACGCGATCGGCGCATCGCCGAGAACGTCACCGGCTACGGGTGGCACGTCATGGGAGTCGCCGGCGGCGACTCCCCCGGAGACTGGGGCTACTCCATCGGCCTCTGGCACACCCTGCGCAGCCCCGAGGTGAGCGTCTTCGGCCTGCCGTCCCAGACCGCGATGCGCGTGGCCAACGCCGCCGGGGCCGCCATACGCGACGGCATCCCGCTCGAGCCCGGCCAGCGCCGCGCGGACGTCCTCAACGGCTACGACGTGGCCGTCCAGCCCGTGCATCCCAGCTGGTACCACGACTTCTTCGGCGCGGGCATCGACTTCTACCAGACCCCTCCGCTGCCCATCACCCAGCTGTTCTGGCCGGACAAGGCCGGGCGGTTCCCCTGGGAAGAGGGAGTGGAGGAGCACTGCCGCCTGCGCCAGCCCCTGCTCTGGATCCCCAAGGACGAGACCACCGGCCCTTGGGCCGAACTGGCCTGAAGCCCACCGTCCCGAGCCTCTGCTACAGCTCGGTGTCAGCATCGACGGATCGCGCGCCGAGCGGTGGTGGTGTACGGCATGCTGAGCCTGAGCCGGAGCGGGGGCGATCACGGCGGGGCGAGACCTCCAGGCCGCCCGCGGTCCGCGACGACCTACGTCTCAGGGGGAGCCAGGTGAGTTTGAGCGGGCTGCGCGCGGGAGACCCGCAGCAGATCGGCGACTTGACGCTCGTCGGTCGGCTGGGTGCCGGCGGCATGGGTGTGGTCTACCTCGCCCAAGGTCCCGACGGCCGGCTCGTCGCCCTCAAACGGCTGCGCGAAGAGCTCGCCTCGGACCCCGAGTTCCGGACACGGTTCCGGCGCGAGGCCGCGGCATTACTGCGCGTGCAGGGGACGTGCACGGCACGGGTGCTGGCGGTCGAGGTCGAGGCGAGTGCCCCGTTCGTCGTCATGGAGTACGTACAAGGCCCCACGCTGGCGGAGTACGTCGCCGAGCACGGGCCGCTGCACGGCGACATGGCGCACGGCTTCGCCGTCGGGCTGGCCGAGGCGGTCGTGGCGATCCACCGGGCCGGCCTTGTGCACCGGGATCTCAAGCCCGGGAACGTCCTGTTGTCGGACCAGGGCCCGAAGGTCATCGACTTCGGCATCGCCCAGGCCGCCGACGCAACCGCCGTGACCCGCACCGGGGTCGCCGTCGGGACCGTCGGCTACATGGCACCGGAGCAGCTGCGAGGAGAGGCCGGCCCACCGGCCGACGTGTTCGCGTGGGCGCTGACCGTCGCCTACGCCACCACCGGACGGCCGCCCTTCGGCACCGGGCAGTTCGAGACCGTGCTCTACCGGGTCCTGCACGACGAACCCGACCTCGACGGCGTTCCCGCTCCGCTCAGGACACTGCTGTCGTCGGCCCTCGACCGAACGCCCGAGCGGCGTCCCGGTCCCGGCGACATCCTCGCCGAACTGACCGGCGCCGAGGATCCCGGGACCCTCGTCGATGCCGGTGCCGATGCCGTCACCACGATGCTCGCCTCCGCATGGCAGATGCACAGACCTCCCGCGCCGCCGAATCCGCGCCCAGACCAGCGCACCACACGAACCGCCGCCGTGGCAGCGGCGGCGCTCCTGCTCTCGGCCGCGGGGATCCTCTGGACGGTGCTGCCCGGTCAAGGGCACTCGACGCCGTCCGGCGGACTCGCGGCTCCGGACCGTTCGGGGAGCACGACGCCGTCTCCCGCTCCACCACCCTCGGCGACACGGTCCCCCTCTCCCCGAACGACACCACCGTCGGCCACCCCGGAGACGTCGGCGCCCTCCACCCCGTCGGTGGCCCAGGCCCCTCCCCCGCCGGCATCACCGGCCGCGCCCACGGGTGCGCTCACCAATACCCACAGCAGCCTGTGCATCGACACGAACGGCCCCCAGCAGCCCGGACTCGAAGTGGTGCTCCGCGCGTGCGGGAACTGGAGCGGTCAGATCTGGCGCTACGACCAGACGAGCCTGCACCTCACGAACACTCCCAGCGGCCTGTGCCTCGACACCGCCGGAAGCCCCGCCACCGGCGTCACGGTCGTGCTGAACACCTGTGGCTACTACAGCGGCCAACAATGGAAGTACGACGCCGGCAGCAGCCGGTTCGCCAACCCGACGAGCGGCCTGTGCCTGGACACCAACGGGCCGCCGGCAGTCAACCTCACCCTGCTGCTCAACCCGTGCGGGAACTACACCGGCCAGCACTGGCGGATGTGAGCGTCACCCGAACCGGAGATCACGGGCGGACCGTGAGGCCGTCCAGGGTGAGGTCGAGGAGGCGCTCGGCCCGCCGCCGGTGTTCGGCACCGGCAGAGGTCAGAGCGATCCCTTCCAGGGCAGCCATGATGTCGGTCGGCTGGATGTCGTCACGGATCACCCCGGCGGCCGTGCAGGCGTCCATGAGCGAGGTGATGGCGGCCTGGATCAATTCCCGGCTGTGGCCATAGGGATTGCTTCCCGTCGCGGCGATCGCGCGCAGGCCGTCGATCATGCCGTACTTGGCGGTGACGTAGTCCAGGAAGAGGTGCGCCCACGCGCGCAGGGCCTCCGCCGGCGGCTTCTGCGCGAGCAGAGCGGGGGCGGCGTCGCACAGGCGGGCCACCTCGTTGCGGTAGACCGCCTCGATCAGAACCTCGCGCGTCGGGAAGTGGCGGTACAGCGTCCCACTGCCCACGCCCGCCTCCTTGGCGATGCGTTCCAGGTGTGCGTCCAGCCCGTCCGTCGTGAACACGCGCACGGCAGCCGCGAGGATCTTCTCCCTGTTGCGCCGTGCGTCAGCCCGCAACGGTCGATGCGCTCCGTCGGTCATCGGTACTCGCCATCCCCTCGTGCCATCCCCTCGTGCCATTCCCTCTTGCCATTCCCGTCGCGGCATCCTGCCCGCTTGCCAACCGGAGACGCCTCCACTTAGCGTTGAGCCAAACGGGGACGCCTCCGCTTTGACTGTAGGCCACCGCACTCGCATCGCTCACCGCACGCACCCCGCGAAAGGAAGCCGGTCATGTCGGGCATTCAGGGCAAGGTCATCGCGATCACAGGCGCCAGCAGCGGTATCGGCGAGGCGACCGCGGCCCACCTCGCCGAGAGGGGCGCCCGACTCGTGCTCGGGGCCCGGCGGGAGGCGCGGCTGAACGCCGTCGTGAACGGCATCAAGGCGAAGGGCGGCACCGCCACCGGTGTCATCGTCGACGTCGCCCGCCGCGAAGACCTCCACCGCCTCACGGACACGGCGGTGGACCGGTACGGCCGGCTGGACGTCCTCGTCTCCAATGCGGGAACGATGGCCGTCTCGCCGTTCGACGACCTCCGCCAGGACGACTGGGACGCCATGGTCTCCACCCACATCACCGGCCTCCTCAACGGCATCGCGGCGGCGCTGCCCGTCTTCCGCCGACAGCGCTTCGGCCAGTTCGTCAATGTCGGCTCCACCGCGGCCTACGTCGTCAAGAGCCCTCAGGCGGTCTACGCCGCCACCAAGACGGCGGTGAAGGTGCTCACCGAGGGTCTGCGCCAGGAATCGGGACCCGACCTGCGCGTCACCCTCGTCTCACCCGGCTTCACCAACACCGAGGGCATCGGCAAGGGGGCCGCCCCCGACGTCGCGGCCGCGATGACCCGGCAGCGCGACGAAATCGCCATGCCGCCTTCGGCGATAGCCTCCGCCATCGGCTACGCCATCGAACAGCCCGACGGCGTGGACATCAGCGAGATCGTCGTCCGCCCGACCGTGCAGGCCTGACCGCGGCGCGCCGGCCGAGAGGAGAACCGGTGAAACGCAGAACGGCCGTGGTCGGGGTCGCAGTGACGGCCATGACAGCCGTAGGGGTGGGCATCGCCGTCGGCCGGGTGCCGGAGCCGAAGGACGACCGGGCCGTCGCCCCGAAGTGGCTGGAGGGCGTGGGCGGGAAGGAAGCTGCTGCGGACCTGCGGGTGCAGATTCCGGCGGACGCCCAGGACGTGAAGGGGGCGGGCGTGGACGGCTGGGACGCCGACAGCTGTCTCCTGTCCTTCACCGTGCCCCACGCCGAGGCCGAGGCCATCGCCGCCGATCTGCGCCTCGACCAGCCCCTGAAGTCCCATCCCCCGCTGCCTCCGACGTCCTCGTGGAGGCCGAGACCCGCCATGGCCACGAAGAAGACCACCGCTGGCAGGGAATCGACCACAGGGGCGTCCTGTGCAGGATCGACACGGCCGAGCTGGTGCGTGAGTGGAAGTACGTGCGCGGCGGGGAGACTCCGGCCGAGCGCAGACGCAGGGTGTTGGGACAGTCCTGACGAGCCGGCACGCCGGTCTCGCGCAGCCGGTCAACGGTGGGCTCGTGCACGGCCCGGATGGCGGACGCGGCCAGGCCGCTCTGTCAGTGGCGGGTGCAATGCTGGCATCAGTCTCACACACGGTCACCAACAGGGGGTTCACATGGCCGGCAGCCAGGGCGTGTCCGCATCAGCGGCAACGGGCGGGTTCGAGGAGGGGTGGTACGCCACCGACCTCGGCGAATATCGCCCGGGCGACCACACCTACGACCACTACGCGCACGACACCCTCCCGCCGCTCGACCCGTCCCGGTACACCGGCGCCTTCGAGTGGCTCGGCGGCCTCACCGAGGGTGAGGGTGCGGGCGGCCCGCTGCCCGAACAGGCCGCGCCGCTGCGGACGGCGGCGGAGGCCCTCGCCGCGCACGGGCTGGGCCTGCCCTCGGACTTCACCGCCTTCCAGAGCAGCCCGCACCACCTCGTGCTCGACGAGGTCTCGGTGACCGCCTGCTGGACCAGCATCTCCGAACCGCTGCCCAGCCCGGTCGAGCCGGGGGCCTTCCTCGTCCGCTTCCTGCGGGACCAGCAGGACTGCCTGTTCTGGTACCTCTACCTGCGTCCCTCGGGCGATGCCTTCGTCGTGGTCTCCCCGCTGGACTACGAGTACGAGTACGAGACCCGGGCCCTGCCCGGGGACGAGCCGGTCGACGTGGAGGCCCACCGGGCGGAGATCCGCTGGTGCGCCCCGTCGTTCGAGGCGTTCGCGCACCGGTACTGGCTGGAGAACCGCCTGTGGCACGTCGTGAACGGCACGGGAGGCGACGACAGCCTGAGCGACCCCCAACTGCGCGCCTACGCCGCCCACTACATACCTTCCGCGCTCACGGACTGATCCTCACGTCGGCGCGGCGCGTACGCCCCGGCCCTCGCGGGCCCGCTTCACCGGGGACCGGTCGCCTCGGCGTTGAGGCGGGCCGCCTGCCGGGTGAGGTGGGTCCGTTCGGCCAGGGTCGGTGCCTTGTGGGCGGCCTCCGCGTAGAGGCGGGCAGCGCCGGCGCGGTCTCCGTCCCGTTCGTGCAGCCAGGCGGCGACGGCGGTGTACCGGGGCAGGTCCGGGTCGAGTCCGGCCAGCGCGGCGAGGCCGGCGCGAGGCCCGTCGGCCTCCCCGACGGCCACGGCCCGGTTGAGGCGGGCGACGGGGCTGCCGGTGAGGCCGACGAGTTCGTCGTACCACTCCACGATCTGCGGCCAGTCGGTCTCCTCGGCGGTGCGGGCGTCCGCGTGCAGGGCGGCGATGGCGGCCTGTGCCTGGTACTCGCCGAGCCGGTCGCGGGCCAGCGCGCCGTGCAGGATCCCGATGCCCTCGGCGATGGCCGCCGTGTCCCAGCGGCTGCGGTCCTGTTCGGCGAGCGGGACCAGGCTGCCGTCGGAGGCGGTCCGGGCGGCGCGGCGGGCGTGGTGGAGGAGCATCAGCGCGAGCAGTCCGGCCGGCTCCGGGTGGTCGACGGAGGCTGCGAGCCTGCGGGTGAGGCGGATGGCCTCGGCGGCGAGGTCCACGTCACCCGAGTAGCCCTCGTTGAAGACGAGGTAGAGGACGCGCAGCACGGTTCCGACGTCGCCGGGCCGGTCGAGCCGGACCCCGGAGACGGTCCGCTTGGCACGGCTGATGCGCTGCGCCATGGTCGCCTCGGGTACGAGGTAGGCGCGGGCGATCTGGCGGGTGGTGAGCCCGCCGACGGCCCGCAGCGTGAGCGCGACGGCCGAGGACGGGGACAGGGTGGGGTGCGCGCACAGGAAGTAGAGGCTGAGGGTGTCGTCGGCGTCGGGAGCAGGGCCCGGCTCCGGCTCCCGGTCGACGAGGTCCTCGCGGCGCCGGCGGGCCGCGTCGGCGCGGGCCGCGTCGAGGAAGCGCCGCCAGGAGGCGGTGACGAGCCACCCCCGCGGGTCGCGGGGCGGATCGGCGGGCCAGACGCGGACGGCGTCGAGGAGGGCGTCCTGCACGGCGTCCTCGGCCGCCGCGAAGTCGGCGCCGCGCCGGACGAGGACGCCGAGAACGGCCGGGGTGAGCTCCCGCAGCAGGGCCTCGTCGACGGCGGATGCGGGCCCGGGCGACGAGGGCTCCGGCGCCCCGCCCGGGACCACGGGGTCCGGGGCGGGGCGGGAGCCGGGGTGGGGTTCCGGGCGGGAGCCGCGGTGGGGGCCGGTCATCGGGGGCCGGTCACTCCGTGATCGTGGGCGGCTCGGCCATGAAGGGGCGCAGCTCCAGCCACTCGTGGATCGGCGCGCCGCCGGCGCCCGGGGCCGCCGACAGCTCGGCCGCGAGCTCCAGGGCCCGGTCGTAGGTGTCCACGTCGATCACCATCCAGCCGGCGATCAGGTCCTTGGTCTCGGCGAACGGGCCGTCGGTGACGGGCGGGCGCCCCTCCCCGTCGTACCGGACCCACGTGCCCTCGGGCGCCAGCGCCTGCGCGTCGACGAACTCGCCGGTCTGCTCCAGCTTCGCCGCGAAGTCGCGCATGTACTGGATGTGGGCCGAAACCTCCTCCGGGGTCCACCGGTCCATGGGGACGTCGTTGCTCGGGGCCGGGGCGCCGCGGTAGTGCTTCAGCAGCAGGTACTTGGCCATGACGGTTCTCCTCGATCCGTTCCGACGCGTCCATTCTGGCCGCGCTCACACCTGGGACGGAGCCGACACCGGATTCTCGACATCTCCCTCGAAGATTTCTTCCGGGCCCGGGGTCTCCCCGGATTACCCGCCGGTCACCCCGGTTCTACGGGGACTGCGCTACGGAACGTTCCAGGCGGAGATGCACGGCTGCCCGTCCTCCACTGCCAGGACGCTGAGGGTGCCGGGATGCGGGTGTCCGAGCAGTCGACTCGCCGACGCGTCGAGTCCGAGCCAGCGGACGGTGAGCACGCGCGCGAGATGGCCGTGCGCGACGACGGCGACGTCGCCCTCGCCCAGCAGCGGACGAACGCGGTCCAGCACCGCATCCGCACGCGCGGCCACCTCCTCGAGCCGTTCGCCGGGGTGATCGGCATCGCCGGGCACCACGCCGTCCCGCCACAGGTCCCAGCCCGGCCTCGATGCGCGGATCTGATCGGCCGTCAGGCCCTCGTAGCCGCCGTAATCCCATTCCAGCAGGTCGGGATCGGGCTCGGCGCCCATCAGCCCTGCCAGCTCGGCCGTCCGCATGGCGCGGCTCAGCGGACTGCTGAACACGGCGGCCAGCCGGCGGTGCACCAGCCTCGGCGCCAGAGCCCTGGCCGCCGTCTCACCGGCATCGGTCAGCCGCACGTCGGTCCGGCCGGCATGCTGTCCTGACATGCTCCACTCGGTCTGCCCGTGCCTGATCACCATCAGCTCACCCATGGCCCGGCACGCTATCCGATCTTCTGACGCGCCGCGGCGAATTCCTGGCGGGGGCACGGCAAACCGTTCGCGCGCCGCCCGCGGGCCGACGTACGTTCCGCCTATGACCAGGACAACGCCGGCCAGGCCGGTCGACGTGGAGGCCGTGTTCCCCGAACTGGCCGCCTATCGGGGGCGGACGACACGTCTGCACCCGCGGCCGGGGCGGCCCGGGCGGCACGACAGCCATGTCGGCGGGCCGTTGCTGTGGCCGGGCGACGAGCCGTGGCCCGTCTGCCGGGAGCCGCACGAGCCCGAGGCCGAGGGATACGCACCGCAGGAGATCCGCGGAACGCCGCTACCTCCTGCAGTGGCGGCGCGCCGCGCAGACCGAGCGCGCGGGCCACTTCCTTGCCGCCGCGCCCGAAATCCCGTTGCTCCGGTGGGAGGACGAGCTCCCCGAACCCTGTGTCGTGCACCCCGAGGAGGTGGACACGTATCCATGGGCCGAGGACGACGTGCTGCCCGCGGCTCTGATCGCCCGCATCGACGCCTGGGAGGATGCCCGGGCGGCGGAGAGCAGCCGGGACGCACCCACCTACCAGGGCGCCCTCTCGATCCCGCCCGGCTGGCGGGTCGGCGGCTTTCCCAGCTGGGCGTCGACGGGCCCGATGGACATCACGTGCGCGTCCTGTGCAGCCCCGATGCGGCTCCTGCTGACAGCCGGGGGCGACGAGATGGACCCAGACTCGCACAGCTGGATGCCGCTGGAAGACCGCGATCCGTCCCTGGAGGGGATGGCCTCGATCCGGGGCGGCCGGTCCGTCGCACAGCCCGCGCGGCTGCGCTTCGGGCGTGACCGGGACCTCCACGTCTTCACCTGCCCGACCGACCCGGGACACCCGCCCCGATGGGTGCTCTCCTGATGTGTTTCAGGGGCGACGGTGACGGCCGGCCCGGCTCCGGCCGGTAATCCGCTGTCCGCACCGGCAGCCGGTCGGATATCTTCGCGCCGCACGGCGTCCGCGTACGCACGATCCTGGATGGAGCCCCTTGCACGACAACCAGATGGTCGCCGGTCTCGTCGGCCTGCTCCTCATGGCCATCGCGGTCCTCACGCCCGTGGCGGGGGCCGTCATGGCCGCCCTGGCGATCCGCCGACGGGGCCGCAACGCCCGCCTCGCCATGGTGGGCTGCCTGGTCATGCTGCCCGGGCCCGTCGTGTCCACGCTCGGCATGCTCGTGGGCCTGGGACCACTCATGGACGCCTTGGGGCCGTACATGGCGCCGCACGTGATCGCGGCGATGGCACTCCCCTTCCACCTGGTCGGCTTCGGCCTCGTCCTCGCCGGAGCACTGTCCGACCCGAAGCAGCCGTCCACGCCGTCCCTGCCCCCACCGCCCCTGGCTCCGGCTCCGTCAGTCGACGCCCGGGCGCACTGACGGGCGTGAACACACGAGACGGCCTCGCCGACTAGCGCACTCGACGTCCGTCACGCCGTGCGGGCTGCACCTCATCGGCTGGGAAGTGACGGTCGTCGAGGCCGGCCCCCACGGACCTGCCATTCGGCGGTGCCGTCGGTCTCGTGGCTGGCGAGGAACAACCTCCTGATGCGGTCTCCGTCGGCGTCCGGAGCCGGGATTCGCGCGATCTCCCTGATCTGGTCGACGAGCCAGTCCAGGGCCGTGTGCCGTCTGTCGGCGCCGTAGAAGGCGTAGTGCGTCCAGTTGACGTGATCTTGTGGCGGCCGCGGCCGGGGGGCGCACCGGGCGAGATCAGGAATGATCGAAGATGGTGACGTGATGACCGGTCAGGCCCCCTACTCCACCCCCTCGCTGTTGTTCGAGGAGCGCATACCCGTGCTCGTCGGCAGCCCGGCGCCCGTCACGCGCTTCACCGTGGGCGGTGCCGACGTCGTCATGGGCCCGGCCGGAATGGCGGTCGTCGTGAAGGCGGGAGACGATCCCGGCCGGAGCGGCGTGTGGAACGCGGCGGAGGTTCGCCTGCTGGGGCCCGCGCCGGCGGCGGTCACCGAGCGGCTCATGGGTTCCTCTCGCGCCGACGACGGGAGCCTCCTTCCGATCCACATCGCGGTCGATGTGGAGGGCGACACCGTCCACCTGGGCACGGGCCGGGTGGGTCGGGGCGGCACGGCCGACGGCGTGCTCACCGACTGCGAACTCCGCCTGGATTCCCCGCTGAGCAGGGACCTCCTCGACCGGGTCCGTCCGCCGCTCCCCCCGGATGACCTGCCGGGCCTGGAGTGGCTGAGGCAGGTCAACGGCGACCGGTCGGCGGCGCTCGAGGACTTCATCACCGGCTGGTACCCGCCCCTCACCACGTCTGAGAGCGACGGGGCCCGACGCGCCACGACCCGCACCGCCCCACACCTGCCCGACGGACTCAGGCAACTGCACCGGCTCGCCGAGCGGCGCCCGGACGTCCTGGGCGTGCAGAACAGGATCCTGTCCGAAACCAGCCGGCGCACCGACCTGCGGGGGGAGATGCGGGTCTTCGGCGACGAGTGCCAAGGAGGATTCTCCTGGTCGCTCCTCTGGACCCTGGACGAACCGGAAGCCGACCCAACGGTCTGGTTCGGTGAGTTCGATCAGGAACCGATCGCCGAGCAGGAACCGCTCAGCGGCTTCCTGATCCAGTTCTCCCTCTTCGAGGCCTGCATGGGCGCCAAGTACCTGGCTCTGCCCCGCAGACTTGATGCACCGCAGGTCGAGCAGCTCACCCAAGCCCTCCACCCCGTTCCGCTGCGCCCCTTCTGGCCCTGGGTTCCCACGCAGTTCTACGTGGCACCCGGCCTGGTGATGCGGGTGGGCAGCGAGAACGGCGTCGAGTTCGACGCCTGGGCCGGTGCCAGCCATCGAAGCGCGTTGGACCCACTGGCCGGCCTGCCCATCGACTGGCTCCGCTTCGACGGATGACCGTCACGAGACCGGCGAGTTGCACGCCCACGGTTGCCCCGCGGCCCGTCGCGGCGCGGTCAGTCGCCCCGGGGGTCAGGCGCGGCGCGGGACGTACGCCATGCCGTGGGCGCCGGCTTCGCCGCCCTTGGCGATGTCCAGCCGGGCCACGCGCTCCAGCGTTTCGAGGTCGATGACGTCGACGGTGGAGGAGACGACGCAGGCCACGTAGCCGAGACGGCCGTCCGGGGACGAGGTGATGGTCAGCGGGAACAGCCCGACCTCCACCTCGCCCAGCCGCTTGCGCGTGTCGGCACAGAACACGGTGAGGCGGCCCGGCGCGTGGCGTCCGAGCTGCGCACCCGGCTCGGCCGTCATGCGCAGCTCTCCGGCCAGCAACTTGCCCGTCGACGTCATGTGCACCGGCAGGATGACGTTCTCCGTGGGCAGGGTGTCGACGACGGACGCCGTCCGCGGGTCGATGACGCGGATACCGGGAGCCGGCTGCTCCCCGGAGCCGCCGGAGAAGTTGCCGTACGGAGCGGCGACGAAGGCGTACGCGCCGTCGGCGGAGACCGCGAGCCCCTCGCTGCCCGGGACCTCGACCTTCGCGGTGAGGACCCCCCGCTCGAGGTCGACGACGGACACGAACGGCGCTTCCTTGTTGGTGGCGTACCCCGTCCGCCCCTCCGGATCGATCGCGAACCAGTGCGGGCCGGGCGCGTCCGTGTCGATCCTGCCGAGGGGCCGACGGGTAGCCGTGTCGATCACCACGACACCGCCGGGCCGGTCCTCGCCGCTCTCCACGCTGACGTAGAGCCGCCCGCGCGCCGTGTCCAGCGCGAGCCCGTGCGGCCCGTGCTCCGGGGCGAGGTCGACGACCTCGACGATACGGCGGCTGTCGGGGTCGATGACGGCCAGCTCGGTGCGGCGGCCGGCGTTCGCGTGGTAGTAGCCCGAGTGGTACGTGAGCGTGCACCACAGCAGGCGCTGCGTGGGGTCGTAGCACAACTCGTGCGGCTCGGCGGGGACGTGTACGTCGCCGAGGTGACGGTCGGTGGCGGCGTCGAAGAACGAGACGGTCGGTCCGCTCTGGCTGACGACGGCGAGCACGTCGCCTTCTCGGCCGGCACGGGGGGACTGCTGCACAGCGGCTCCTTGAAAGGGGCGGAACGGGAAAGCCACGCGGCTTCGCGGGCATCTCCACTCTCCGGTTCCGGTGACTGCGACAGCAATGCAAAGATTGACAGCCAATCATTGCCGCAAACGCAAAACTGCAGTTCAGGAGATGGACATCGATGGACCTCAACCTGCTGCGCGTTCTTGACGCCCTGCTCCAGGAGAACAGCGTGACGCGCGCCGCGGAGCGCCTGGGCACCTCGCCGGCGGCCGTCAGCCGCACCCTGGCCCGCCTCCGCCGCACCGTCGGCGACCCGCTGCTGGTCCGGGCCGGCCAGGGGCTGGTCCCCACCCCGCGCGCCACCGAACTCCGGGAGGAGGTCGGCGCGTTGCTGCGCGGCTGCGACAACGTCCTGCGGCCCGGTGCCGGGTTCGACGCCGCGCACCTCCAGCGCACGTTCACGGTGCAGGCCACCGACCTGCTCCTGGTGGGCGTGGCCGGGACCCTGACCGAGCGGATCCATGCCGAGGCCCCGCAGGTGGACGTCGTCTTCCTGCCGGAGGCGGTGGAGGGCGGGCCCGGGCTGCGGCAGGGCTGGGTCGACGTCGAACTGGGCGTCCTGGGACATCTGGACCCGGAGATCCGGACCCGGGCGCTCACCCGGATACCGCTGGTCGGCATCGCCCGCAGCGGGCATCCCCTCTTCGACGGGCCGATCGACGCCCGCCGGTTCGCCGAAGCCGACCACATCGGCATCTCCCGGCTCGGCAAGCGCCTGGGTCCGATCGACACCGCCCTCGCGGCACTCGGCCTGCGCCGCCGCACCGCGGTCGTCGTGCCCAGCCACACGAGCGCGATGATGCTCGCCCGGGAGACGGACCTCGTCGCGCTCAGCCTGACCGACTGGCTCCCGGACACCATCGCGGCCATGGGCCTGCGGACGTTCCCCGTCCCCCTCGACCTGGAACCGCTGGACCTCGGGATGGCCTGGCACCCCCGCAACTCGGCCGACCCGGGGCACCGTTGGTTCCGCGAACACCTCGCTTCGGCCGTCCTGGCCCCGGCCGGGCCGGGAGCCGCTGCCGCCCGTACCACCGGCTGACCGAGCCCCGAGCGACACGACGTGCCGACCGGTCCCGCCGTCCCGCGCCCGCGCGCACGGCCGAGCGGTCACCCCAGGCCAGAGGGCCGGTCAGGGTCGAGCGCCGGGGCGGGCTCGCCGGGCACGTCAGGACGCGACGACGGACCGTCCGCACACACCGCGCACCGCCGCACCGCACACCCCCACTTGCCTCGTTACCTTTCCGTGACCTAGGGTCGGGTCCGACCCCGGCATGCCCGGAAACAGGCGCTCCGGGCGCCTGGGCGGCGCGAGCGCACGCGCACCCGCCCCCGCGACCCGCAGCACCCGGCCCTCCCCCTTCGCGCCCGCCCTCGCGTGGCCGGCTGGTCGGCATGTCATCAACCCCCGAGCGCGGAAGCCCGACGACCGCGCGGCTCTACCTGGAGATTCCGCAATGCCCCACGTTCCACAGGACGTACTCGACCGCATCGCCCAGCTCGAACGGCAGGTGAAGCAGCTCACCGGCCGCGCCAACATCCGGCCCGCGCTCGACACGATCCTGCACGGCGACATCACCATCGGCGAGGGCGGACAGCTCATAGCCCAGACCCCGACGGGCGCCGAGACCTTCAAGGTCGGGCAGACCCCCGAAGGCGACTGGGGAGTGGTCGTCCGGCGCGCCACCGGAACCCGCGCCCTGAGTGTCGGCGACGACATCCTCGAAGGCGACCAGATGATCCGCATGTGGTCGCGCGACCTCGGCGCCCCCGACCGTGTCCTCGTCATGGACGACGCGTTCAGCGACCGCTTTCTCGGCAGGCCGGTGCTGCCGATCCAGCTCCACCCCACCGAGCGGCAGAACACCGCGCACACGGCATACCAGCCCGCCTGGTGGGGCTACGGTCCCGCCACGCATGCAGTCGCCGAGATCAGGCTGCTGACGTGGGCCAACGCCGGCGGGGGCCAGGTCAAGGTCACCATGCGGCCGGCGGGCCGTGACCCGGTCAAGGTCGGCGAATGGGACTGTCCGGCCGGCGAGTGGACGGACAGGACGGTCACGCAGCCCATGCACGACGTCGAGTTCATGCAGTGGGTCGAGTGGACGGTCGAGCACCGCAACAAGGAAGCCGGCCGCGACGTCGAAACCCGCCTGTACTCCGGCCTCTACCGTCACACCTACGACCCCGACGAGGCCCCGCGCGTGCCCGCCCGAACCCCGCGCGCCGCGACCGCCGCCACGCCCGAACCGGCCCCCGAGCAGGGAACGCGCAGCATCAACGATTGATGCACGTGGTGCGTCCTCCCGGACAGCCCCGCTCCTGCTCGCTGTTCAACGGATCCCGCCTTCCCGCCTCGGGGCGGCCGCAGTCGAGCCACCGCCGCCGCCTCGTGCCCGGCGGTCCAGGAAGTCGACCAATCGCGTTTCCGAACGCAGAAGGCGCTCTTGCTGCTCAGCGGGAAGCGCTGCGAGGGAGTCGGCCAGGACTCGCTTGCGCGGGACGTACACCAGGTTGGTGGTGTAGATCCGGCAGGCGGAGCACCAGGCGAGCCCGATGCAGCGCTCGAACAGGAAGGACTCCGGCGGATGGAAGCGGTACTGGTACGAGCGGGCGGGCGTTCCGCAGGCGACGCAGACCCGTCGATCGCCGTCGGGAACCGTGTCCCAATTCACGACCTTCCGCCAGTCCCAGCGACGCCCGGCCGGTGCTCTTCAAGTCGTCATGGCGAACATCATGCCTCACGGCGCCCCGGCCACCGGACCACACGGCCCGCCCACGCAGAACGCTCGGCCGGGAATCCCCAGCCGAGCGTTCATTCGGAAGTTTCGGAACCGTCATGGCGCCCCAGCCCGCCGTCATCGGTTCGCCGCCGGTGGCGTCAGGCCGAGCGGAGGGGTTCCGTCGGGGAGGCCCGGGCTGCTCGGGTGGCCGGGTGGATGCCCGCCAGTGCGGCAACCAGGACCGAGACCACGGGGCCTGCGACGAGGATGTGCAACGGGATCGAGGGCGGCCAACCCTGGGCGAGGGCGTAGGTGTAGACCGTGAGGGCACCCGCAGCCAGCCCGGCGAGGCCGCCGACGAAGCCCATCAGGGCGGCCTCCAGCAGGAATTGCGCGGCGATCTGCCCGCCCCGCGCGCCGAGTGCCCGGCGCAGCCCGATCTCGCCGCGGCGCTCCATCACCCCCACCGCCATGGTGTTGGCGATGCCGACGCCGCCCACCAGCAGGGCGACCGCGGCGAGCGCGAGGACGAGGCCCGTCAGTGCGCCCTTCGCCTCGCTGCGCGCCGTCAGCAGCTCGGAGGGGCGGCTCGGCCAGGGCGCGGACGACTACATGGCCAAGCCCTCCTCGTACCTGGAGCTGATCGCCCGCCTGCGGGCCCTCGGCCGTCGCACGCGCGGCGCTGCTCCTGCTGAACTGGCTCGGCTCGCGTCAGCTCATCGAGCGCAACCGCCACCTCGTGCTCGACGCGTCGGTGCTGGAGCCCGCGACGTCCGCGCCCCTGCCGACCCCCGAGCCCCTGCAGCCGGAGAGCTCGCTGCCCGCCATGGAGACCACGCCCGCCGCCGAGGCGTTCGCCGACTTCCAGGACCGGGTCCTGTCCGAACTGCTGCTGCGCTCCTCGCTCCTGCTGGCCGCCCTGACCGCGCTCGCCGCGCTGCTCGCCTGGTGGGCCGCCCGCCGCTCGCTGCACCGCCTCACCCAGGTCACCGCGGCGGCGCAGCGGATCGGGGCGGGCAGCACGCTGGAGGAGCGGCTCGCCCTCACCGGGCCGCACGACGAGGTGCGCGAGCTCGGCGACACCTTCGACGCCATGCTCGACCGCCTGGACCGCAGCTTCACCGCCCAGCGCCAGTTCACCGCCCACGCCTCCCACGAGCTGCGCACCCCCCCTGACCGTGCAGCGCACCGCCCTGGAGATCCCCCTGGCCCAGGGCCGGGTACCGGACGGCCTGGAGCCCGCCCTGCACCGGGCGCTGGAGGCCAACGCCCGTACCGAGCAGCTCGTCGGGGCGTTGCTCACGCTGGCCCGGAGCGAGAGCGAGGAGCTCGCGGCGCAGCCCTTCGACCTCGCGGACGCCGCCGTCGGCGCCACCGACGACCTCGCCGAGGAGGCCCGTACCGCGCGCGTACGGGTCACCGTACGGGCGGAGGCCGCACCGGTCACGGGCGGTCCCGCACTGCTGCGGCAGACCGTGCTGAACCTGCTGGCCAACGCCGTACGCCACAACCACCCCGGCGGCAGCGCCACGATCACCCCCGGCACGGCCACGGTCCCCGGCGCCGCCCTCCCCGTGGCCTTCGCCGAGGTCGTCAGCACCGGGCCGGTCCTCGACCGGGCGGAGGTCCCCGCCCTCTTCGAGCCGTTCCGCCGCGGCCCGCACCCCCACGGCAGGGGCTCCGGGCTGGGCCTCGCGGTGGTCCGCGCGATCACCCTCAACCACCACGGCACCGTCACCGCGACCCCTCGCCCCGGCGGCGGTCTCACCGTCCGGGTCGAACTCCCCTGCCGGACGGGGCCGGAGGGCAGCTGAGCGTCCTGCGGTCAGCGGGGAGCGCCGAAGGTGATGCCGTTCTCCTCGATGTGGCGGGCGAACTCGGCCACCAGTCTGCGCGAGGCCTCCTGCATCGCCGAGCGGGTCATGCCCGCGGAATGCGGGGAGAGGGCGCGGAGATGCCCGAGCTGCTGGACCCGGACGGCGCGCCGGTGCCGGACCCCACGTTCCGATCCCCGACGGGGCGTAATTCGGTTGACCCGGTCGCGGGTCGGCGCTGCACTGTGGCGGGACACCACGGGGCGTGGTGTCCCGATTCAGGGAGGCAGCGGCAGCGATGGACATTCGTCCCACGACCGACCAGGACTTCGATGTCTTCGTCAGCACGATGCTCACCGCGTTCGGCCTCTTCCCGGAACCCCCGGTCGACGGGGGCGGACAGTGGTGGTCGGCGCTCGAGGAGGACCGCGGCCTGTTCGCCGTGACGGCCGACGGGAAGCCCGTCGGCACGGCGAGTGCGTACTCCTTCGAGCTGACCCTGCCCGGTGACACCCTCGTCCCGGTCTCCGGGGTGACCGCCGTCGGCGTCCTGCCCTCGCACCGGCGCCGGGGCGTGCTCAGCGCGATGATGCGGCATCAGCTCACCGGGCTGCGCGCCCGCGGCGAGTTCCTCTCCGTGCTGCTGGCCTCCGAGGCCCTGATCTACCGCAGGTTCGGCTACGGCCCGGCGACGTACACGGCCGGGCTGACGGTGCAGCGTCATCGGGCGGCCCTCGCCCTTCCCCGGGCGCGGGCGGCCTCCGACGACCGGGCCCCGGGCGCGGCCGCCGGTCCGATCGAGGTGGTGCGGAGTTCCGACTGCGGCGAGGTCATGGAGGACGTCTACGACCGGTACCGCCGTACGCAGCCGGGCGCGCTCTCCCGCCCGCACCGCTGGTGGTCGCTGCGCGCGGGACAGCCCCCGATCTCCCCCACGCCGCGGTACGTCGCCGTCCACCGGGACGCCGACGGCGTCCCGGACGGGTACGCCAGCTACACGATCGAGTCCGGAGGCACGAGGACCATGAAGGTCGACGAGGTCATCGCCGCCGACGACGCCGTCTACACGGCCCTGGCCCGGTTCCTGCTCGAGCACGACCTCGTCGGCCAGGTCTCGTTCAAGCACGTGCCGACCGATCACCCGCTGCGCTGGCAGCTCGAGGACTTCCGCGGCGGCGAGGTGACGGGAGTCGGCGACTGGCTCTGGGTACGGCTGCTCGACGTCCCGCGTGCGCTGACCGCGCGCGGCTGGTTCACGGACGGCGAGATCGTCCTCGACGTCGAGGACCGGTTCCTCGACGAGCACGGCCGTTACCTGCTGACCGTCCGGGACGGCAAGGCCGAGTGCGTTCCGACGGACCGGGAGCCCGATCTGTCCCTGGACGTGAGCGACCTGGGCTCCGTCTACCTCGGCGGGACCGCCCCGAGCACCCTCGTACGTGCCGGACACGTCCGGGCCCACCGGCCGGGCGCGGCCGCCCTCGCCGACGCCCTGTTCCGGACCGAACGCTCGCCGTTCTGCCTGCACTGGTTCTGAGCCGCCCCGGGGAGGGCGGGGCCGGCGTGCGGGTCAGCCCCGGTGGACCGCGTACCCCAGGTACGTCATCACCGGGCTGCCTCCCGGGACCAGCACCATGTGGACCAGGTCCGGCAGTTGCTCGTCGGTCAGGGTGCCGCGCCTGCGCCCGCGCGTCGCGCGGACGAGACTGCGTACGTCGCGCGGTTTGAACGAGGAGACGTCCTGAGCGGACAGCCCTGCCCGGTCGAGGGCCCGGGCGAGCTCCTCGGGGCGGCGCAGCCGGTCGGCGGCGTAGCGCCCACGGGGCATGATCCGGGTGCCCGGGAAGGCCTGGAAGGCGCCGAGGTAGATGAGGCGGGCCACGGGGGTGCGGTTCACCGTGTCGTAGACGAAGGCCCCGCCGGGCCGCAGTACGCGCGCCGCCTCCGCGAGGACCGCGTCCGGCCGTTCGGTGATCTCGAGGGTGTCGGCGCAGTGCACGAGGTCGAAGGAGCCGTCCGGCAGAGCGAGTTGCTCCGCGGGCGAGGTCACGTACGTGAGGCCGAGACCGTCGTCCGCGTCCTGGGCGAGGGCCGTCGCGGCGGGGGACGGGTCGGCGGCGACGACCTCGAATCCGAGCCGGGCGAGACCCCGGGCCGGCAGGCCGCGCCCGCTGCCGACGACGAGCGCCCGGCTGCCGGCCGCTGCGAGGCCCAGCTCCGAGAGCACCCGCCGCAGGTATTCCCGCCCTCGTCCGCCACGACGCCTGCGGGCACCTCGCCACGCCGGTCGTGACCTGCGACGCCTGCCGGGAACCGCTCACGGTGGCCGGTACGACACAACTGCCCGGCCCCGGCGGCCAGGCAGGACCGGGCACCCGCCTGCTCGGCCCCCTGATCGCCGCCCGGGCCGAGCCGGCCCCGGCCTCGGACGTGCACACCGGCCCCTGACCGAGCCGTCGCGAGGAGGGGCGGCGTCGAGGCCTGCTGCCGCTCGGACATGAGCGTCGCGGCCTTCGCCCGGTCGGGCCAAGCCGGGGTGATCGGGTGCCGCCAATGGCTCAGCGCGGGGGCACCGGGCAGGCCGGGAGGCGGCCGGGTGGCTAACGTCGCAGCCAGGTACGTCGGTCCGCGAAGCGTGTGGAGGCGCCATGTCCCGTCGGGGCCGCCGGCTGGTGCGCGCCTGTGCGAGTACGGTCGCCGCCGGTCTGCTCGTGGCCGGGTGCTCCCACGCGGCGCGGCCGCGCGAGGGCTCGGGCGGGAGTGCCGGAAGCGAGGTCGCGGTGGGCGCCTACCTGCACTACGGCTCGCCCGGCGTCGAGAGGATGCAGGAGTTCTCGCGCTGGCTCGGCGGCACGGAACTGCGCGCCGGGCACACCTACCTGCCCGGGGACACCTGGGAGAACATCGAGGGGGCGCCCGATTCCCTGCGCACCTGGGCGCAGTGGCGCAAGGCGCGGGCCGACCGGCTGTTCGTCCTGAACGTGCCCATGCTGGAGCGCAACGAGGCGGGCGTCCCCGACGGCCGGGTCGCCGAGCTGATCCGGGCCGGCGCGCGGGGCGAGTACGACCTCCACTTCCGACGGCTCGCCGAGCGGCTGGTCGGGCTCGGGGTGCCGGACACGGTGATCGTGCTCGGCTGGGAGATGAACGGCTTCAACTACACCCACCGCTGCCGGCCCGACCCCGAGAACTGGAAGAGGTACTGGCGGCGCATCGTGGGTGCCATGCGTTCGGTGAAGGGCCAGCGGTTCCGGTTCGACTTCGCCCCCAACCGCGGCGGCGACGCGATCGCCTGGACCAGCTGCTACCCCGGCGACGACGTGGTCGACGTCGTCGGCATGGACAGCTACGACCAGCCGCCCGGCGACGACTTCGACGAACAGGTCCACCAGCCGTACGGGCTCCAGCAGCAGGTCGACTTCGCGAAGGCGCACCGCAAGCGGATCTCGTACCCCGAATGGGGGCTGTTCCGCAACGGCGACAACCCCGAGTACGTGCGGCGCATGCTGGCATGGATCGCCGAGCACGAACCGCTGTACCACAGCATCACCGACTACTGCCCGCACGGCGTGTGGCAGTGCGGCGAGAACCCGCGCTCCGCGCAGGTGTTCCGGGAGTTCCTGTCCCCGCGGCGGTGATCCCGCGGGGCCGGTCGGCCGGTCGGCCAGTCGGTCAGCCCGGCAGCCGGTCAGCCGGGCGCCCGACCGACCGGGCGCCCGGTCATCCGGCCGCGCGGTCACTTGGCCTTCAGGTCGTTCCTGATCATGGACACGGTGGACGCCAGCCGGCTGATGCCCGTCTGCACCTCGCGGATACCCGCGGATGCACGGGGCTGGTCCTTCTCGCCCGCCCCGTCGGCGCATTCGCTGCCGCCGTGCTCGAAGGCGGTCAGGGCTTCCTTCCAGAAGCCCCGGGCGTTGTCGCTCGGCAGGGTGTCCAGCTTCTTGGCCTTCGCCACCTCTGCCAGCAGCTCCTGGCAGGCGGTGCCCCAGGTGTCCATCGGGCGCATGCTCACCTCGTTGACCCGGCCCGCGGTGTCTGTGAGGGCCTTGATCCTGCTCTCACCACCCCCGGACCACCAGTCCTCCAGCTCCTCCGCCGGGGTCGATCCGCACCCCGTGAGCAGCGCCCCGGTGACGGCGGCTGTGGTGACGGCAGTGAGCAATCGGGCACGCACCCGCATGGGACCCCCCTTGTCCGGTGGTGCCGATGCTGCCAGGTACATGCCGATCGGGGAGGGGCAACGCCGGAACTGCGGCCCGGAACACAGTGTGGCGCTTTCAACACCGCGACGGACGGCTCCGGTTGACGAGCGGAGATCATCAGGCAGTAGGCTCGTCCCGCAACACGACGCGAAGAGGAGATCGAGTGGCGCGGGTTGCGATCATCGGTGGCGGTATCAGCGGGCTGGCAACAGCGCTCATGCTCGGTCGGCGGGACCACACGGTCACGTTGTTCGAGCAGGACGCGCGGCAGGCCGGAGACGACCTGGACGAGGACTTCTACGACTGGAAGCGGCCCCGGGTTCCGCAGGCCCTCCAGCCCCATTCCTTCCTCGCACCCGTACGCACGGTGCTGCTCACCGAAACCCCCGACGTCTACGAGGACCTCCTGGCACGCGGGGCCCGGGAGTACCACGACTTCGACTGGTTCGGCGAGCACCCGCCGCACCGGGACGGCGACGAGGAGCTGGTGACCCTGCGCACCCGCAGGATCGTGCTGGAGGCCTCTTTGACGGCGGCCGTGCGGCGCGAACCCGGCGTGGACGTCCGGCGCGGCTGCCGGGTGCACGGTCTCGCGATCGAGGAGGGCCGTCCCGCCCGGGTCACCGGTGTGCAGGCGGATGGGCAGACGCATCCGGCGGACCTCGTCGTCGACGCCTCCGGCCGCCGCTCGCCGGTGCCCGCCTGGCTGGTCGGAGCCGGCTGTCGGCCGCCCGTGGTCGACAGCCACCGCGCCGGGATCGCGTACCTGTGCCGCTGGTACCGGCTGCGCGCCGACGGCCCGCGCGACCCCGGGCGGGTGAAGACCGGCTCCGCCTCGCCGTTCGCGCTGGCGGGCGTCTTCCCGTCCGACAACGACACCTTCGCGCTGCACCTCGTACTCTCCACGGGCGATCCGACCCGAGGCGCGCTCACCGATCCCGAGGTGTTCGAGGCCGCCGCCCGCCGCTTCCCCGCCACCGCCGCCTGGCTCGACCTGGATCCCGAACCACGGTCCGCAGTACTGGCGATGGCCGGGCTGGACAACCGCTGGACCTCCCTCACCGACGCCGACGGACCCGTCGTCACCGGCCTGGTCAACGCCGGGGACAGCCTCATCCACACCAACCCCACCCTCGGTCACGGCGTGGCCCTCGGCCTGCGCGCCGCCCAGCACCTCGCCGCGCATGCCGACCTGATCGCCGCGGACCCCGCCGTCTACCACTCCTGGACGGCGGAGGACCTCCGGCCGTGGTACGACGCGCAGGTGACGGCCGACCGCGCGAACGAGCGGCGCCTGGCGGAGAGTTCGCCCCTCTCGGACCGGCGGGCCGCGGCGCTGGCCGTGTGCGCCTTCGAGGATCCGGTCGTCATGCGGGCCCGGGCCCAGGTGCGCCACCTCCTGCGGCCGGCCCAGGAGGCCTACGGCTCGGAGGAAGTGGACGGACGCGTCACGGCCTGGCTGGCGGCCCGCCCGGACTTCTCGCCCGAGCCCGACGGCCCGACCCGCGACCAGTGGGACGCGCTCGTGGCCGGCTGATCGCCTGCCGCGCACCGCACGTCAGGCGTCGAGGGTCTTCCGGAGGAGCTCGCCGAACTCGGTGGGGTGCGTGGTCAGGCCGGTGTGCCCGCCGGGGAAGTGGACGAGTTCCCGGCCGAACCGCTCGGCCAGCAAGGCGGCCGGGCGGTAGGCCAGTTCACCGCGCGAGTCCTGGCCGCAGGCGAGCACGAGCCGGTCCGACAGGGCCGCCAGCCGGTCGGTGTCGGGGACGTAGGACATGAAGCCCGGCACGATGCGCCCGACGAAGTAGGGCAGGTTGGCCATCGTGCGCTCGGCCCGCGCCGCCGCCTGGGACGGAAGGCCGGCCTCGGCCTTCTGCCCGGCGGTGGCGCCGTCCTTCCTGAGCCCCTCGGCGAAGACGGCCATCGCCGGCATGAGCCCCTCCGCGTGGAACGTCGCCTGCACGCGCGCGACGAGCGCGCGGTGTGCGGGGGCGTCCGGCAGGACCTCCACCACCGGCGGCTCGTGGGCCACGAGGCGTTCGACGCGTTCGGGACGGGCGGTGAGCAGGTGCAGGGCGGCGATCGCACCCGAGCTGGAGCCGAAGACGCGTGCCGGTTCACCGGGCGAGAGCAGGTCCAGTATTCGCAGGGCGTCGTCGGCGTGCTCGGCCACGTGCTGCTCGGCCCGGGGGTCGTCGAGCGTGCTGCCGGACATGCCGCGCGGATCGTACGAGGCGACCGTGTGGTCGGCGGCCAGGAGGTCGGCGATGCCGTCGAAGGAGGCCGCGCCGCCCGACCCGCCGGGGATCAGCAGCAGGAGCGGGCCGTGGCCGCGCACTTCGTAGTGGAGGGTCGCGCCGTTCACGCGCAGGCGGCCGGTGGTCGGGGCGGTCATGCGGGGTCTCCTTCTCGGGACGGGGGCCAGTGCTCCAGGAGCGTGTGGAGGGCGTCGAGGGCGCGGACCCAGGACTGCTGGGGCGAACGCTCGCGGGCGAAGCCGCCCGCGGCCTCGAGGGCGACGAACCCGTGGAACGTGCTGCGCAGCAGCCGGACGGCGTCGGTCAGGTCGGGCTCGGCCAGTCCGTAGCCGCGGAGCATGCCGTAGGTCAGCTCGACGGCCCGCCGTGGTCCGGGAGCGTCGGCGGCCAGTACGGGGTCGATCCGGATCGGGGTCTGCGTCGCCGCGTAGCGGCCCGGGTGCGCGTGGGCGTACTCCCGCCAGGCATCGGCGAACGCGACCAGCGCGTCCTTGCCGGCCCGTCCGGAGGTCGCCTCCGCGATGCGGATGGTCTTCTCGTCCGCCGCCAGCAGAGCGATCCGTCCGCGCAGGTCCTCCAGGCCTCGGACGTGCGTGTAGAGGCTGGCGTCCTTCACGCCGAGCCGGCGCGCCACCTGCGACATGGTCACCCGGTCCAGCCCGACCTCGTCCGCCAGCTCGGCGCCCGCGACCGTCACCCGCTCCGCCGTCAGCCCTGCCCGCGCCATGCGCCCTCCTCAAGATCCTAGTAGCTCTAGTTTTAACCTAATGGTCCTAGGAAACGCAATCGGGAACCGGCTCCGTGCAGGACCCCGCCCGCCCCGACGGGCTGCGCTCCCGCCCGAACGGGTCGCCCTCTCGGCCGGACGGGTCGTCCGCCCACCCGGACGGGTTGTCCGCCCGCCCCGGACGGATCCCGCCGGGAAGCATCAGCGAGACCGAGGTGGCCGGGAACCGCGTGGTCTACAGCGGGAGCGAGAACGGTGGTGGCGCCGCGGGCGCCGCCATCGTGAACGACGGCCCGATGACGGTCACCCGCTCGCGGCTCACCGGGAACACCGCGACGGTCACCGCGGACACGCAGAGCTTCGCCTTCGGGGCCGGCATCATCAGCTTCGCCCCGACGACGATCGAGTCCACGGTCATCAGCAGGAACCGTTCCTTCGCCCCGGGCGGCTTCGCACGTGCCGCCGTCTCCAACGGCATCCCGCTGCCCGGGAGGCTGACCGTGACCGGCGGCGCCATCACGGACAACACGTCGGACTCTCCGCACGGCACCGCCCAGGGCGGTGGCATCGCGAACAACGCCCTGATGACCGTGAGCAAGGTGCGGATCAGCGGCAACCGGGCCGTAGCCGAGGGCGGCACCGCGCGCGGCGGCGGCGTCCGCGTGGGCCCCTTCGGCACCCTCGACCTGAACGACAGCCACATCGTCGGCAACACCGTCAGCGCACCGAAGGGCACGGCCCAGGGCGGCGGCATCGACAACCCAGACGGCGGCACCCTGACCGCCCGGCGCAACGAGGTCCTGCGGAACACCGTCGCCGCGAAGGACGGCACGGCCCAGGGCGGCGGCCTCTACCTCGCCGGGGGCACCACCGGGCTGGGCACCACCGCGCTGGAGGCGAACACCGTCACCCACAACAGGGCGGGCGACGGCGGCGGCATCTTCAAGGCCTCCGGCGCCCTCACCGTGAACGGCGACGCCATCCGCGACAACCAGCCGAACAACTGCAGCCCGGCCGGGGCGGTCCCGGGCTGCACCGGCTGACGGCCCGCGGAGGGCGAACGCCCCCTGAGGCGGGCGGTCCCCCGGAGGGCACACGGCCCCCGGAAGGGCGGACGCCGCTCCGGCCGGACCCACGACACCGGTCCCCGCCCGCCGCGCAGCGGGCGGGCCGGTGGTTCAGGGCCGGCGGGTGAGGGAGGCGGGAGCGCCGGCCGACTGCGCTCCCTCCGACTCGAGGGTCAGCCGGTCCGGCGCCGCCAGGCTCAGCACGTAGAGGTTGCCCTGGGGGCAGTCGAAGGTGGCCGTGCGATCGGTCGGGTGGCTGGTCACCGCCGCGAAGACCGCGGTGTCGCGGCCGATCTGCCGCAGCTCGAGGGCCTCCGTGCACCCCAGGTTCCGCCCGGTGGAGACCTCCTTGACGTCGCTGACCTGCCGTCCCACGAGTTCGCCCACCACCCCGGCGTGCAGGGTGACGGTGACGGCGAACTCACCTGTTCTCGCACGCGAGATGCCGTCCGCCTCCGGCGTCCCGGGCCCGGTGCCGGACCAGGTGCCGGCCCACGACTCGGGCAACGCCGCCGCGGACGACGGCTGCGCCGACGACTGCCCGGACGACGCTCCGGGCGACGACGGTCCGGACGAACGGGCGGAGGGAGCGGCCCCGGCGCCGCCGTCGCCGCCTCCCGCGTACCGGACCACCAGCGTGACGACCACCGCGAGGACCGCGGCACCGGCGGCCGCGCCGATCACCAGGGACCGGCGGGAGGCCCGCCCCCTCGGGCCCGGCGGGTGGCCGGGCACGGCCCGGGGAGCCGCGGGCGCGGTGGACGGGACCGCCGGCCCGAAGGGGGCGGGCTGCGGCGGGAGCGGGGGAACCGGCGAAGCGGCGGTCCCCGCAGGGGCCTGGACGGGCGGCTGCGATGCGGCCAGGAGCCGCCGCAGTTCGGTCTCCCGGCGGCCGACGTCCGCCACCAGCGCCGCCGGCACCACGCCGGCCCACTCCTCCTCGGCCGGTTCGCCGAGCCGCGCCCGCACCTCCTCGGCCGTCGGGCGCCGCTCCGGATCCTTCTCCAGACACTGCCGTACCAGGGGCAGCAGCGGCTCCGGCAGGCCGTCGAGGACCGGCTCGTCGTGGACGATCCGGTACAGGAGGGCCGGCAGGCCCAGGTCCTCGCCGGCTGCCAGGAACGGACTGCGGCCGGTGGCGGCGTACACGAGGACGGCGGCCAGGGAGAAGACGTCCGCCGGAGCCGACGCCACGGCGCCCGTCGCCTGCTCAGGCGCGAGGTAGCCCGGCGTGCCGATGACCGTGCCCGTCTGCGTGTGGCGCGGGTCGCGCACCGCGCGGGCGATGCCGAAATCGATGAGGAAGGGCCGCTCCGGACCGAGCAGCACGTTGGCCGGCTTGATGTCCCGGTGGACCACCCCGGTCGCCCGTACGGTGACCAGCGCGGCCGCCAGCTCCCGCGCCAGGCACGTCACGGCCGGCGCGGCGAGGGGCCCGTACCGCTGGACCCAGTCCCCCAGCGTCGGCGCGGCGATGTACTCCGTCGCCAGCCACTGCGGCAGCTCCCCCGACGGGCTGAAATCCACCACCGAGACCGTCCATGCACTGCGCACCCGGTCGTTGGTGTGTATCTCGCGGGCGAACCGCCCGGCGAAGTCCGGATCCAGGCTCAGCTCCCGGTGCACGGTCTTCAGGGCCAGCGGCCGGCCGGAGGCCGTCCGGGCCAGGAACACCTCGCCCATCCCTCCCGAACCGAGGCGCGCCAGCAGGCGGTAGCCCCCGATCTCCGGCGGGTCCCCCGGCCGCAAAAGATCCACCAACTCCCCCGTCCCCCACGCCTGTCCGCGGACCTGCGGTGCACGGTCCGTCCGGTGGCCACCCTAAGGGACGAGCCCCACGCCCGGAGGGCAGGAGGCATCCGGGCCCGCCCGCCCCGGCGGGCCGCGGCCGGCTGCGGGTGCGCGCTCCACACGGATGGGGGAAGCTGGGTATGGCCGCAACACCGATGGCGGGGAGGCAGGTCTTCCGTGAACGTTCCAGCAGCCGACCGCTCCACGCGCGCAGTCCGGCGCGGGGTGCGGACGGCCACCCTGCTGTGCACGGCGGCGGCCCTGGCCGCCACCGTGGTCCCGGCGTCGGCGCACACCGCCGGCCCTGCGGCCCCCCGGCCGCTGGATCCGGCGGCCCCCGTCGTGGTCGTCGACTGCTCCTCGCAGCCCCAGATCCGCCCCGAGGAATACATCCTGGCCTGTGGCGACGGCAACAACCGCCTCGTCGGTCTGCGCTGGGACAGCTGGGGGGCGAAGACCGCGACGGCCACCGGGGTCGACATGGTCAACGACTGCCGCCCCTACTGTGCGGCCGGCCGTTTCCGCCCGTACCCGGTGTCGGTGACCCTGAGCAACCCGCAGGTTTGGCCCGATCACCCCGGCGTCCAGCGGTACTCCACGATCCGGCTCCTGTACACCGACACCGCACCGGCACCGGTGTCCAAGGACGTGACGTACAAGCTCGTGTACTGACGGGACGGCCGGAGCCGGGTCACGCGTCCCAGGTGACCGGGAGGCTCTTGACCCCGTAGATGTCCGCGCTCTCGGGGCGCAGGGACACCTCTTCGGCCGGTACGGCCAGGCGCAGCGTCGGGAATCGTTGCAGCAGCGCGTTCACGGCGACCCGCATTTCGATGCGGGCCAGCTGCGCGCCCAGGCACAGGTGGATGCCGTGGCCGAAGGCCAGGTGCCCACCGTCCTCCCTGCGGAGGTCGAGCTCGTGGGGAGCGGGGAAGCGCTCGGGGTCGCGGTTGGCGGTGTTGTACGACAGGACGACCGTCGTGCCGGCCTCGATGGTCTGCCCGCCCACCTCGACGTCCTCCAGCGCCGTCCTCATGAACGACTTGGCGACGCTCAGGTACCGCAGCAGCTCCTCGACGGCCGTGTCGATGAGCGCGGGATCGTCGCGCAGCGCGGCCAGTTGCTCCGGGTTCTGCAGCAGCGCGAAGACCCCGAGGGAGAGCATGTTCGCGGTGGTGTCGAAACCGGCCGCGAGCAGGATCAGGGCGATGCCCTTCAGCTCCTCCTCGGTCAGGTCGCTGTCCGTGAGTTCGCTGAGCACGTCGTCGGTGGGGTTCGCGCGCTTGGCGGCCACGAGCTGCGCGAGGTACTCCTGGGTCGCGGTGTAGGCCGCCAGGAGCTCCTCGTCGCCCGTCTCCCCGTTCATGAACTTGTCGATCTGCTCCTGGAAGGAGGCCCGGTCCTCGTACGGGACCCCCAGGAGCTCGCAGATGACGATGGTGGGGATGGGCTTGGCGAACGCGGTGACCAGGTCGGCCGACGGCCCCGCCTTCTCCATCGCGTCCAGGCAGCCGGTGGTGATCTCCTCGATGCGCTCGGCGAGCAGCCGCATCCGTCGCGCGGTGAACTTGCCCACCAGCGGCTTGCGGTAGCGCCCGTGCTGCGGTTCGTCCATGAGGAGGAACTCACCGGGGGGCGCGGGCGGGATCTCGAAGTCGACCACGTTCAGGAGCTCTTTGCGCGAGCTGAACCGCGGGTCGGCCAGGACCGACCTGACCAGGTCGTATCCGGTGATCAGCCAGCCGGGCTTTCCGCCGGGGTGGGTGTAGCGGCTGATGGGGCTGTGCGCACGGGCGTCGATCAGCTCTGCCGGCGGATCGAAGGGGCAGCCCGGCCGGCGCTCCGCCGGAAGTTCCGTGACGGTGTGGACGGATTCACTCATGACCATTCCTCATCTCGCGGCACCACATGTTCAACGTGAGCCGAAAGCTACGTTGCATTCAGAATTCGGTCAATCCACTGATCTACATTTACGCAGGCCAGATGACCTGAATCAGTGCAATGGACTGAATCTGAATGCAACGACGCGTTGCAATGATTGAGAAATGAAGGCAATGCCCAAGCGTCGGCCGCGCCGCGGCGGCCGGAACTACCCGCCGGTCGTGCCGTCGAGCATCTCGCGCAGGATGTCCAGGTGGCCGTTGTGGCGGGCCGTCTCTTCGGTGAGGTGGAGGAGGATCCAGCGCAGGTCGACGTGGACGCCGTCCCGGACGGCTCGCTGCGCCTTCTCGTCCAGTGCGCTCCCGGCGACCAGTTCGCGGTAGCGGGAGCTCTGTTCAGCGTATTCGTCGAGCAGTTGCGCCAGCGGGAAGTCGACGGCGATGCGCATCTCGCGGTCGGGGTCCTCCCGGGTCCACGGACCCCCGTCCTCCTCGCCGAGGAAGACCACCTGGAACCAGTAGTACTCGACCCAGCGGAGGTGGTTGATCAGGCCGCTCAGGGTCATCAGCGGCGAGCCCGGCAGGAGCGCCTTGCGCGCGTCGCCGGCGGAGACGCCCTCACACTTGGCGCGGGCGGTGTCACGTGCGTAGTCGAGGAACGTGGTGAGCTGGGTGCGCTCGTCCCACGCGGTTGGCGTGTCATCGGTTCTGGTCATCGCGCGAAGCGTCCCCGATCACCGGGACCGGTGTCGAAGCATTTATCGACGACCCCGGACCGCTCCCGCTCCCAAGGGCCGCTCCGCCGCACCCGCGGCACCTTCGGCACCGGGTGGCACCATGTGGCACCACTTGGCGCCGAACGGCGTCACTGCCCACCCCCGGCGGCGCACGAAGGCGTGTGGCGGCGAACCGAAGGACTCGGGCACCCTTGCATTTCAGCAGTTCAGAGCCTTCTCATCCGCTGCCGACACAAAAAGACCGCCTCGATGTTTGCCCATGGCGCCAAAGTGGCACCATACTGATGTCATGGACCTCACGCCGTATGTCAACAACCTCCGCCGCGAACTCGCGGTGGCCGCCGAAGCCGGTGGCGAAGCAGCACGCGAGCTGGCAGAGCGGCTCACCGCCCCCCTCGAGTCGGCGACCCGTCTGACCATGCTCAACGTGCTCTCCGCCGCGATGGACGAGATCACCCGCGAACTCGCCCCCGGTTCCGTCGACGTACGGCTTCGCGGGCTCGACCCCGACTTCGTCGTGACGCTGCCGCCCGCCGACAGCGGCACCGTCGAAGCGGCCGCCCCGCCCGCCGAACCGCCCGTGGTGCAGGCGCCCTCCGACGCCGACGAAGGCGGCACGGCCCGGATCAACCTGCGTCTGCCGGCCCAGCTCAAGGCGCGCGCGGAGGAGTCCGCGAGCCGCGAGGGCCTGTCGGTCAACGCGTGGCTCGTGCGAGCCGTGTCCGCCGCGGTCGACGGCGGCGCCCAGCCGCGCGCGACGGAGAGGACCCGCACCGTCGGACAGAGCTTCACGGGCTGGGTGCGCTAGCCAGCCCGCCCGGCCCGCGCCCGACTCCCTTCATCCACACCACGTCCCACCAGCGGGGACGCCCTGCAGACCCAGGAGGACAGCACAGCCATGCCTTCTTACGACACTCCCGAACCGGTATCGGCCACGGCGCACGTGGAGGCCGGTTCCATCCAGTTCACCGCGACCGACCGTCGCGACACCGTCGTCGAGGTGCGGCCCCGCGACCCCAGGAAGGACCGGGACGTACGGACCGCCGACCAGACCGAGGTCACGTACGCGAACGGCGAACTGACCGTCAGGACGCCCAAGTCCAACCTGCTCGGCCTCGGACGCACCGGCGCCGTCGACGTGACGGTCGAACTGCCCACGGGTTCACGCATCGACCTGACGGGCTCCTGGGCCCATGTGATCGGCGAGGGCAAGCTCGGAGAGGTCCGCGTGAAGACCTCCACGGGCGACGTCCGCTTCGACGTGACCGGCCCGCTGAAACTGACCACGTCGCACGGCTCGATCGGCGTCGACCGGGTCGAGGGCAGGGCCGAGATCACCACCAGCTCCGGCAGCCTGCGCGTCGGAGTCGTCGACGGCTCCGCCGTCCTGAAGAACTCGCACGGCACCACGACCGTCGGCGCCGCGACCGGCGAGCTGCGCGTGAGCGGCGCCAATGGCGACATCGAGATCCGGCGCGCCGAGGACTCGGTCACCGCCACTACTGCCCACGGAACCCTGCGCGTGGGCGAAGTGGCCCGTGGAAACGTCCAGTTGGAGACCTCCTACGGTTCCATCGAGGTCGGCATCCGCAAGGGAACGGCCGCCTGGCTCGACGTCGGCTCAGGCTCCGGCCAGGTGCGCAACTCGCTCGCCTCGTCCGAAGCCCCGGAGGAGACCGAGGACACCGTCCAGGTCCGCGCCCGCACCCGGTACGGCAACATCGACGTCCGCCGCGCCAAGGACTGACCCCCGAAGTACCGGCCCCAGCTCACCCGCCCCCCAGCCGCTTCAGCCTTCGAACGGGAGGACCACATGCCTTCTTCTGTCATGCCCACGTCCAGGCGGGGGGATGGCGCCCCGCCGCCCGCCGCCGTCTCCGCGATCGGTCTGCGCAAGTCGTACGGCGACAAGACCGTCCTCGACGGCATCGATCTGCACATCCCGGCCGGGTCCGTATTCGCACTGCTCGGACCGAACGGCGCCGGCAAGACCACCGTCGTGAAGATCCTCTCCACCCTCATCGGCGCCGACGGCGGGCAGGCACAGGTCGCGGGACACGACCTCGCCACGTCACCGGACGGCGTACGTGCGGCGATCGGTGTGACCGGGCAGTTCTCCGCGGTCGACGGGCTGATCACCGGCGAGGAGAACATGCTCCTCATGGCGGACCTGCACCACCTGTCCAAGCGCGAGGGACGGCG
>NZ_JBITTH010000036.1:0-81066 GCF_044541755.1 Streptomyces sp. NPDC085524
CGCCCCGGAAAGACAAGGACTGCCGGGAAACCCCCAAAAGAACGGGCCGGGGGAGACGACGACAAACGGCCATCTCAGCGATGTCCAGCCCTGCTTCGGCCGGGGCCGGGCCCGGCCTCGGGCCCTCACAGGCCGCCATCCGCACCGGGCAGGCGGCCACCCACCCCCAAACCTCGACCACAAGACCCTCGGGGCAGATCGGGCGCACCAAATCGCTACGCGCTCCTCGGATCTCGGCGTCTGCGACCCGTCCGGGGCTGGTCTCGCCCCAGATCGCTACGCGCTCCTCGCCGACGGCGTCCGACGGCCGTCCGGGGCTGGTCAAAAGCCGCCACAGACCACTACCCACCCCTCAAAGACGGCGCCTGACCGCCGCCATGGGGAAGAAACAGCACCAAACAGCGGCCATGCCGAGCTGTACTCACGTCAGGCAGCAGGCCAGTCGAAAGAAGGAGTTAAATTGCCCTAAATGGGGGGATTTAGTGGTGAGTTTGTGGTGAGGCCTGCGTCTTGAGGTGGATACAGCTCGGATGGGCCGAGGATTCACCCCTTCACCTCTCCCATCGGCCTCTTCGGACGACCGATTCACCTCCGGGCCCCCTCATCGGCTGTGATCAGCCCCAGGTGACGGTCGGACGCCGTCATCGAGGAGCGCGTAGCGATCTGTCGCGCTATGACCAGCCCCAGGCGGCCGTCGGACGCCGTCAAGGCGAAGCGCGTAGCGATCCGTTGCGCTTGCCCGGTCCGGGGATCGGCCTGGCAGGGCCCGAGGGGAAAGTGGGGGCCGGAGCGGGGTCGGGCATCGTCGACACGGCCGTCCTTTGTCCTCGGACCGGCCCGTCCTTTTGGGGGGTTCCCGGCTGTCCTTTGTCTTTCCGGGGCGGGACGGTCGGTCAAGGGTCGCCGAAGGCGATCGCGAAGCGACGCGACGAAGGAGCGCTCTTGACGGACCGGCCCGAACCGGAAGGACGATGGGACAGCCGGGAACCCCCCAAGACCACTCTGATTCCGCCCAGCTCGGACACCGCCGCTCTCCACCCCTCCAACGCTCAGGGGCCGGCAGGTTGGAGACCACGGCCGCAGTAGAGCGATGCGACGAGGCGGGGCCATCCATCGGCAGGACCTTCGCCCAGGCCTCCCAGGCATCCCAGACCGCCCGGGCCACCGGGCTGCCCGGGCAGCCCGGGCAGCCCAGGTCGCCCGAGCCGTCCCGGCCGTACGGACCACTCGGCCCACCGCCCGCCATCCACCACGGCCGCCGTCCCGACGGTCAGCCCGTGATCGCCTCGTACAGCGAGAACACCGCCAGCGCCGCCATGACCGCCGCCGCAACCTTGGTGATCAGGCGCAGCGGCACGTACTTCATCAGCGTGCGCCCGCCGAGGATGCCGATGCCCGCGACCGCCCACAGGGCCAGTACGGCGCCGAGGCCGACGGACACGGGGTTGTCGTAGCGGGCGGCGAGGTTGGCGGTCATGATCTGGGTCAGATCACCGAACTCCGCCACCAGGATCAGCATGAACCCGGCTCCGGAGACCTTCCAGAAGGACTGGTCGGCGGGCGGCTTGACCTCCTCCTCCCCGTCGCTCTTCTTCAGGAGCAGCATCGCCGCGCCCGCCAGGAAGAGGACGCCCACGACGGCCTGGACGAGCCGGTGTGGGAGCAGGGTGAGCACGCTGCCCGCCGCGATGGCCAGCGCGACGTGCACGGCGAAGGCGGCGGCCACGCCTGCGAAGACGTACGAGGCGCGGTAGCGGGTGCCGAGCATCAGGCCGGCGAGGGCCGTCTTGTCGGGGAGCTCGGCGAGGAAGACGACGCCGAAGGCGATCGCCAGCACGGTGAAGCTGAACACGGAGGTGGAACCTCAATCGGTCGGGCAGGACGCCATCGGTACCGAGAGACCTGGGGTGCTTCAGGGGTCGCTTCGGCTCGGCGGCGCCCTGGTTTGCGTACGCGCGCACGAAACGCGCTTCCACACGGACAGGACACTGCGGCCGAAGGTCTCGCTGGCGGTCCGCTTTCGCGGTCTGCCTCCGGGCGCCGGCTGGGATGACCCAGCAGTATGTCGACGGTCCGGCGAAGAGCTACTCCCCTTCTGCTCCGAACAGAGTACGCGACGCCCGGCCGCGCCCGGAATAGGCCTTTGGTCCCGAAGGGTCCGACCCCACCATCCCTCCCTATCCCGGAATCTCAACTTCCGTTTGAAACAAGGGCCTTGCACGACTTGATGTGACGTGCACATGTCGCCAGGCTGTCACCTGGCGCCCATCCCTGCGAAACCCGGCGCCGACAGCATGGCCGCGCCCCGCCGGGGCCGCACGGCCACCATCCCCCCACCCAGGGGGCCCCTCATGGCACTCATATCCAATGTCTACGCGCGTCGACTCGGCGTGCTCGCATCGGCAGCGGCCCTCGCCGCGCTGACCGCCCTCGTCAACGCCCCCACCGCCCAGGCCGCCCCGCCCACCCCCATCAGCGCCGCGGCCGCCCGCGCCTATCTGGCGACGGTCACCCCGCAGGCAGAGGGCTCCGGCTCCGGCTACAGCCGCGACCTCTTCCCGCACTGGAGCACCGTCTCCGGCACCTGCAACACCCGCGAGACCGTCCTCAAGCGGGACGGCGTCAACGTCGTCACGGACTCCTCCTGCGCCTCCGTGAGCGGCAGCTGGTACTCCGAGTACGACGGCGCCACCTGGACCGCCGCCTCCGACCTCGACATCGACCACGTCGTCGCGCTCTCCGAGGCCTGGCGCTCCGGCGCCAGCTCGTGGACCACGAGCAAGCGCCAGCAGTTCGCCAACGACCTCACCCGCCCGCAGCTCATCGCGGTCACCGACAACGTCAACCAGGCCAAGGGCGACCTCGACCCCGCCGAGTGGATGCCCTCGCGGACCGCCTACCGCTGTACGTACGCGCGGATGTGGGTGCACGTGAAGCAGTACTGGGGCCTGAGCATGGACTCCGCCGAGAAGACGGCGCTGGTGAACGTCCTCAACGGCTGCTGATCCTTCCTTCCGCTTCTCCCCCGCTTCTCCCCCGCCAGGGGGAGGCGCGGCTCCCCCTCCCCGGCGTACCTTGATCCAAGGGGATATGGAGGAGGGGGAGTTGCATGGCCGGATTGCGTCTGGGGCCACTGCTGCGCCATGTCGACTGGGACACGGGCCGGTCGGCCACCCTATGGGTCGAGGCGGACCGCCCGTGCACGGCTGAGGTCCGGTGCGCGGACGGGGCGGGCGGCAGCGTGCGCACCTTCCAGATAGCCGGCCATCACTACGCACTCGTTCCGGTGACGGGTCTGACCCCGGGCGCGGTGACGGAGTACGAGGTGCTGCTCGACGGGGTGCGGGTGTGGCCGCTGCCCGACAGCCGCTTTCCGGCGAGCACGATCGGCATGCCGGCCGTGGCGGGCCCGGGTGCCGGCCGGACCGCCCCGGGCGTGCGCATCACCTTCGGCTCGTGCCGCCAGGCGGCACCGCCCGCCGGGCGGCACGGGCGGCACGGCCCGGACGCCCTCGACACCCTCGCGGCACGGCTCGCCGCCGACCGGGAGGCGGTGCGCCCGGACGTCCTGCTGCTGCTCGGCGACCAGGTGTATGCGGACGCGCTGTCGGAGGAGACCCGGAAGTGGCTGGCCGCCCGGCGGGATCTGCGGGAGGCGCCGGGTGCTCAGGTCGCCGACTACGAGGAGTACACGCGGCTCTACTACGAGTCCTGGCTCGACCCGGAGATCCGCTGGCTGCTGTCGACCGTGCCGAGCCTGCACATATTCGACGACCACGACGTCATCGACGACTGGAACACGAGCGCGGCCTGGCTGGCGGAGATGCGGGCGACGCCCTGGTGGCAGGAGCGGGTGCTCAGCGGGCTGATGTCGTACTGGGTGTACCAGCACCTGGGCAATCTCTCGCCCGCCGAGCTGGAGGCCGACGCGCTGTATGCGGCGATCCGGCAGACGCCCGACGGCACGGATGCGCTCCGGGCCTTCGCAGCCTCGGCCGACGCCGATCCGGGCACGGTGCGCTGGAGCTACCGGCGCGACTTCGGCCGGACCAGGCTGCTCATGGTGGACACCCGCGCGGCGCGGGTGCTCGCCGAGGACGGGCGGGCGATGCTCGACCCGGCGGAGCTGGAGTGGCTGCGCGAGAACGCCCTGGCCGGACACGGCGGTTACGACCACCTCCTCATCGGGTCGTCGCTGCCGTGGCTGATGCCGCCGCTGATCCACGACGCGGAGACGTGGAACGCCGCGGTGTGCCGCGGCGATCGCGGGCCCCGGTGGGCGCGGATCGGGGAGAACCTGCGGCGGCGCAGCGATCTGGAGCACTGGGCCGCGTTCCCGGCCTCGTTCGCGATGCTGACGGATCTGATCGAAGAGGTGGCGACGGGGCCGCGGGCGCCGGCGACGGTGGCCGTCCTGTCCGGGGACGTGCACCACGCGTATGTCGCCGAACCTCGAATACCGAGTACGGCGCGGGTGTTCCAGCTGACGTGCTCGCCGGTGCACAACTCCATCCACACCGCAGTGAAGTGGGGCTTCCGGCTGGGCTGGTCGCGGACGGGACGGTGGCTGGGCCGCGGCTTCACCCGCCACGGGCGCACGGGCCGGCCGCCGCTGAGCTGGCGGCGTACGGGCGGCCCCTGGTTCGGGAACCAGCTGATGACGCTGGCCCTCTCGGCCCGGACGGCGCGGCTTCAGCTGCACCAGGCGCGCAGGAAGGGCAAGAGCGGCGCCGAGCTCGAGACCCTGCTGGACCGGGAGCTGACCGACGCGATGTAAGTGGTGGTGCGGCTGACACACCTGAGATGAGGGGCGGCCCCGGGGGTTCAAGGGGTGGCCGCCGGGCGTACGCTGTATGGCTGTCAGCCGCTCCTGCCGCTCCCCCGCGACGTCGCGGCGCTTCATGCCGCAGCACGTCAACCGGACTGGGGAGTCCCGCTTTGTTTGAGACTCTGGGGTCGCTGACCGCGAGCCCATGGATCTACGCCGTGGTGGCGGTGTCCGTCGTGCTCGACGTGTTCCTTCCGGTTCTGCCGAGCGGGGTCCTGGTGATCACCGCGGCCGCCGCGGCAGCGGCCGCCGGGGCAGCGGGGCCCGTACCGGTGACCACGCAGGTCCCGGACATCCTCGCCCTGCTCGTGATCGCCACGACCGCGTCGGTGCTGGGTGACATGGCGGCGTTCCGGCTGGCCCGGCGGGGCGGGGCCCGGCTGGACCGGGCCATCGCCCGCTCCCGGCGGCTGACCCGGGCCCATGAGCGCCTGGGCACGGCGCTGGCCCGCGGCGGCGGCGCCCTCGTCGTCATCGCCCGCTTCGCCCCGGCGGGGCGCTCGGTGGTGTCGCTGGGTGCGGGCAAGACCCACCGCAAGGTGAAGGACTTCCTCCCCTGGTCGGTCCTGGCCGGCATGGCCTGGGCCGGCTACAGCGTGGCCCTCGGCTACTTCGGCACCCAGTGGCTGGGCACCCAGTGGCTCGGCACCGCCCTCTCCCTGGTGGCCCTCTTCGCAGCGGGCGCCCTGGCAGCCTTCCTCCTCCGCCGCCCCCACCCCACCCCGGCCACGTGACCGGCCTGGCACAGCACCGCTGACCGCCGCACGTCGCACGCCGCACGCCGCGGACGACACCAGCCGAAATCCAGCCCCTCCGGCGTTTGAGGAGCGGGTCCGGGGCGGAGCCCCGGGTCTTCCAGCCGTCCGGCGTGTGAGGACCGGGTCCGGGCAGAGCCCGGTTTCGGGAAGGGGCGGGGTGGGGGAAGCCCTGTGCAGCGGACGGGCTCGCACCATGACCCCATCCACAGCTCCGCACCACGCACGGCAGCCCGTCACCCAACGCGGCGCGCGCAGCCGCCCCGCTCCCCCGGCCGGAGCAACGCCTCACCCGTTCACCCGACCCCGCGCGCCGTGCCCGGGCCGGGCTCCTAGCGTCCGAAGCACGGTGCGCAACCGAATCCGCGTCACATCCGTGCCCTGGCCGCGCCGTTTCGAGGAGCCCGAGGAGTTCACTCCATGCACGCCACGCCGCCGCACGCCACGCCGCCCGCCCAACCCCCCGACAGCCGGCACGGCCCCCGCCCCCGCACCCCCCGCCGCGTACTGGCCGTCGCCGCCGCGACCCTCGCCGTGGCCGCCGTCACCCCCGCCACGCTCGCCTACGCCTTCCCCTCCGCCACGGTCTCCCCCAGCACCGTCGCCCCCGGCGGCCGCGTCGCCCTCAACCTCGAGGGCTGCGGCACCAAGATCGGCAGGGCCACCTCGACCGCCTTCGGCGAGGTACGCCTGACGCCGGGCAACCTCCAGGCCACCAACCTCTTCGGCAGCGCCAACGTCTTCCGCAACGCCTCCACCGGCACCCACCGGGTCCTCTTCGAGTGCGGCGGCCCCGGCGGCGAGAGCGTCACCCTCTCGCTCCAGGTCATCTCGGGCGCCGCCCGCGGCGGGATCGGCGGCAGCTTCGGTTCCATGAGCGCGGGTCAGATCGCCGCGGGCGGGGCGCTCGCGGCCGGGGCGCTCGGCACCGGCGTGTGGCTGCTGCGCCGCCGCTCGGCCGCCTGAGCCCGCATCCGGTTACCCGAGCCCGCCCCCGGTCGCGGAGATGGCCGTTGGTCTCGTCCTGCGCGGGGCCCGCCCGCGGGTGGTGGCGCCCGCCCCGGCGCAGATGCGTCCGTACGCGGAGCGCTTCCCCGAGGTGGAGGTCGAGGCGGTGGCGGCTCCGGGGGAAACCGGCCGCCTCCCTCGTCGAGGCGGCCGTCCCCGCGGCGGCCGCGTAACCGGCCCACGCATGATGATCAGGCCGAAACGGCGGCCTGCCCCCGTACCTGCAGGCCGTCGAGCAGCGCCGCCGTGGCCTCGGCGACGGCGTCCACGGCTGCCTCGAAGACCTCGTGGTTGTGCGCGGCGGGTGCTCTGAATCCGGACACCTTCCGTACGTACTGCAGCGCGGCGGCGCGGATCTCCTCCTCGGTGGCCTTCTCGGGGATGGCGGGCGGGCGCAGGGTCTTGATCGAGCGGCACATACCTCCACTATGCCGGGGGCAGTTCCGCCCCGGACAGCTTCATGATGAGCCCGGCCTGGATCCGTGCCCGCAGTTCCCGGTCCTCGACCGCGTCGAGCAGCCCGATGGCCTGCTGCATGGTCTCGGCGGCCCGCCGGTCGTCGCGCAGGGAGGCGGTCTGGTCGGTCATGTGCCGCAGCGCGATGTCGGCCCGCCGGTGGAACAGCTGCCCGATCAGGGTCACGACCAGTCCGACGGAGCCGCTGACGATCCCGAGGTACAGGTCCCCGCTGCTCTCGGCCTTCCACACGGCCGACCCCACCCCGAAGAGCAGGATCACCGCGCCCACCCCGGCGAACCTCTGGCCGGCCGCGAAGCTGCTCCGGGCCTGCGTCAGTCCGTACGCGTAGTACTCGACGAGCAGCGGCGTGAACTCGTCCCGCCGCGCCTCCGGTTGCCCTGCGGAAGGCCGTACGGCGCCCACGTCCTGGAATTTGGACGCTCCCGGCCGGATCTCGGGCGCGGCCGCAACCGCAGCTTCCGGGTCGGCGAGCCCTGCGAGCAGCCGTGCCCGCTCCTCCTCGCGCCGCCGTTCGAACCCGGTGCCCCGAACCCGCTCCAGCACCACCAGCACCACCGCGACGACCCCGGCAGCCCCGCCCCACGCCAGCCACTCGCCCATCTCCCGACGATCCCACGGCCCCTGGACGCCGCCAAGGGGCCGGGGCCCTGTGACACAGTGACGGCATCGACGGCGACACGTGGGGGTGCACGGACATGGCAGTGCTCGAAAAGGGCGGAAACACGCCCATCACCACACATCCGATCACCGCTTCGCTCCACTGCACGGGCACCCCTGTGGACCTCAGCGCCCTGCTCGTCACCGTGGACGGCAGGGTCCGGTCGGACGACGACCTGGTCTTCTACAACCAGCCGTCCGCGGAGTCCGGGGCGGTACGCCACCTCGCCGCCGATGCCTCCGGGCCCGAGCGCATCGAGGTGGACCCGTCCGCCCTGCCGGCCGGGGTGGACCGGGTGGTCCTGATCGCGAGCTGCGACCCCGACGACGCCGCCCGGACGTTCCGCGAGGTGAGCGACGTACGGGTGCAGGCCGCCCAGGCCGGCGCGGAGCCGGTGGAGTTCCTCCTCCCGCCGCTCACCGACGGCGAACGGGCCGTACTGCTGCTGGAGATCTACCGCCGCGGCCCCGGCTGGAAGCTCCGCGCCATCGGCCAGGGCTACGCGGACGGCCTGGCGGGCCTGGCCACGGACTTCGGCGTGACGGTGGCCGCACCCCCCACCCCGGCCCCCTCTGAGGCCCCTCCCCCACTCCGGCCCCCACTCCGACCCCCTCCCCCATTCCGGCCCCCACGCCCCTTCCAGCCCCGAACGCGCCCAGGCCCCGCCCCCTCGGCAAGATCAGCCTGAACAAGGGCGGCCAGGCCTCCATCAGCCTGGACAAGAAGGACCAGGAACTGGTGGTCACCGCCACCCTGGAGTGGGACGGCGGCAGCGAGGAGCGCCGCAAGCGGGGCGCCGACCTGGACCTCTACGCCCTGTTCGTACCCGCCTCCCACGCCCAGCCCGGCACGGCCGAACCCGGCACCCTGGTCAAGACCGGCCCGACCACCGCCAAGAACTCCCAGGCCGTCTACTACAAGAACCTCGGCTCCCTCCACGAAGCCCCGTTCATCAAGCTGGACGGCGACGCCCGCAAGCCCGGCCGCGAAACCCTCCGCATCACCCGCCCGGAGCAACAGGGCTACGTCCTGCTCTGCGCGTACTCGGCCCTCAGCAACGGCTTCGGCTCCTTCCGCAGCTTCGGCGCCCACGTGATCGTCACCGACGGCCGCGGCTCCACGATCACGGTCCCGCTCTACGAGAACACCAAGACCCGCTACTGGGTGGCCATAGCGCTCGTCGACTTCACCGCCCCGAACGGCGCGGCCATCCGCCACATCGAGGCGTACAGCGGCCGCATGACCGAACGCCGACCGGTCCTCCACCCGGATGGAACCATCCAGATGAACGCGGGCCCTGTGGAGTTCAAGCGCCCCGGAACCTAGACTGGCGAAGCCATGAAAGATCCCCGAATGCAGGGAGATGTCCCGTATGGCCAAGCGAGGTAACAAGAAGCGCGCCCGCAAGAAGAAGAAGGCCAACCACGGCAAGCGCCCCAACGCCTGACGCACAGGGCCCCCACCCTTCACAGGTGGGGGCCTTCGCGGCTCCCTCTGTGGCAGGTTGAGAGCCATGGCCAAGGACTACGAGGGCTACGCACGCCGTCGGCAGACAGAACTGCATGATGTGGCCCGGGAAGCCCCCAATGACGCAGTGACCGACGGCGGCCGGCCTGAGGCAATGGGGCACATGGACCGGCTGCTGCGACGTCGACGGCCGAGCGAGTGAGGAACTGCCGTCACCTGAAGCCGCCAAAGGCCCCCAACCAAAATCGGTTGGGGGCCTTTTGACTGGTGGGCGCGGACGGTTTCGAACCGCCGACATCTGCTTTGTAAGAGCAGCGCTCTACCCCTGAGCTACGCACCCGTGGATGAGTGGACAGCCTACATGCCGGGCACACCCCCCACGCAAACCCGTTCCCGTGGGGGAGAATGGACCGGGGCACGGATGGCGCGGACGCGTACGGGAGAGGGATTGTGACGACGGCATCCCGGCGGTGGTTCGGCGGGCGGGACGAGAGTCGGCGGGCTGACGCGCAGGCGGCCAAGGATGCGGCCGCGGCCGCGTTCTACGAGTTGGACACCGCGCAGCGGGACCTGCGGATCTCCATCGAGACGATCGCGGCGGCGGACGGGTCGCCCGCGGCTCGGCAGGCGAGCGAGGGGTTCGCCGCGCTCGGGCAGCGGATCGACCAGGTCAGCCACGTGTACATCGAGGCGGTCGACGCGCACGACCTGGACCGGCCGGAGCTGGAGGCTTCGGTCGCCGCGCGCGCCCGGGAGCAGTTGACGCGGGCCCGGGACGAGCTGGTGCGGGTCAAGGGCGAGCTGGACCGGTTCGCGCAGGGCCTGCAGCCGCTGCTGGACAAGGCGGAGACGCAGCTGGCGCGGGTCGCGCCGGCCCGGGAGCGGGCGAAGGCGGCGCTGCTGGCGGCCAGTGACGCGCTGGACTCCGTACGGGCCAAGGGGATGAGGGCCGACGACCTGGCGGCGCGGCTCGCCGCGCTGGGGCCGGAGCTGACCAAGCTGAACCAGGGCGCGGCCCTGCACGGCGTCCAGGAGACGGTGCAGCGCGCGGACCGGATCCTTCGGGACGCGGAGGCCATACGGGCCGAGGCGGCGCGCCTCCCGGAGCGGGCCGCGGAGATCGACCGGCGGCTGGTGAGCCTGCGTACGCGCGCCCAGGCGCTGCGCAACCGCGCGGACCGGGTGGATCCGGTGCTGAGCGAGCTGCGGCGGAGGTTCTCGGCCGCGTGCTGGCAGGACCTCCAGCACGTGCCGGACCAGGCCGTACGGGACGTCGCGGAGGCGGAGGACCGGCTGTTCGAGGCCGGACGGGCGCGGGACGAGCAGCGCTGGGCCGATGTCGCGGCGCTGATCGAGGCGGTCCGCACCTCCCTGGACGCGACCGACGAGGCGGTGTCGGCGGCGCAGGACCGGCTGACGCGGCTGGAGGCGGTGGCGCGGGATCCGCAGGCGGAGGTGGACCGGACCCGGTTCGCGATCCGCGACGCGCAGCGCCTGGCGATGGCGGGCCGCAGCGTGCCCGATCCCAGGCATGCGGGGCCGCTGGACCAGTCGGTGGCGCGGGTGGAGCGGGCGCTGGCCGGGCTGGAAGGGAGGCACCCCGACTACTGGCACTTCCTTCAGGAGATGGAGGAGGTCCGGCTCTCGGTGGGCCGGGTGGTGGCCGACATCCGGGACCGGCGCGGCAGCGCGTGAGCCCGATGGGGGTGGTCCCGTGCAGTCCGCGGTCCCGTGTGGTCCGCGGCCGGCCGGGCTTGTCCCCGGCCGGTCCAGGTGATCCGGTGCCGGGTGTGCCGGTCTGCCGCGGCCGGTCAGACTGATCCGGTACCGGACGTACTGCTCCGCGGCCGGGCGGTGCTCTTCAGGGTCGGACGCGGCGGGCCTGGCGGGCCTGCATTTGTTCTGGGGTGCGTGGCGGCGGATGCTGGAGGTGCCCGGGTTGCCGGGAACGGAGTAGAGGAGGGCGGTATGGCTGCCCACGCTTTCCACTCATCTCATCGGCCTCGCCTCTTCCGGGGGCGGCGGAGCGAGCGGCACGAGCCGGTTCGCGGGGCTCGTGAGGTTCCGCGGGCTCATGAAGGGCACGGGGGACACACCGGTCACGGGCCCGAGGGTTATGTGGCGCATGCGCTCTACGGGTGCACGGAGCCTCATGAGAACTACGCGCCGTACGTGCCCCACGAGCCCTACCCGCCCAGCACGCCACCGGTCTCCCACCACTGGGTGCAGCGCGCCCTGCACCCCGTCAACGCCAAGCTCGACGAGCACCTGCCCGCCGATCACAAGCTCAGCAAGGTCTACCGGGTCGGCGCGGGTCTGACCGGGCTGCTGCTGGTCGTCTTCGGGATCCTGGGGCTCATCGACGAGATCGGGTTCTTCGACACGGGCGGCGACACGGTGCTCGCCCTGAACACCAACGGCGCGCTGAGCGTCCTGTCGATCTGCATCGGCGGGCTGCTGTTCGTCGGGATGGTGATCGGCGGAACCTTCGCGTCCACGCTCAACATCGTGCTCGGGATCGCGTTCATCGTGAGCGGCTTCGTCAATCTGGCCCTGCTGGACACCGGATTCAACTTCCTCGCCTTCGAGATCCAGAACGTGCTGTTCAGCTTCGTCGTCGGCGTGATGCTGATGTGGTTCGGGATGTACGGGCGGGTGGGCAGCGCCCTGCCGCACGACAATCCGTACTGGCGCGCCCGCCATCCCGAGCAGGCCGCCCGGGAGCAGCAGGTCGCACGCTCCTGACTGGGTCAGCGCCTAATCTGTGCGCATGCCTCGATACGAATTCCGCTGCCGCACCTGTGACGACACCTTTGAGGTCAGCCGGCCCATGGCCGAGTCGTCCGCCCCCGCCGACTGCCCCGCGGGGCACGCCGACACCGTCAAGCTGCTGTCCGCCGTCGCCGTCGGCGGAACCAGCAGCGCCCCCGCTCCCGCCATGCGTGGCGGAGGCGGGGGCGGCGGCTGCTGCGGTGGGGGCGGCTGCGGCTGAGCCGCCCCCGGCCGGGGGCGGGCGCGGGCTAGCTGGGCAATACAGCTAGCGCTTGCGCGAGAGCGTGAGGCCGTCCGAGATCGCCAGCAGGACCGACTCCATGCGGGTGTCCGCCGAGACGTGGTCGTTGAAGGCGCGGACGCCCGCCGCCGCGGCGCCGTCGGCCGACTCGTCGACGACCGTGCCGTGGAACAGGGTGTTGTCCGTGACGATCAGGCCGCCGGTGCGCAGCCTCGGGACGAGCTCCTCCCAGTACGCGATCTGGTTCTGCTTGTCGGCGTCGATGTAGGCCATGTCGATGTGCGGTTCGGCCGGCATGGCCTTCAGGGTCTCCAGCGCCGGGGCGATCCGCAGGTCGATGCGGTCCGCGACGCCCGCCTCCGCCCAGGCCTCGCGGCCGTACGCCGTCCACTCCTCGGAGACGTCGCAGGCGACGATCCGGCCGTCCGCGGGGAGGGCCTGCGCCATGGAGAGCGTGGAGAAGCCGGTGAAGGTGCCGATCTCCACGATGTGGCGGGCTCCCGTCAGCCGGACGAGGAAGGCCAGCAGCGGCCCCTGCTCCTCCGCCGACTGCATTCCGGCGACGTCGGGGAACTTGGCGTACGTCGTCGCCACCAGCCCCCGCTGGACCGCGTCCAGCGGGGGGTTATGGTCGAGCACGTACTGGTACAGCTCGTCCGTGATCTTGGTCGTATTGCCCTTGGTCATGCGGTCAGTGTCGCAACCGCCCGGCCGAATTCGCGGACGATTTCCTCGCCCGCCGTGACACCGGCCGTCGTCAGGGCCGTCACGTTCGGCGCCGTCCAGGCCGCGTCCGCCAGCTCTCCGTGCCCCGGGCGCCAGGCCCGGTCCGCGGCGAGCAGCAGGTCCGCGTCCAGCAGCGAGTCGCCGGCGGCGAGGGTGGTCGTGGCGCCGGTGCGGCGGGCCACCTCGCGCACGGCCGCGCTCTTGGTCAGCGGGCGCGGGACGGCGTAGATCTTCCGGCCCTGGAGCGAGATCGTCCAGCCGCGGGCCCCGGCCCACTCCGTCAGCGCCTTGAGCCACTCGTCGGGGACCAGGGCCCGCTCGACGACCAGGTACGCGAACAGGTCCTCCGCCACCCTGGCCTTGCGCAGCCACGCCGGGTCGGCCGCGGCCAGCAGGTGCTCGCGGACCTCCTCCAGCGGCGCGCACTCCTCCGCGAGCCTCGCCGCCACCGCCCGCCGCCAGTCCCGGTCCGGCACCCCGTCGACCAGGAGCTGGCCGCCGTTCGCGCAGATCGCGTACGGGGCGGGGCGGCCGGGGAAGCGGATGCGCTGGTACTGCTTGCGGGTGCGGGTCGTGGTGGGGACGAAGACGACCGACGAGTCCTCCTTGAGTCCCGCCAGCAGCTCGGCCGCCGTCTCCGTCATGTAGGACAGCGGCTTGCTCTCGTGCACCTCGACGCACAGCAGCCGCGGGGCCACCGGGTCGGGCATGCTCAGGGCCAGGGCGGCCGTCGAGTAGATGAGCGTACGGTCGAGATCACTGGCTACGAGGACAGTCACTTCGAGGCCACAGCCTTTCCGTCGGCGCCGGTGGCGCCGCGCGTGAATCGGGGGTGGATGAGTCCCACGCACGTGTAGGGGAGCCCGTCCACTTCTTCCACCGGGACCCCGCGCTGCTCGGCGAGCAGCCGTACGTGGTCCAGGTCGGCCCCGGCGCCGCGCTGCGCCAGGATCTTCCACGGAACCCGGCGCAGGAGCACCCGGGTGGTCTCGCCGACGCCCGGCTTGACGAGGTTGACGTCGTGGATGCCGTACTCCTCGCTGATCCGCTCCACCGCTGCCCAGCCCTCCCAGGTGGGCGTGCGGTCGGCCGCCAGCAGTTCCTTGACCTCGTCGTCGACGGCGTCGGCGACCTCGTCGAAGCGGGCGGCGACGGTGTCGACGAAGTCGACGGAGACGTCCGCCCCGGCGAGCTCGCGGTAGTACTTGGCGCCGTGGAAGTCTGCGGGACCGACCAGGTCGGACCTCAGCACCGTACGCGAGATCAGACCGGAGACCGTGGAATTGAGACAGGCGGAGGGGATCAGGAAGTCCTCCCGGGTGCCGTACGTGTCCACGCAGGAGCCCGGGTCGGCCAGGACCACGATCTCCGGGTTGAAGCCCTCGAACTCGGCGAGGGCGGCGCGCAGCTCGCGGGTGATGGCGCCCTTGCCCGTCCAGCCGTCGACGAAGACGACGTCGGCCGGGTCGTGGTGGGCGGCGAGCCAGCGCAGGGCGTTGGCGTCGATGCCGCGGCCACGGACGATGGAGACGGCGTAGTGCGGCAGGTCCAGGCCGTGGCGGGCCTGGGCCCAGCGGCGCATCAGCACGCCGACGGGGGTGCCGGCGCGGGCCAGGGAGACCAGGACGGGGGACGGGGTGCGCTCGGCGAGGACGGTCTCGGTGACGGTGCCGACGGCCTTGGCCATGCGGGCGGCGGAGGCCTCGAGGGCGCTCTGGTAGAGCTCCTGGTACTGCCGGGACGGCTGGTATTCGACGGGCAGGGACTCGGCGTAGTGCGCGCCGCCCGCCTGGATGGCCTCCTCGCGCTCCTCGGTCGGGGCCTCCAGCTCGACGTCGGAGAAGTCCTGGAGCAGCCAGCCGACGTCCTCGGGTGCGTACGAGGAGAAGTCGGGGCCGCGCAGGGGCTCGGGCATGATCGGCTCCTGCCGGTCGGGTACGCGGGGTGCGTACGAGGGGACGACGGCCAGTACGACGCGGCCCGTGTGCGGGGCGAGGGCGTCGAGCAGTCCGGTCCGGAGTTCGGGGGTGTCGCCGGCCGAGTCGACGACGGCGACGACGGCGTCGAAGCCGGCTCCGGCGACGTTGTAGGCATACCGGTCGCCGGGGCCGTCGGCGGGGGTGTCGTGGGCCGGGAAGACGAGCCGGGTGCGGATGGCGTAGCCGGGGTCGTCGACGGCGAGCACGGGCGAGCGGGTGGTGGTCGAGAAGCGGACCTCGCGGGCCGCGCCGGCCTCTTCCAGGGCCTTGGCGAGGCGCAGGGGGGCGTACATGAGCTCCTCGTTGCCGAGGACGAGGACGCGGCCGGGTTCCGTGCCGAGCGCTGCCGTCAGCTGGGCGGTGAGGTCCGGGAGGGCGGCCTCCAGCTCCGCGCGGTGGGTCGCGGTGAAGCCGTGCCGGCCGCCGTCCGGTACCCCGGCGGGCCAGTCGAGGGCGACGCGGGTGACCGGCTGCTGGCCGTCCGCCGGGGCTCCGCCCCGGACCCCGCCCCTCGACCGGAGGGGCTGGTCCTGCCCTGCGGCTTCGTGCTCCTCCACCAGGGCCCGGCCCTTGGCCAGGACCCCCTCCGGGAGGGTGACCGTGCCGGAGGCGAGGGATACGAGGTCGACCCGGGCGCCCAGTTCGGCGGCGAAGGCCGAGAGGCGGTCGCGGTCGGCCGGGGAGCGCATGTCGACGAGGGCGACGACCACGTAGTGCGTGCGGGGGTGGCGGGCGTGCAGGTCGCGGATGGTGTTCAGGACCGTGTTGCCGGTGGAGAACTCGTCGTCGACCAGGACCAGCGCCCCGGAGCCCGCGAGCAGCCCGGGGTCCTGCGGCAGCAGCAGGTGCGAGGTGGCGTGCGAGTGGGACTCCTCGAAGCCGCCCGCCGGCTCCACGCCCGGGACGGGGCGGCGGGTGGAGTGCAGGTAGGGCGCGGGGCCCAGGCCGTCGGCGACGCAGTGGCCGAGCCCGGTGGCGGTCTCCGCGTAGCCGAGGACCACCGCGGAGGCGGCCGCCTCCTCGCCGAGGAGCGCCCGTACCCGTTGCCCGAGCCCGTACCCGGCGGCGTACACCGTCTGCGGGGACTGCGGGACGTGCTTGCCCAGCACCTGCGAGACGAGCAGGTGCGCCCGCTTCGGGTTGCGGCGCAGCGCGAGCCCGAGGAGCTCGCCGAGCCGCGGGCCGCCGGCCGCCTCCTCGGCGTCCTGCAGCCGCACGCCCAGACGGTCCGCGACCCACGTTCCCGACCACACGGTGTCGATCTTCTTGCCTTCCCTCGTCGTCAGCCCCGTCACCGGCCGGCTCACACCTGGAGCCCGGCCGTGAGGAGGTCGACGAAGCCGACCTCCTCCTTCGCCACACCGAAGACCTCGGCGCGCAGCATGGTGCGCTCGGCCCAGGCCCGGTGGGGCTTCACCTCGTTCATCTTGTTCGTGTAGGCGGAACGCATCACTCCGCCGCCGCCGCGCTCGGGGCGCAGGATGTCCTGGGCGTCGCTGAACTCCTCGTGGGAGACGACGGACAGCGCGTGCACGGGCGTGACGTGGGCGGGGTGGATGCAGGTCTTGCCGAGCAGTCCGTTGGCCCGGTCGAGTTCGATCTCGCGCAGCAGCCCGTCCAGGTCGTGCTCGATGAGTGCGGTGCGCAGTTCCTCGACGCCCTCCTCCAGGAAGGGGCTGCGGCGCAGCTGGGGCTTGAAGAGGCGCTGCTGGCTGCGGAAGTACTCCCAGACCGGGCCGGTGACGGTGAAGCCGGTGCCGTCGGCCCGGCTCAGTACGTTCACCACGTCCGCGATGACGCCGGCCACGATCTGGACGTCGTACGCGGTCATGTCGGGGGTGCGGCGCAGGCCGTAGGCGGAGCAGAAGTCGGTGACGCCGAGCCGCAGGGCGAGGACGCGTTCGCGGTGGGCGTTCACGGTGCGGGAGATGCCGGCGAGTGCCTCGATGCGGGTTTCGAGGTGGAGGAGGTCGGGGGTCTCCAGAACGGGCATCGCGTACAGCCGGGACTGTCCGCTCGCGGCCTCCGCCTCGGCGACGGCGGCAAGGAAGGCGGTGCCGCGGCCCTCGGTGAACTTCGGCAGCACGAAACCGGCCAGGTGCCGCACGGCACCGCCGAGGCGGCGCACGAGGTCGGGTATCTGCTCGGCCGTGCGGACGCGGATGAAGAGCAGCGGGTGCTCCGTGCCGTCGGCCTCGAGCGCGGCGAACTGCCGGACGAGGTTCTCCTCGGCTTCGAGGACGTCGGCGTCGCTGATGGAATCCTCCAGGCAGAGGACCATGGAGACGACTCCGCGGCCGGCCTGCTTGCGGATGTCCGCGGCGAGCGCGGGGCGGGTCGCCGGGCTGTAGAGGGTGGCACCGAGCGCCGCCGCGAGGATCCGGGCGGGGGACGCTGCTGTGAACTCCGCTGGCTCCTGGTGGAAGAGGTCCTTACGGACGCTGGGCGATATGTGCCCAAAGTGACGCATGTGCTTCCCCCGTACTGCCTCGGCGGCCCAACTGGCGTGGCCGGTAATAGTACGTACGAACGCGAGTCAAAAATTCCTCAAGCACATGAAATTCAGGTAACCCCCTTGCACCATGCCCAGCTCTTTCGTTCGGGACAAGGCCTTACGGGGGGCCGCATTGTCCCGCTCCACCCCGGGAGGGCAGGATGACGGGCATGACGCACTCGATGCAGAAGGGCTCGAACATCCCGGTGACCGCGGTGGCGGTCCGGGCGGTGCTGCGCTGGACCGGTGGCCCCGAGGTTCCGGACGTGGACGCCTCCGCGCTCCTCGTGGGCCCCGACGGCCGGGTGCGTTCGGACGAGGACTTCGTCTTCTACAACCAGCCCCGGCACCCCTCCGGAGCCGTCTGGCGGCTCGGCAAGAAGCAGCTCGGCGACGCGGTCACCGACGCCGTGCAGGCGGACCTGCGCGCGGTGACCCCGAGCGTGGACCGGATCCTGGTGGTGGCCTCGGCCGAGGACGTGCCGTTCCGCCGGGTACGTGACCTGCGGATCCTGCTCTACGACGCCTCCCCGGGCGGCAGCTCCGACCCGCTGGCCTACTTCGACGTCCGGCCCGAGACCGGCGCCGAGACGGCGCTGATGTGCGGGGAGCTGTACCGGCGGGGCGAGGGGTGGAAGTTCCGCGCGCTGGGCGAGGGCTACTCCAACGGCCTCGTGGGGCTCGCGACCGACCACGGGATCTCGGTCGACGAGAACGCCCCCGATGCCGAGGCGCAGCCCGCCGCAGGGCCCACCGCCGAGCAGACCGCTGCGATGGCCCCGCCCACGCAGGCCCCGCCGGCCGTCCAGCCCGCCTACGGGTACCCGCAGCCGGTGTCCCCGGCTCCGGTGCCGGGTCCGGGCGGGGATCCGACGTTCCGGCTGCCGGTGCAGGGCCCGCAGTTCATCCGGCGCTGACCCGCCGGACCGGCCGCCGTGGGGGCGCCGGGGCTCCGTAGGGAGCCCCGGCGTCAGCTCTTGGCGCTCTTGTAGCCCCGCCCCCACTGGAGCCCCCAGCCGTACAGCCGGTCCAGCTCGGCCTGGAACCCGTAGACGAACTTCACCTCGCGCCGCACGATCAGCTCGCCCTTGACCTTCTCGAAGGACACCACCGCGCAGGAGCGGGCCTCCGGATGGCGTTCCTCGAGCGCGATCTCGATGCGCGGTCCGGCGCTCGGGAAGAGGGTGACCAGGGCGTGGGTCCGGTCGAACGCCGGGGTCTGGTCGTAGATGTAGACGAAGAACAGCAGCCGCTTGATCTCGTCGGCGTGGTCGAGGTTGACGTAGAGGGTCTCGCCCGACGCCGATCCGAACCGGTCGTCGCCGCTGAGCTTCACGTACGGCGGGTCGTTGATGTCGCCGAGGAGGTTGCCCAGCGGCTGCACGGCGCCCCTGCTGCCGTCGGTGAGCTCGTAGAGGCAGCCGAGGTCGAGGTCGACGTTGACCATGCCCTGGGTGTGCGCCTGCACCATGTCGGGCTTGAAGAGCTTGAAGGGGTGCCGGAAGAGCTGGCCGCTCTGGCCCGAGCGGCCGCCGATGTCCGAGGTGCGCATCCGCCAGGACAGGTTGACGCGCAGATTGCCGTGGACCGCCCCCTGTTTGGTGAGCGACACCGTCGGATGTCGCCTGGTCAGCTCGATCGCGTTCGACGAGGCGCTGCCCGACTGGAACTGGCCGGACCGGCTGCCCAGGATGCCGTCGAAGAATCCCATCCCCTACCCCCCTGATACGTACGGAAGCGGGACGGCCCGCCGGGTCCGTGGACCCGCCCGGCCGCCCCGCACATGGAGCGTTCCGCATTACCGCGCCGGTCATGCCTCCGCGGCGGAACCCTCCGGTTCCAGCTCGAGCTTCTTGTTGCGCCGCACCGAGGACCAGAAGGACCAGGCGATCAGCACCACGCCGATGAGGCCGGTGATGACCTCGTTGATCTCGTACTGGATGGTGACGAGCAGGAGGACGGCGAGCGCGCCGATGGCGTAGTGCGCGCCGTGCTCCAGGTAGACGTACTCGTCGAGGGTGCCCTGGCGGACCAGGTAGACCGTCAGCGAGCGGACGTACATGGCACCGATGCCGAGGCCGAGGGCCATGAGCACGATGTCGTTGGTGATGGCGAAGGCGCCGATGACCCCGTCGAAGGAGAAGGAGGCGTCGAGGACTTCGAGGTACAGGAACATGAAGAAGGCGGCCTTGCCGGCCATGGCGACGGCCGTGACGGGCTTGCCGCTCTTCTTCGCCTCCTCCTCGGCCTCGTGCTCGGCCTCCTCCTCTTCCTCGAGCCTGTTCTCGAAGTAGCCGGAGAGGCCGCCGACGATCATGTAGGTGATCAGGCCGAGGACGCCGGAGATCAGGACGGTCTGCGCCTTGTCCACGTGGACGCCGCCGTGCTGGTGGGCCTGGGTGGCGACGGTCATCGAGGCGATGACCAGGACGATCAGCGCGACGCACGCGGACAGCATGTCGATCTTGCCGAGCTTGGCGAGCGGGCGCTCCAGCCAGGCGAGCCACTGGATCTCACGCTCCTCGAAGATGAAGTCGAGGAAGATCATCAGCAGGAACATGCCGCCGAAGGCGGCGATGGACGGGTGGGCGTCCGTGACGAGCTGCTGGTACTGCTCCTTGTCGTTCAGCGCCAGCTGAACGGCCTCGATGGGCCCGATCTTTGCGCTGATCGCAACGATGACGACGGGGAACACCAGTCGCATACCGAAGACCGCGATGAGCACGCCGACCGTGAGGAAGATCTTCTGCCAGAAGGCGTTCATCTTCTTCAGGATTCCGGCGTTGACCACCGCGTTGTCGAAGGACAGCGAGATCTCCAGGATGGTCAGGATCGCGACGATCCCGAAAGCGGTCCACCCCCCGTAGAACACCGCTGCGGCCAGACCGAGCGCAGTGACTGCGAACGACCAGCCGAAGGTTTTCAGAACCACTGGCACCCCATCGTCTTGTACGGCTTTACGAAACGTTGACCCCGAAGTCTAGAGCGATGCCCCGGAGGCCCGACGCGTACCCCTGCCCTACCGCCCGGAACTTCCATTCACCCCCGTAGCGGTAGACCTCGCCGAAGATCATCGCGGTCTCGCTGGAGGCGTCCTCGGAGAGGTCGTAGCGGGCCAGTTCCTGGCCGTCCGCCTGGTTCACCACGCGGATGAAGGCATTGCTGACCTGGCCGAAGCTCTGCCGGCGGACGTCCGCTTCGTGGATGGAGACCGGGAAGACGATCTTGTCCACCATCTCCGGCACCTTGGTGAGGTCGATGATGATCGACTCGTCGTCGCCTTCACCCTCGCCGGTGAGGTTGTCCCCGGTGTGTTCGACCGAGCCGTCGGGGCTCTTGAGGTTGTTGTAGAAGACGAAGTACTCGTCCCCGAGCACGCGGCCGCTGTTGCACAGCAGCGCGCTGGCGTCGAGGTCGAAGTCGGCTCCCGTGGTGGAGCGCGCGTCCCAACCGAGGCCGATCAGAACCCGGGTGAGGTTCGGTGCGGCCTTGGAGAGGGAGACATTGCCCCCCTTGGCGAGTGTGACGCCCATGTTGTGGTCCTCCCCGGACGACGGTGTGGCTGCGGTGGTGCGGTGACGGTGGTGCCGCGGCGGTGCGGTGGCAATGGTGCCGCGCGGTGGTGCGCCGGCTTCGGGTGCCCCCGTGGCAGCGCGTGCCCCGGCGGCGGTAAAGCCGGTCCGGCGCCGTACACACAGTGCACGGCGCCGGACGGTTGGACTGCTCGAAGGCTCAGACGTTGACGCCGAAGTCCTGCGCGATGCCGCGCAGGCCCGAGGCGTAACCCTGGCCGATGGCGCGGAACTTCCACTCCGCACCGTTGCGGTACAGCTCGCCGAAGACCATGGCGGTCTCGGTCGAGGCGTCCTCGGAGAGGTCGTAGCGGGCGAGCTCGGTGTTGTCGGCCTGGTTCACGACGCGGATGTACGCGTTGCGGACCTGGCCGAAGCTCTGCTGGCGGGCCTCGGCCTCGTAGATCGAGACGGGGAAGACGATCTTCGCGACATCGCCCGGGACGCCGGCGAGGTTCACCTTGATCGCCTCGTCGTCGCCCTCGCCCTCACCGGTGGTGTTGTCGCCGGTGTGCTCGACCGAGCCGTCGGGGCTCTTCAGGTTGTTGAAGAAGACGAAGTTCGCGTCGGTGGCGACCTTGCCCTGGTCGTTGGTCAGGATCGCGCTCGCGTCGAGGTCGAAGTCGACGCCGGTGGTGGTGCGAGCGTCCCAGCCCAGACCGACGATGACCGCCGTCAGGTTAGGCGCGGCCTTGGTCAGCGAGACGTTGCCGCCCTTGCTGAGGCTGACTCCCACTGGTCCTCCATTGGGTTCTGTGTGGGGCGGTGCCCCGTCGTGCGGTTGCAATCGGATCAACGTTTCGATCCTAGTGACGGGTTCCCGCCCCACAGGGGGTTTTTAGAGGCTGTCGAGCGCCTTGATGTACTCGTTCAGGTCCCGGGCGTCGGGCAGCCCGTTGACCACGGTCCAGCGCACGACGCCGTCCTTGTCGATGATGAAGGTGCCGCGGACCGCGCAGCCCTTCTCCTCGTCGAAGACTCCGTAGGCGCGGGAGGTCTCGCCGTGCGGCCAGAAGTCCGACAGCAGCGGGTAGTCGAAGCCCTCCTGCTCGCCGAAGACCCGCAGGGTGGGCACGGAGTCGTTGGAGACCGCGAGGAGCTGCACGTCGTCGTTCTGGAAGCGGGGGAGCTGGTCGCGCAGCTCGCACAGCTCACCCGTGCAGACGCCGGTGAAGGCGAACGGGTAGAAGAGCAGCACCACGGCCTTCTCTCCCCGGAAGTCGGCGAGCCGCACCGTCGCGCCGTGGTTGTCCTTGAGCTCGAAGTCCGGGGCCTTGTCGCCGACCTCGATCGCCATCTCTCGCATCCCTTCGTTCCCGCATCCCTGCGTTGGGCTGTTCGGGTGAGTCAAAGCCTAGGGTCTGTCGTCAAACTCCCCTCGTCGCCCGCAGGGCAGACGGGAGGTTGACGACAGACCCTAGCCCTGGGGCCCCAAGAGCCGGGAACGCACACACCCCGCCGACCGGGGGTCACCTGGTCGGCGGGGTGTGGGTGCGTCTCCGCTCGGCTGCGGGTGCGGCTCAGCGCTTGGCCTTGGCGGCCTTCGGCGTCACCAGCTTGGTAGAGGTCCACTCCTTGCCGACGGGCAGGCCCTTGGCAAGCGAGAGGCCGGCCGTCTCGGCGGCCTCGCTGATGTCGCTGGCCTCGACGTAGCCGTCACGGCCCGTCTTGGGGGTCAGCAGCAGGATCAGTGCGCCGTCCTCGACCAGCTCGGTCGCATCGACCAGGGCGTCCGTCAGATCGCCATCCTCGTCGCGGAACCACAACAGCACCGCGTCGGCGACGTCGTCGTAGTCCTCGTCGGCGAGCTCGCTGACGAGCTTCTCGACGCCGTCACGGAATTCCTGATCGACGTCGTCGTCGTAGCCGATCTCCTGGACCACCTGTTCGGACTGGAAACCCAGCCGGGCGGCCAGGCTCTCCGCGTGGTCCGCGGTCGCGCTCACGGGGTGCCTCCTGCTCATGTTCGGTGAATGTTCTTCGGCGGCGCGCGTACGCGCAGCATTGGGCGTAGTCCACACGGGAGCGGCGGATCGCGCAAGTACCCGGCCGCCGAGACCGTCGAAACGGTGACGATTGCGGCCGTCTCGCCGCAACTTTCAGCCTTCCCGCACGGACCTCTCGTGATTCATCCCACACCATTCCAGCTCATTCGGCATCGCTTGAGGACTTTCCTACCTGTTTGAGGGACGAACGGCCTTGCGAATGCGCTGTCCGGCTTGGGCGTAAGGTTGCGATCTGTCCGGTCCCGCCGCCGGTCCCGCCGCCGGCCACCCCCTACGTTTCCTGCCGACGCCAGGGGTTACCCGGTGGTACAGATGACGATCTCGGCCGAGAGTAAGACCATGGGAGGCGGCGAACCCAGTTACGGCCTACAGCACGACTTCCCCCGACAGCGAAGGAACAGCGTGGCTTCCGCATCCGATCGCAATCCGATCATCATTGGCGGCCTCCCGAGTCAGGTCCCGGACTTCGATCCGGAGGAGACGAAGGAGTGGCTCGACTCCCTGGACGCAGCGGTCGACGAACGGGGCCGTGAACGCGCCCGCTACCTCATGCTGCGGCTGATCGAGCGGGCCCGCGAGAAGCGCGTGGCCGTGCCCGAGATGCGCAGCACGGACTACGTCAACACGATCGCCACCAAGGACGAGCCGTTCTTCCCCGGCAACGAGGAGATCGAGCGCAAGGTCCTGAACGCCACCCGCTGGAACGCGGCCGTCATGGTCTCCCGCGCCCAGCGTCCGGGCATCGGCGTCGGCGGCCACATCGCCACGTTCGCCTCCTCCGCCTCCCTCTACGACGTGGGCTTCAACCACTTCTTCCGGGGCAAGGACGAGGGCGACGGCGGCGACCAGATCTTCTTCCAGGGCCACGCCTCCCCCGGCATCTACGCCCGCGCCTACCTCCTGGACCGGCTCACCGAGCAGCAGCTCGACGCGTTCCGGCAGGAGAAGTCGAAGGCTCCCTACGGCCTTTCGAGCTACCCGCACCCGCGGCTGATGCCGGACTTCTGGGAGTTCCCGACCGTTTCGATGGGCCTCGGCCCGCTCGGTGCGATCTACCAGGCCCGGATGAACCGGTACATGGAGGCGCGCGGGATCGCGGACACCTCCAAGTCCCACGTTTGGGCGTATCTCGGCGACGGCGAGATGGACGAGCCGGAGTCGCTCGGCCAGCTGTCGATCGCCGCCCGCGAGGGCCTGGACAACCTGACCTTCGTCGTGAACTGCAACCTGCAGCGCCTCGACGGCCCGGTCCGCGGCAACGGCAAGATCATCCAGGAGCTGGAGTCGCAGTTCCGCGGCGCCGGCTGGAACGTCATCAAGCTGATCTGGGACCGCTCCTGGGACCCGCTGCTGGCCCAGGACCGCGACGGCATCCTGGTCAACAAGATGAACTCCACCCCGGACGGGCAGTTCCAGACGTACGCCACCGAATCGGGTGCGTACATCCGTGAGCACTTCTTCGGCGGTGACCAGCGGCTGCGCGCGATGGTCGAGAACATGACCGACTACCAGATCCAGCACCTGGGACGCGGCGGCCACGACCACAAGAAGGTCTACGCGGCCTACGCGGCGGCCAAGGCCCACAAGGGCCAGCCGACGGTGATCCTGGCGCAGACGGTCAAGGGCTGGACGCTCGGCCCGAACTTCGAGGGCCGCAACGCGACGCACCAGATGAAGAAGCTGACGGTCGACGACCTCAAGCGCTTCCGCGACCGCCTGCACATCCCGATCACCGACCAGCAGTTGGAGAGCGGCGCCCCGCCGTACTACCACCCGGGCCGCAACTCGCCCGAGATCCAGTACATGCACGACCAGCGCAGCGCCCACGGCGGCTACGTGCCGACCCGCGTGGTGCGCGCCAAGCCGCTGCAGCTGCCGGACGACACGACGTACGCGGCCGCCAAGAAGGGCTCGGGCCAGCAGTCGATCGCCACCACGATGGCCTTCGTCCGCATCCTGAAGGACCTGATGCGGGACAAGGAGATCGGCAAGCGCTTCGTGCTGATCGCGCCGGACGAGTACCGCACCTTCGGCATGGACGCCTTCTTCCCGAGCGCCAAGATCTACAACCCGCTGGGCCAGCAGTACGAGGCGGTCGACCGCGACCTGCTGCTCGCGTACAAGGAGTCCCCGACCGGCCAGATGCTGCACGACGGCATCTCGGAGGCGGGCTGCACGGCCTCGCTGATCGCCGCGGGTTCGGCGTACGCGACGCACGGGGAGCCGCTGATCCCGGTCTACGTCTTCTACTCGATGTTCGGTTTCCAGCGCACGGGTGACCAGTTCTGGCAGATGGCCGACCAGCTGGCGCGCGGTTTCGTGCTGGGCGCGACCGCGGGCCGGACCACCCTGACGGGTGAGGGCCTCCAGCACGCGGACGGTCACTCCCAGCTGCTGGCCTCGACGAACCCGGGCTGTGTCGCCTATGACCCGGCCTACGGCTACGAGATCGCGCACATCGTGCAGGACGGTCTGCGGCGCATGTACGGGCCCGAGGCGGAGGACGTCTTCTACTACCTGACCGTCTACAACGAGCCGATCCAGCACCCGGCGGAGCCGGCGGACGTGGACGTGGACGGCATCCTCAAGGGCATCCACAAGGTGTCGACGGGGACGGCGGGCGCGATCGGGGCGCAGATCCTGGCCTCGGGCGTGGCCGTGCCGTGGGCCCTGGAGGCGCAGCGGCTGCTGGCCGAGGACTGGAACGTCCGGGCGGACGTCTGGTCGGCGACCTCCTGGAACGAGCTGCGCCGCGAGGCCGTCGAGGTGGAGGAGCACAACCTGCTCCACCCGGAGGAGGAGCAGCGCGTCCCGTACGTGACGCGGAAGCTGTCGGGTGCGGAGGGTCCGTTCGTGGCGGTCTCCGACTGGATGCGGTCGGTCCCGGACCAGATCTCGCGCTGGGTGCCCGGCACGTACACCTCGCTGGGCGCGGACGGCTTCGGCTTCGCGGACACGCGCGGTGCGGCGCGGCGCTTCTTCCACATCGACGCGCAGTCGGTGGTCCTGGCGACGCTCACCGAGCTCGCCCGGGACGGGAAGATCGACCGCTCGGTGCTGAAGCAGGCGGTGGACCGCTACCAGCTGCTGGACGTGGCGGCGGCGGACCCGGGCGCGGCCGGCGGCGACGCGTAGCTTTCACCCTTACGTGGGGGTGCCGGGACACTTGTCCCAGCACCCCTTACGTGTTCTTTACGATGCTTCGCATGAAGGAACCCTCACGTCAGGCGCGCTGGGAGCGGTGGACGCAGACCCCGCTGCTGGTCCTCGCGCTGGCCTTCGCCGTCGCGTACGCCGTGCCCATCGTGGCGCCGGACGCAGATCCGGCGGTGCACCGGGCCTGCACCCACGCGGAGTGGGCGGTGTGGGGGGCCTTCGCCCTGGACTACCTCGTACGCCTGATCCTGGCCCCGGCCCGGAAGCAGTTCGTCCGGACCCACTGGCTGGATCTGGCGGCCGTGGTGCTGCCGCTGGTCCAGCCGCTGCGGCTGCTCCGGCTGGTCGCCACCCTGATGCTGGTGGGGCGGCGGGCCCGGATGGCTCCGCAGATCCGGCTGACGACGTACGTGGCCGGGGCCGTGGTGGGGCTGCTGATGTTCGGCTCCCTGGCGGTGCTGAGCGTGGAGCGGGACGCGCCCGACGGGAACATCAAGAACCTGGGCGACGCGGTGTGGTGGTCCTTCACCACGATGACGACCGTCGGGTACGGGGACCACTCCCCCACGACGGGCATGGGCCGGGTGCTGGCCGTCGGGCTGATGCTGTCGGGGATCGCCCTGCTCGGTGTGGTTACCGCGAACATCGCGGCCTGGTTCATCGCCCGTTTCGAGCGGGACGACCAGGTGGAGCGGCTCCAGCTGGTCGCCCTCCGGGAACTCCAGGCGGAGGTACGGGCGCTGCGCGCCGAGGTCGCCCGGCTGGGCGGCGGGGAGGCCGGCCAGCCGGGTGCCCCGGCGCCGCGCGAGCCCGCTCCTAGTGCTCCCACACCTTGAAGGCCCGTACCTGGTAGGGCGACTGGGGCAGCCAGACCCCGTCGCCGGAGTAGGTCTGGAACTCGCCGGTCTCCCCGCATTCGGCCGACTGGTAGGTGGTGACGGGGCGGCCGGTGCGGTTGGCGAGGGACTGCGCGCTGGTCCCGGCGGGCAGGGCGGTGCAGCTCTCGATGTCGATGCCGCTCAGCTCGAAGGTCTGCCGCTTGCCCTTGAACTCGGCCTTCCCCCACAGGCACAGCTGGCCGGTGGCGCAGCCGCTCAGCGTCGGCGGGCCGGCCGCGTGCGCGGGGCCGGCTGTGCTGGGGATCAGGGCGGTCAGGGTCAGGGCGAGGACGGCGAAAGCGGTGTTCCACGTACGCATGACGGGTCAACTCCTTGATGACGGGCGGCACCCGGACCGTCTCCGGGGCTTCGCCGCTACCCACGCTGACCTGCGGGGACGGGCGGGCGGAAGGGGGCTCCGGCAGCTCCACCCGGATAGGCGACAGCCCCGCCGGAACCGTCCGGCGGGGCTGTCGTGCATGCGGAGTTGACGCCTCCGGGGTCGGGGAGACGGCCGGGGACGGCGGCTCAGATGTGGGCCGCGCCCGCCCCCTGGGCGGCGTTCTCGCCGCGCTTGGTGAAGCAGGCGACGACGGCGGCGAGGACCGCGACGACGCCGGCGACGGTGAAGGCGGTGCCCATGCCGTCCACGAACGTCCGGTGGGCGACGTCGGTGATCTTCTGGGCGATCTCGGCCGGGACTCCCTGGGGCACCGGGGCCATGCCGACCTGGACCCCCTTCTCGGCGAGTCCGGTCTGCTCCGGGGTGAGCGGGGGCAGCTCCGCGGCCCGCCAGTTGTCCCCGAACGAGTTGCCGACGGTGCTGGCCATGACCGCGCCGAGGACGGCTGTGCCGAGGCTTCCGCCGACCTGCATGGCGGCCTGCTGGAGCCCGCCGGCCACTCCGGACAGCTCCAGCGGGGCGTTGCCGACGATGACCTCGGTGGCTCCGACCATGACGGGCGCGAGGCCGAGGCCGAGCAGGGCGAACCAGAGCGACATCGTGAGCGTGCCGGTCTCCGGGGTGAGGCGCGCCATCCCGAAGCAGGCGGCCGCGGTGGCGACCATGCCGGCGACGAGCGGGATGCGCGGGCCGACCTTGGTGATGGCGGCGCCGGCCAGCGGCGAACCGATGATCATCATGCCGGTCAGCGGGAGCAGGTGCAGGCCGCTGTCGACGGGGCTCATCCCGTGCACGTTCTGCAGGTAGAAGGTGACGAAGAACAGGCCGCCCATGAAGGCGAAGGCCATCAGCACCATCAGAACGGCGCCCGCGGACAGCGGCAGCGAGCGGAACATGCCCAGCGGGATCAGCGGCTCGGAGACCTTGGTCTCCCAGAGCGTGAAGAGGAAGAAGCCGAGCACGGAGCCGCCGAGGAAGAGCAGCGTCCGGGAGTCGCCCCAGCCCCATTCCGCGGCCTTGATCAGGGCCCAGATGAGGGAGAACATCGCCGCCGACAGCAGCAGGATGCCGAGGACGTCGAAGGAGCGCGGGGCGTTCTCCGCCCGGTGGTCGACCAGGATGAACAGGCCGAAGAGCAGCGCGACGATCCCGACGGGCACGTTGATGAAGAACACGGACTGCCAGCTGACGTGCTCGACGAGCAGGCCGCCGACGATGGGGCCGGCCGCCGTCGAGGCGCCGATGACCATGCCCCAGATGCCGATGGCCATGTTGAGCTTCTCGGCGGGGAAGGTGGCGCGCAGCAGGCCGAGCGCGGCGGGCATCAGCAGCGCGCCGAACAGGCCCTGGGCGACGCGGAAGCCGATGACGAGCTCGACGCCGGTGGACAGGCCGATCGCGGCGGAGGACAGCCCGAAGCCCGCGATGCCCATGAGGAAGGTCTGGCGGTGGCCGAAGCGGTCGCCGAGCTTGCCCGCGGTGATCAGGGAGACCGCGAGGGCCAGCAGGTAGCCGTTGGTGATCCACTGCACCTCGGCGAGCGTGGCGCTCAGGTCCTGCTGGATCGCGGGGTTCGCGACGGCGACGATCGTGCCGTCGAGCGTGACCATCATGACGCCGATCGCCACGGCGAAGAGGGTCAGCCAGGGGTGGCCGCGCAGCCCCGAGCGGGGCGGGGCGGGGTCTGCTTCCTTGGCCAGGGTGATCTGACTAGTCATGCGGACAGGCTAGTGACAGCGACTGACACTTCACAGACGGGTCAACGAGACAGTCACTGTCAGGTCTGTCACAGGTACCCTGACCCCTCACTCAGCGTCAGAGAGGACCCCTTGCGGTGATGACCGACGCCGGAGCCGCCGGCGGACTGCGCGAGCGCAAGAAGCGGCGCACCAGGGACGCCCTGCTGCGCGCCGCTCTGCTGCTCTTCCTCGCCCAGGGGTACGAGCGGACGACCGTCGACGAGATCACCGACACCGTGGACGTGTCCCAGCGCACCTTCTTCCGCTACTTCGCGAACAAGGAGGAGGTGGCCTTCGCCGTCCAGGACCTCGTCGAGTCGCACTTCGTCGCGGCGCTGCGCTCCCGGCCGGCCGCGGAAGGCCCCTTCGAGGCGATGCGGGCGGCGGTGCTCGACGCGTGGGACACCCTCGACGAGGCCATCTCGGAGGTGGTCCCGGTCGACCTCTACATGCGCACCTACCGGATGATCGAATCGACCCCGGCGCTGCTCGCGGTCCACCTGCGGCGCTCCACGGAGCTGGAGGAGCGGGTCGCGCAGCTGATCGCGGAGCGCGAGGGGCTCGACGTCGACGCCGACGCCCGCCCCCGGGTGGCCGTCGCCGCCTTCACCGGCGTGATGAGGGTCACCGGGCGGCTCTGGGGCCAGGGCGAGGACACCAGCGTGGCCACGATCCGCCGGATGACCGAGACCTACCTCGACCAGATCGGCCCGGCCCTGTCGGCCCCTTGGCGCACACCGGTCTGACGCTCCCGCACATATCCCCCGGACTGATCAACTGCCGCCTGCCGGCGAGGCCGTGCGGTCCGGGGCCGAACGGCCTCACCGTGCTTCACACCGGCACCCGGTCGGCCGTGAGGCGCGTCACCCGGAGCCTCCTGGCGGGAAGACGTCTCATACGCTGGTCGTAGTGAACGTGCCCGGCCTCGCCCACCCCACCGCCCTCGGCGCCGACCCGCGCCCTGCCGCCCTGCGTGCCCTGCTCGCGCTCGCGGTGGTCTTCGTCCTGCTCGCGACCACCGGCTGGACGGCCGTGCACCGCCCCGAGGGCGGCACCCCGCTGCGGGCCGCCGCGCTGGCCGCCTGGGCGGGCGCCCGGGTCGACGGCCGCCCGGTCCCGCGCGCGGACGCCGACGCCCCGACCGTGGCCCACTTCTTCGCCGGCCTCGACCCCGCCCAGCGGTCCGACCTGGCCGAGAACTACCCCCTCGTCGTCGGCAACCTCGACGGCGCCCCGGCCGCGACCCGCTACCGGGCCAACCTCCTCGGCCTGCTGCAGGCCGCCAAGGTCGAGGACGCGCGCAGCCGCGACGTCGCCCTCACCCCCGCCGACCGCGCCACGGCCGTCCGCCGCTCCCACCGCTTCGCCTCGCTCGCCGAACCGGGCCGGCAGATCTTCGCCTTCGACCCGACCGGCACCGGCCTGGTGGCCGAGGTCTTCGGCGACCTCGACCGGGCCCGCCGGGTCTCGGTGATCGTCCCCGGCGTCGACACCGACGCGCTCACCTTCGAGCGCACCCAGCGCCACTTCACGGCCCCCGTCGGCATGGCCGAGTCCCTGTACGAGGCCGAGCGCGCGGCCGCGCCCGACAGCCGGACCGCGGTCATCGCCTGGGCCGGCTACACCGCCCCCACCGGGGTCGGCATGGACGCGGCCACCGGCCACATGGCCTTCGACGGCGCCGTCCGCCTGAAGGCGCTGACCGGGGCCCTGCCGGGGGACTCCAGCGTGGCCCTGTTCTGCCACAGCTACGGATCGGTGGTGTGCGGGGTCGCCGCGCACGAACTCCCCGCCCGGGTCACCGACATCGTGGTGGCGGGCAGCCCCGGCATGCGCACGCAGAACGTCGCCGGACTCCACACCGGCGCCCGGGTCTGGGCCACCCGCGACCAGGGCGACTGGATCGCCGACGTCCCGCACCTGGAGGTCGGCGGGCTCGGCCACGGCGCCGACCCGGTCTCCCCCGACTTCGGTGCGCGGCTCCTGTCCTCGGCCGGGGCCAAGAGCCACACCGGCTATTTCACGCCAGGCACGGACTCGCTGCACAACTTCGCCGAGGTCGGAACCGGCACTTTCGGTTCCATCATCTGCGCGACCGGGGCAGACGCCTGCGGACGCGGAGTCTCCGGGGCGGAGCAGGACTGACGCACGCGGAGCACCGGAAAACGGGCCCCGCAGCGAGGGGGACGCACGGGGGCGCCTCCCTTTACGATGTGCCGCATGGGTGACGTACTGGCCGGAAACCATGCCGTCTGGGAGTTCGACTCGGACTCGGTGCTCATCCGCTTCGCACGGGGGATGCGAACGCCAAGGCTCTTTCACGCCGTCGGCCCGCGCCGGATCCCCTTCGAAGCGGTGTCCGGGGTGGCCTTGACCCCCGGGAAGCGGGACACGGTGGTGCTGCGCGCCGTCCCGCGGCCGGGCGCGGATCCGCTGGTCGAGGCCGCCGCGGGGCAGCTGCGGGAGGTCTGCGACCCGTACCGGCTGGTCCTGCCGGGCGAACGGGCCCCGCAGGCCGCAGCCTTCGCCGACGCCCTGCTGTCCCGGCTGGGTCCGGACCGGGCGGAGCCGGCCGAGCGGTTCCTGGTCGGCGTGCCGCGGCCGCCGCTGCTGCTGAAGGCGTACGACGCGCGGGTGGGCTTCGACGGGTCCGCGATCACCTTCCACTGGTCCCGTACGGGTGCCACGAGCACCAAGTGGAAGGCGTGCGACCAGCGTTATCCGCTGTCCGCGCTCACGGGCGTGGAGTGGCGCTCCCCCGAAGGACCCGGCGGGCACCTGCGGCTGCTGCTGCGGGACGCCGCCGGGGATCCCCGGCCGGACCACGACCTGGCGGCGGCCGTGTTCGGGATGGGCTACGGGGCGGTGCACGAGTCGCTGCCGTTCGCGGCGGCCGTGCTCGCCGCGGTGCGGGGGCGGGCCGCGGTGTCGTCGGTGCCCCGCGCGCGGGACTCCGGCGAGCGGCTCCACCACCTGAGCGAGCTCCACAGTGCGGGGCTGCTGACGGACGCCGAGTACGCGGCGCTGCGGGATCGTTTCACCACGGAGCCCTTGTAGGCGGAGCCGCTGCGCGGGGCCGTCCCCTACCCGCCCTTCCACCGTTCCCCGGGGCTCCCCCCGGACCCCGCGCCTCAAACGCCGGCGAGGCTGGATCTTCCAGCCCCCGGCAGCGGCGCCGCGGCCGAACGGGGTCAGGACTCGCGGACCACCGAGGTGAAGGTCATGTCCGGGTAGCGGTCCCCCGCGACGCCCGCGGCGATCGGCTCCAGCAGGGCCAGTTCCGCCGCCGTCAGGGTGATCCCCACAGCCGCCGTGTTCTCGCGGAGGCGCGCCGGCTTGCGGGTGCCCGGGATCGGGATCACCGTCAGGCCGTGCACCTGCGCCCGCTGCTGCACCCACGCCAGGGCGATCTGCGCCGGGGTGGCGCCGTGCTCGGCCGCCACCTCCCGGATCGGGGCCAGCAGCGCCGCGTTGGCCTTCGCGTTGTCGCCGCTGAACCGCGGCTGGCGGAGCCGGAAGTCGCCCTCCGACAGCTCGGCGGCCGCGTCCACGAACGCCCCCGCCAGGAAGCCCCGCCCCAGCGGCGAGTACGGCACGAAGGCCACGCCCAGCTCCGCCGCCGCGCCGACCGCGCTGCGCTCCACGTCCCGGCTGAAGAGCGACCACTCCGACTGGAGGGCCGCGATCGGGTGGATCGCGTGGGCCTCCCGCAGCTCCGCGCCGGTCACCTCGCTGAGCCCGAGCCGGCGGACCTTGCCCTCGGCCACCAGCTCCGCCATCTCCCCCACCGACTCGGACAGCGGCACGGCCGGGTCGCGCCGGTGCATGTAGTACAGGTCGATGACGTCCGTGCCGAGCCGGCGCAGGCTGCCCTCGACGGCCCGGCGGATGTAGGTGCGCTCGTTGCGGATGCCCCGGTACGCCGGGTCCTCGTTGCGCTCGATGCCGAACTTCGTGGCGAGGGTGATCTCGTCGCGGTGCGCGGCCACGAACGGGGCGAGGAACTCCTCGTTCTTCCCCTGCCCGTAGACGTCCGCCGTGTCGATGAGGGTCACCCCGGCGGCCAGCGCCGCGTCCAGCGTCTCGCGGGCCGCGGCCTCGTCGGTGGCCCCGTAGTGCTCGCTCATGCCCATGCAGCCGAGGCCCTGGACGCCGACCAGCGGCCCGCCCTTGCCGAGCTCGACCTGATCGATCTTCTTCTGCTCCGTCATGACCGTGCCTTCCCCGAGTAAATGCCGATCTTGTAGTCCAGTACCGCGAGCGCGTCGGTCAGCTCCGTGAGCCGCGCCCGCACCTCGCTCCGCGTCCGTTCCAGCAGCGCGCGCCGCTCGTCGAACGTGTGGTCGCCCTCCCGCACCAGCTCCGCGTAGCGGACCATGTCCGCCACCGACATCCCGGTGGCGCGCAGCTTGCCCACGAAGGACAGCCAGTGGAGGTCCTGGTCGCTGAAGCGGCGCTGCCCCGAATGGGAGCGGTCGACGTGCGGCATCAGTCCGATCCGCTCGTACCAGCGCAGGGTGTGCTGGGTCAGACCGGTGCGGGCCTCGACCTCGCTGATCGTGTACCGCGTCTGCGTCAGGCTCTGGCTCATGGCCCCCACGCTAAAACCCTTGAGTGCACTCCAAGCAAGTAGGCTCGGCGGCATGGAGAGCGTGGAGGGCGTCAACAGCATGGAAAGCCTGCGGATCATCGAGACCTGGCCGGTGGAGACCGCCGCGGCGGCCGTCGTGCGCGCCGACGGGAGCCTGGCCGGTTCCCACGGGCCCGTCGGCCACCGCTTCCCGCTGGCCTCGGTGACCAAGCCGCTCACCGCGTACGCCGCCCTCGTCGCGTACGAGGAGGGGGCCGTCGAGCTGGACGAGCCGGCCGGGCCCGAGGGGTCGACGGTCCGTCACCTCCTCGCGCACACCAGCGGCCTGGCCTTCGACGAGCACCGAGTGACGGCCCCGCCCGGGGACCGCCGGCTGTATTCGAACGCCGGTTTCGAGGTGCTCGGCGACCACATCGCCAAGGCCACCGGGATCCCCTTCGCCGAGTACCTGCACCAGGCCGTCTTCGAGCCGCTCGGCATGACCTCCAGCAGCCTGGAGGGCTCCCCCGCCAAGGACGGCGTCTCCACCGTGGCCGACCTGCTGCGGTTCGCCGCCGAGCTGCAGGCGCCCCGGCTCCTCGACGTCCGCACGGTCGCGGAGGCCACCTCCGTCGTCCATCCCGGCCTCAAGGGCGTCCTGCCGGGGTACGGCCACCAGTCCCCCAACGACTGGGGGCTCGGCATGGAGATCCGCGACGGCAAGTCCCCGCACTGGACGGGCGCTTCCTCCTCGCCGCGCACCTTCGGCCACTTCGGCCAGTCGGGCACCTTCCTGTGGGTGGACCCGGACGCCCGCGCGGCGTGCGTGGCGCTCACGGACCGCGCCTTCGGCCCGTGGGCCGTCGCGGCGTGGACCCCGTTCACCGACGCGGTCCTGGCCGAACTGCGGTCCCGCTAAGCGGGAAGTTCCAGGATCAGCAGCTCCCCCGGGGAACCCGCGGTGACCTCCAGGCCCTTCTCGCCGGTGATCCGCACCGAGTCCCCGGGGCCGAGCTCCGCGCCGTCCAGGCGAAGGTCCCCGCGGACCACGTGCAGGTAGACCCGCTCCGCCTCCGGTACGGGGACCCGCTCCCCCGCGCCCGGCCGCCGGACGTGGAGTACGGCGCCGGCCGCGGGGATCCCGTACGGCGTGGCGTCGTCGATGTCCGCGACCACCTCGTACGAGGGCTCCCCTCCGGCGGCGAGGGGCGCGAGCCAGATCTGCACGAAGCGCAGTCGCTGCGCGCCGTCGTTGCGCTCGACGTGCCGCGCCCCTGAACCCGCGCTGAGCCGCTGGACGTCCCCGGGGCGGACCACGCCCTGCTCTCCGGTGCTGTCCTGGTGGGTGAGCTCGCCCTCGACGACCCAGGTGACGATCTCGGTGTGGCTGTGCGGGTGCTCGTCGAATCCGGCGCCCGGGGCGAGGGTCTCCTCGTTGCAGGCCAGGACGGGTCCGAAGCGCAGGTTGTCCGGGTCGTAGAAGGACCCGAAGGAGAAGGCGTGGCGGCTGGTGATCCCGGCGTCCGGGTCCCCGCCCTCGTACCGGTCCGTACCGCGGCGCACATCAATCATGGGGGCCACGGTAGCGCCGGGGCGGCGCCGGGCACGGGACCGGACTCCGCGCAGCCCCGTCGATAAGGCAGTCTTGTCACGTGCCCCAACCCGAACGTGAGCATTCCCCCGCGACACAGGCCGCGCATCCCGCGGCTCCCGCCCATCCGCACGCCGCGACGCTGCGCCGGCTGGAGAAGTCCTCCGGCAGACTCGCCGCGAACGCGATCGCGCGCATGGACGAGACCCTGCCGTGGTACCGGGCGATGCCCCCGGAGAACCGGTCCTGGATCGGCCTGGTCGCGCAGGCCGGCATCGCCGCGTTCACGGAGTGGTTCCGGCACCCCGAGACCCCCCAGGCGATCTCGACCGACGTCTTCGGGACGGCTCCGCGCGAGCTGACCCGGGCGATCACGCTGCGCCAGACGGTGGAGATGGTCCGCACCACGATCGAGGTCATGGAGGCCGCGATCGAGGAGGTGGCGGCGCCGGGCGACGAGTCGATCCTGCGCGAGGCGCTGCTGGTGTACGCCCGGGAGATCGCCTTCGCGACGGCCCAGGTGTACGCGCAGGCCGCCGAGGCCCGCGGCGCGTGGGACGCCCGGCTGGAGTCCCTCGTCGTCAACGCGGTGCTGTCCGGCGAGGCCGACGAGGGTGCGCTGTCGCGTGCGGCGGCGCTCGGCTGGAACTCCCCGGAGCACGTGTGCGTGGTGCTCGGCACCGCGCCCGAGGGGGACAGCGAGCTGACGGTCGAGGCGATCCGGCGTGCGGCCCGCCACCACAAGCTCCAGGTCCTGACGGGCGTGCTGGGCGACCGCCTGGTCGTCATCGCGGGCGGCAGCGACAACCCGCTGCAGGTCGCGAAGTCCCTGATCGGGCCGTTCGCGGCGGGTCCGGTCGTGGCCGGCCCGGTGGTGCCCGACCTGCTGAACGCGACGAAGTCGGCGCAGGCCGCGGCGGCCGGGCTGAAGGCCTGCACGGCGTGGCAGGACGCCCCGCGGCCGGTGCTGGCGGACGATCTCCTGCCGGAACGCGCCATCGCCTCGGATCCCGCTGCCCGCGAGCAGCTGGTGGAGGAGATCTACAGACCGCTGGAGGAAGCGGGGTCGGCGCTGCTGGAGACGCTGAGCGTCTACCTGGAGCAGGCGAGCAGTCTCGAAGGGGCCGCCCGCATGCTGTTCGTGCACCCCAACACGGTGCGCTACCGGCTCCGACGTGTGACCGACGTCACCGGATGGTCGCCGTCGGATGTCCGCTCGGCGTTCACGCTGCGGATCGCCCTGATTCTGGGGCGCCTGGCCGACGGGGATCCTCAGTCCTAGACTTTTGTCGGACATCAACAATTACCCCGACCGTTCTTGGTCCCTGTCCCCACGGGCGGCAGGGACCATCCACAAGAGAGAGTGTGAGGGTGCTCGTACTCGTCGCTCCCGGCCAAGGCGCTCAGACGCCCGGCTTCCTGACTCCCTGGCTGGACCTTCCCGGTGCCGCCGACCGCGTTGCCGCGTGGTCCGACGCCATCGGGCTGGACCTTGCCCACTACGGCACGAAGGCTGACGCCGACGAAATCCGCGACACGGCGGTGGCCCAGCCACTGCTGGTCGCCGCGGGTCTGCTGTCCGCGTCCGCCCTGGGTTCGACCGCTGCTTTCGGAGCCGTCTCCGGTCACAGCGTCGGTGAGATCACCGCCGCCGCGGTCGCGGGCGTGCTGTCCGAGGCCGACGCGCTGTCGTTCGTACGGACGCGCGGCCTCGGCATGGCGGAGGCCGCCGCGGTCACCGAGACCGGCATGGCAGCGGTCCTCGGTGGCGACCGCGACGTGGTCGTCGCCCACCTGGAGAAGCTGGGCCTGACCCCGGCCAACATCAACGGAGCGGGCCAGATCGTGGCCGCCGGCACCATGGAGCAGATCGCTGCCCTGGAGGCCGAGAAGCCCGAGGGCTCCATGAAGGTCGTCGCCCTCAAGGTCGCGGGCGCCTTCCACACGCACCACATGGCCCCGGCGGTCGCCACGCTGGAGGAGGCCGCCAAGGCCCTCTCCCCGGCGGACCCGGCGCTGAAGTACGTCTCCAACAAGGACGGCGCCGTCGTCTCCTCGGGTGCCGACGTCGTCGCCCGCCTGGTCGGCCAGGTCGCGAACCCGGTCCGCTGGGACCTGTGCATGGAGACGTTCGGCGAGCTGGGCGTCACAGGAATCATCGAGCTCTGCCCCGGCGGCACCCTCACGGGCCTGGCCAAGCGCGCGCTGAAGGGCGTTCCGAGCGTGGCCCTGAAGACGCCGGACGATCTCGACAAGGCCGCGGCGCTCGTCGCCGAGCAGTCGGCCTGAGCGAAGGAGCCCACACAGCATGTCCAAGATCAAGCCGGCCAAGGGCTCCCCGTACGCCCGCATCCTCGGTGTCGGCGGTTACCGCCCGGCCCGTGTGGTGCCCAACGACGTCATCCTCGAGACGATCGACTCCTCCGACGAGTGGATCCGTTCCCGGTCCGGCATCGCGACGCGACACTGGGCTTCGCCCGAGGAGACCGTCGCCGCGATGTCGGTGGAGGCCTCCGGCAAGGCGCTGGCCGACGCCGGCGTCTCGCCCGAGCAGATCGGTGCGGTGATCGTCTCGACGGTCTCGCACTTCAAGCAGACCCCGGCCGTCGCGACCGAGATCGCGCACCGGGTCGGTGCCGTCAAGCCGGCCGCCTTCGACATCTCCGCCGGCTGCGCCGGGTTCGGCTACGGCCTGACCCTGGCCAAGGGCATGGTCGTCGAGGGCTCGGCGGAGTACGTGCTCGTCATCGGTGTGGAGCGGCTGTCGGACCTGACCGACCTGGAGGACCGCGCGACGGCCTTCCTGTTCGGCGACGGTGCCGGCGCCGTGGTCGTCGGTCCCTCGGACGAGCCGGCCATCGGCCCCACGGTGTGGGGTTCGGAGGGCGACAAGTCCGAGACCATCAAGCAGACCGTGCCGTGGGACGAGTACCTCGGCAAGGACGGCGGCGAGAAGTTCCCGGCCATCACGCAGGAGGGTCAGGCGGTCTTCCGCTGGGCCGTCTTCGAGATGGCCAAGGTGGCCCAGCAGGCGCTCGACGCCGCCGGGATCACCGCGGACGACCTGGACGTCTTCATTCCGCACCAGGCAAACATGCGGATCATCGACTCGATGGTGAAGACTCTGAAGCTGCCGGAGCACGTGACGGTCGCCCGTGACGTGGAGACCACCGGCAACACCTCGGCCGCCTCGATTCCGCTCGCAATGGAGCGGCTCCTGGCGACCGGAGCGGCGAAGAGCGGCGACACCGCGCTCGTCATCGGCTTCGGGGCGGGACTCGTCTACGCCGCGACGGTCGTTACCCTCCCCTAGGGCCGGGATCCGTTCCCGGTCCTGTTCCACCTCAGTAGCTATAGAAGGAGCGCCACATGGCCGCCACGCAGGCAGAGATCGTCGAGGGTCTCGCGGAGATCGTCAACGAGATCGCGGGCATCCCGGTCGAGGACGTCGAGATCGACAAGTCCTTCACCGACGACCTGGACGTCGACTCGCTGTCCATGGTCGAGGTCGTCGTCGCCGCCGAAGAGCGCTTCGACGTCAAGATCCCGGACGAGGACGTCAAGAACCTCAAGACGGTCGGCGACGCTGCCGACTACATCCTGAAGCACCAGGCCGCCTGAGCCTGACGAGCGTTTGTCGCCACCCGGCGGTGGCGCCGTGACAATTCAGCACCCCCTGAGACGTGGAGAAAGAATTCCTGTGAGCCCGACCAATCGCACCGTGGTCGTCACCGGTATCGGCGCAACCACTCCGCTGGGTGGCGACAGCGCTTCGACCTGGGAAGGTCTGCTTGCCGGCCGTTCCGGCGTGAAGCCCCTGGAGGGCGAGCGCTTCGCCGAACTCCCGGTCCGCATCGCCGCCCCGGTCGCCGTGGACCCGAGCGAGGTCCTGCCCCGCCCCCTGGCCCGCAAGCTGGACCGCTCGGCGCAGTTCGCCGTCATCGCGGCCCGCGAGGCCTGGGCCGACGCGGGTTACACCGCTCCGGCCGGCGAGGACGAGTCCATCGTCCCCGAGCGCCTGGGCACCGTCATCGCCTCCGGTATCGGCGGCGTGACGACCCTGCTCGACCAGTACGACGTACTGAAGGAAAAGGGTGTGCGCCGGGTCTCCCCGCACACCGTCCCGATGCTCATGCCGAACGGCCCCTCGGCCAACGTCGGCCTGGAGGTCAACGCCCGTGCGGGCGTGCACACTCCGGTCAGCGCCTGCGCCTCCGGCGCCGAGGCCATCGGCTACGCCGTCGAGATGATCCGTACCGGCCGTGCCGACGTGGTCGTCGCGGGCGGCACCGAGGCGGCGATCCACCCGCTGCCGATCGCCGCGTTCGCCAACATGATGGCGATGTCCAAGAACAACGAGAGCCCGACCACGGCCTCCCGCCCGTACGACAAGGCCCGTGACGGCTTCGTGCTGGGCGAGGGCGCCGGCGTGGTGATCCTGGAGTCCGCGGAGCACGCCGCCGCGCGTGGCGCCCGCGTCTACTGCGAGGTGCTGGGCCAGGGCCTGTCCGCGGACAGCCACCACATCGCGCAGCCGGAGCCGACGGGCCGCGGTGTCGCTGCCGCCGTGCAGAACCTGCTCGACAACACGGGCCTCGACCCGGCCGAGCTGGTCCACCTCAACGCGCACGCCACGTCCACCCCGCAGGGTGACACGGCCGAGCTGAAGGCCCTGCGCAAGGTTCTGGGCGACGACCTCGACCACATCGCGATCTCCGCGACCAAGTCGATGACCGGTCACCTGCTCGGCGGCGCCGGCGGCATCGAGACCGTCGCGACCGTGCTGGCCCTGTACCACCGGCTGGCCCCGCCGACGATCAACATCGACGACCTGGACGACGAGATCGACGCGGACATCGTGCGCGGCGAGCCGCGCAAGCTGCCGGCCGACGGCCCGATCTCCGCGATCAACAACTCCTTCGGCTTCGGCGGTCACAACGTGACGCTCGCCTTCCGCAGCGTGTGACGTAAGGACGTGAAGAAGGGGCCCCGCCCGGCGAATGCCGGGCGGGGCCCCTTCTTCACGTCCTAGACCACCTGGTGGAGCCAGCGGACCGGGGCGCCCTCGCCCGCGTAGCGGAAGGGCTCCAGTTCGTCGTCCCAGGGCTTGCCGAGCAGCTTGGCGATCTCCGCCTCCAGGTCGGTCTCGCCGCGCGCCGACCTGGCGAGGGCGGCGCGCAGCCGGTCCTCCGGGATGAGGATGTCGCCGTGCATGCCGGTGACGGCGTGGAAGATGCCCAGTTCCGGGGTGGAGCTGTAGCGCTCGCCCTCGGCGGTCGGGCAGGGTTCCGCGGTCACTTCGAAGCGCAGCAGGTGCCAGCCGCGCAGCGCGGAGGCGAGCTTCGAGGCGGTGCCCGCTTCGGCCTGCCAGGAGAACTCGGCTCTCCAGGTGCCGGGGGAGGCGGGCTGACGGATCCAGTCGAGGTTCACCCGCACCCCGAGCACGCCCGCTACAGCCCATTCCACGTGCGGGCAGAGCGCGCGCGGTGCGGAATGCACGTACAGAACTCCACGTGTCGTCACCGGGACCTCCAGTGTGGGACGAGGTCGGGAATAAACTCCAGAAAACGGACAGTATGTGACGTGATGTAATGTAACGGAAATTATTTGACATTGCGCTACGGGACTTGCGGCCGAAACGCCACGGGAAAAAGCTACCGTGCGCCAGGGGTCGTGGTGTGACGTACGGTCGCTCCGAGGCCCGCAAACGCAGAGCTTTCACTCAGCAGGACCCCCGGACGACGCGGGGCGACGAGGAGGGGACCTTCCCATGCGCACCACCCCCGCACGCCGCCGCGCGCGCCGCGCACTCGCGGGCGCGGGCGCGACGGCCGTGCTGCTGGCCGGCGCGATGACCGGGTGCAGCCCGGGCGGGTCGGACGGCGGGGGCGGGCGGGAGGGCCGGGCCGGGCCGCGCTGGAACACGGCGCCCGCGTCCATCGCGGCGGTGGGCGACTCGATCACCCGTGGTTTCGACGCCTGTTCGGTGCTGGCCGACTGCCCGGAGGTCTCCTGGGCCACGGGCAACGACCCCGCGGTGCGCTCCCTCGCCGCGCGCCTCATCGGGGACGTCGAGGCCTCGGGGCGCAGCTGGAACTTCGCGGTGACCGGCTCGCGGATGGCGGACCTGCCGGGACAGCTGGCCGAGGCCGCCGGACACAAGCCCGACCTGGTCACGGTCATGGTCGGCTCGAACGACGCCTGTCGGCCCACGGCTTCGTCGATGACGCCGGTGGCGCAGTTCCGGGCCGGTTTCGAGCAGGCCCTCGCCGGGCTGCGGGCCGCCTCGCCCGCCTCACAGGTCTACGTCTCTAGCGTGCCGGACCTCCAGCGGCTGTGGGAGCAGGGCAAGGACAGCCCGATGGTCCGGCAGATCTGGAAGCTGGGGATCTGCCAGTCGATGCTCGCCGATCCGCTGTCCGCGGGCTCCGGTGCGAAGGCCCGGCGCGAGCAGGTGCGGGCGCGGGTGGTGGAGTACAACGAGGTGCTGCGCGAGGTCTGCTCGAAGGACGCGCTGTGCCGTTACGACGGCGGCGCGGTGTTCCAGTACCCCTTCTCGGCGGATCAGTTGAGCCGCTGGGACTGGTTCCATCCGGGCAAGGACGGGCAGGCGCGGCTCGCGGAACTGGCGCACCGACAGGTGACGGCCGCGGAACCGCCGCGTTGACGCTCGTATGAACGAAGGACCGGGGGCAGGCGTCAGGACCTTCCCCCGGTCCGGCTCCTCATCCACCCCAACAGGGGTGATTTCCGGCCATACGGCGTGTCACGCGAGGTCGAGCGTCGCGCTCAGCCGGGTGTCGCCGTGCGAGTGGCTCGCGCGGACCTCGTAGGTGCCGCCGATCCGCTGCCAGCCGCGGGCCTCCTCGTCCCAGATCTCGAAGGCCCGGGCGGGCAGGGCGATCTCGGTCTCGACGCTCTCGCCGGGGCCCGCCTCGACCCCCGCGAAGGCGGCCAGCCAGCTCGCCGGGCGCTCCACGGAATCGGCGGTGGGGGCCAGGTAGATCTGCACGACCTCGCGGCCCGGCCGGGTGCCGGTGTTGGTGAGGCGCACCCGGGCGGTGTCGGGGGTGACCTCCAGGGACTCGTACGACCAGTCGGTGTAGCCGAGGCCGTGCCCGAAGGGGAAGGCCGGCTCGACCGACTGCGCCTCGTAGCCCCGGTAGCCGATGAACAGGCCCTCGGTGTACTCCAGCCGCCCCTCGGTGGGGACGACCTCGGTGACGGGCGCGTCGGCGAAGCGGGCGGGCCAGGTGGTGGGCAGGCGCCCGCCCGGCTCCTTGTCCCCGAGGAGGACGTCGGCGAGCGCGGCCCCGCCCTCCTGCCCGGGGAACCAGGCCAGGAGCACGGCGGCGACGTCCTCGCGCCACGGGAGCTCCACCGGGGAGCCCGCGTTGACGACGACCACGGTGTTCGGGTTGACGGCGGCGACGGCGCGCACCAGGTCGTCCTGACGGCCCGGGAGCACGAGGTCGGTGCGGTCGTAGCCCTCGGACTCCACCCGCTCGGTGGTGGCGACCACGACGACGGCGGTGTCGGCGGCGCGGGCCGCCTCGACGGCCTCGGCGATCAGCTCGTCGGCGTCGCGCCGCGGGCCGAGGTGGAGCAGCGAGAACATGACGGCCCGCATCGGGAGCCCGCTGGTGTCGGGGACCTGATAGGTCAGCGACACCTCGACGGGCACGCCCTCGGTGAGGGTGAGGCGGGTCCGCTCGCTCGGGGCGCCGAAGAAGGCCTCGAAGGGGTCGGCCTCGTTGCCCATCTCCTGGACGCCCTCCCAGCGCCGCTCGCCGTCGACGGCGAGGGCGAAGGCGCCGAGGCCTCGGGTGCCGAAGGCGTGCTCGCCGCTCTCGCGCGGCAGGAAGGTGCCGGTGACCTCGATGCTCGCCATGTTCGCGTACGTGGCACCGGCGGGCAGGTCGTCGCCGATCCACTGGACCTGGCCGGTCGGCAGGCTGCCCTCGCCGACGACCGTTCCGGAGGCGTCGCGGCAGATCGCACGGAGCTCGAAGCCCTTGTCGGCGGGGGTCAGTTCGTCGGACGGGTCGGCGCCGACGGTGAAGGTCAGGGCCCCTTCCGGGAGGGCGGCGGAGAGCCCGTCGAGCGGGGAGACGAGCCGCTCGGGGAAGACGGTGGCGGAGCCGCCGCCGAGGATGCGGGCGTCGCGGGCGGCCGCTCCGCTGAGGGCCACGGTGCCGCCGGAGGTGCCGTCGAGCGGCAGTGTGCCGTTCTCGTTGCGTACGAGGACGAAGCCGCGGGCGGCGAGCTCGCGGGCCAGGGCCTGGCCGTCGATCGCGGCCGGGAGCTCCTCGACCACGGCGGGGACGCCCTCCAGGGCGCCGACGCGGGCGGCGAGGCGGAGCACGTTGCGCACGGCGGCGTCGACGGCCGACTCGGGGACCTCCCCGGCGCGGACGGCTTCGGCGAGGGCGGGTCCGTAGACGGTCTGCGGGCCGGGCATGGCCACGTCCAGGCCGCCGAGGATGTCCCCGGTGGTGGAGCGGGCGGCCATCCAGTCGGACACGTTGCAGCCGTCGAAGCCCCATTCGGCGCGCAGGACTTCGTTGACGAGGTACTGGTGCTCGGTCATCGTCGTGCCGTTGACCCGGTTGTAGGCGGTCATGATGCCCCAGGGGCGGGCGCCCTCGACGATGGCCTCGAAGGGCGCCAGGTAGAGCTCGCGCAGCGGGCGCGGGGCGATGACGCTGTCGACGGTGAACCGCTCGGTCTCGGCGTCGTTGCCGACGAAGTGCTTGACGGTGGTGCCGACCCCGCCGTCCTGGACGCCGTTCACGTAGCCGCTGCCGACGGCGCCGGTGAGGTAGGGGTCCTCGGAGTAGCACTCGAAGTGCCGGCCGCCGAGCGGGGAGCGGTGCAGGTTGACGGTGGGGGCGAGGAGGACGTGGACGCCCTTGCGGCGGGCCTCCTGGGCGAGGAGCCGGCCGGCCCGGCGGGCGAGCTCCGGATCCCAGGCGGCGGCGAGCGCGGTGGGCGAGGGCAGCGCGATGGACGGGTCGTCGGCGGTCCAGCGCACGCCGCGGACCCCGATGGGGCCGTCGGACATGACCAGGGACTTCAGCCCGATCTCGGGGATCTCGGGCAGGGTCCACATGTCCTGCCCGGCGAGCAGGCGGGCCTTGGTGTCGAGATCCAGCTTGTCCAGGGCCGCTTCCACGGCGTCTTCACGGATCTGCTCGCGGGCCTGATCGGCATCGGTCACGGCCGTGCCTCCTCGTCGATTGCGGTGCGGGTGCGGTGCGGTGCCCCCCATCGTGGACCCGTTCCCTGTTGAACGGTAGGGTTTGTGATGTGTTCGTGATGTACGGATGCCGTACGGTCCTCTGGAGGCCGTGAAGGGAAGGGGTGCGGGCGATGGTCCGAGCCAGGAGCGAGGAGCGCCGCGAGGAGATCGTCCTCGCGGCGCTCGAGGTGATCGCGGAGCGCGGCTACCGGGGCGCGGCCCTGGCCACGGTCGCCGAGCGCGTGGGCCTGACCCAGCAGGGGCTGCTGCACTACTTCCCGACCAAGGAGGCCCTGCTGGTCGCGGTGCTGGAGGAGCGCGACCGGTGGGACACGGGCGGCGGCTCGCGCGTCTCCGCCGACAGCTGGCGCCTGGACCTGCTGGATTCGCTGGTGGAGTACAACGCCATGCGCCCGGGCATCGTGCAGACCTTCTCGGCACTGCTCGGCGAGAGCGTCACCGAGGAGCATCCCGCCCGCGGGTTCTTCACCGAGCGCTACGAGCAGGTCCGCCGCGGGATGGCCTCGCTGCTGCGCCGGGAGTTCGGCGACCGCCTCCCGTCGGGCCTCACCCCGGAAGAGGCGGCTCCGCTGCTGACGGCCGTCATGGACGGGCTCCAGTACCAGTGGCTGCTCGCCCCGCAGTCGGTGGACATGCCGGCCGCGTTCCGCTCCTTCCTCGCACTGTTGCGGGGGCCCGGGACCCGGCCCTGACCGCCACCGGACCGGCGGATACCTTGATCGCCGAGACGAACCGCGTACGAGGGGTGGCAGGTTCATGGGAATGTCCGGACCGACGAAGACGATCGCCGGGGCGGCAGGCGCACTGGCACTGGCACTGGCCGCCACGCTCGGCACGGCCTCGGCACCGGCCGCCGCGGCCGTGACAGCCGAGACCGCGAGCATCGCAGCCGGCGACCGCACCGGCCCACCCGAGGCGGGGATGGTAACGGCGAAGAACCTCCAGGTCATGTCGTGGAACATGTGCGGATCGCAGCGCTCCACCTGGCACTGCGAGGGGACCGGCACAGCGCAGCAGAAGACCGACGTGGTCAAGTACCACGTCCAGAACGACTACGTCCACGCCGCCCTGCTCCAGGAAGTGTGCGAGGACGACCTCACCGCCCTGATGGCCCAGTTGGGCCCGGGCTGGAGCAAGAGCTTCGCCCCGTACCAGTGGTCCCAGGGAGCCGACGGCAAGTGGAACAGCCGCTGCGGTGAGGACACCGGGCGGGCCGACCGCATCGGGACCGCGATCGTGCTCAAGGGCCAGATGGCGGACGCCCGGGAGTACCCGCTGACGCAGCCGTACGTCGGCCAGCAGAGGCCCTTCCAGTGCGCGACGGCGGTGTACTGGAACGTCCGGCTCTGCAACGTCCACACCTCTCCCCTGGGCAGCAACCCGGACCACCCGACCTGGGACTACCGCGACGACCAGCTCGCGGAGATCAAAGCCATCGTGAACACCTTCCCCAAGACGGTCCTCGGCGGGGACTTCAACTCGCTCCCCCCGGACGACCCGAACAACAAGGACGCCTGGGTGTGGCCTGAGGGCCTCTACTCCACCGGCCCGGGCACCGAGGGCTACCAGGAGTGCGACCAGACGGGCGCCTCGCGCACCGGGCGCGCCACCCACGATTCCGGCGCGAAGATCGACTACCTCTTCGGCAATCAGACCCGGCGCTGGTGCGCGGTGGCCGACTCGGCCTTCTCCGACCACCACGTCGTGATCGAGTCCGTGGCCGTCGCTTCCGTCGTGGCCTGACGGACCGGGCCGCACGCCGAGGCCGCACGCCGGGCTCCGACACGGGGACCCGGCGTGCGGCCGCGCGATCCACCCGTGCATCCTTCTCCCGACGGGCTACCGGGGGGAGTTGGGGATGGAGACCGAGAAGAAGGTCGCGTGGTCGGAGCTGTTCTTCGACCTGGTGCTGGTGTTCGCCGTGACACAGGTGTCGGCGCTGCTCCACCACGACCACGGCTGGAGCGGCACCGGGCGGGCCGTGATCGCGTTCATACCGATCTACTGGGTGTGGGTCGGCAACACCGTGTACTCCAACACCCATGACGCGGAGCGGCCGCTGAACCGGATCGCGCTCTTCGCGGCCGGGCTGTGCGGCCTGATGATGGCGCTGGCCCTGCCGGAGGCCTTCGGGGAGCGCGGGCTGCTGTTCGCCGGCGCCTACTTCTGCGCCCGCCTGCTGCTCGCGGCGCTGGCCCACGTCCCCGGGCGGCGCCCGACGCCCACCCCGGCCGTGCTGTCGGTGCTGATCAGCGGCCCGCTGCTGCTGGCGGGCGGGTTCCTCGACGGAGGGGCCCGGACCGGGCTGTGGGCGCTGGCGGCGGCCGTGGACCTGGCCGCGCCGCGGCTGACGCGCCGCAACATGATGCGCCTGGAGTTCGAATCGGGGCACCTCGCCGAGCGGTTCGGCCTGTTCGTGATGATCGCGCTGGGCGAGTCGATCGTGGCGGTCGGCGCCCCGGTGGCCTCCTCCCCGGAGCTCGGCGCCGGCTCGCTCGCGGCCGTCGCCGTCGCCTTCACCCTGGTGTGCAGCCTGTGGTGGGTCTACTTCCACCTGGCGGCGAGCGCGGTCCGGCACGGGCTGGAGACCGCAGCCGTACGGGCGGACGTCGCCCGGCAGGTCCTCTCGTACGGGCACCTCTCGCTGATCGCCTCGGTCATCGCGGTGGCCGTCGGCATGGCCGAGGCCGTCGCGCACCCCGGCGAACGCCTCCCGCTCGGCGTGGCCGCCCTCCTGTACGGGGGCTGCGCCCTCTACCTCGCCACCTTCGGGTACACGCGCTGGCACCTCTTCCGGTCCTGGTCGGTGACCCGGCTGGTGGCCGCCGGGGTGGCCCTGGCCCTGCTGCCGCCGGCCGCACTGCTGCCCTCGGTGGCCGCCCTGGCGCTCCTGACGGCGCTGGTCACCCTCCTGAACCTGGCGGAACTCGCCCTCGTCCGGACCCGCGGCGGCCTCCCGGGCGGCCCGGCGCCCACCGCCTAGGCGACGCCGGGCCTGAGGTGCGAGAGGTCCTGGTCCGCGAGGTCCGGGCGGGCCGTGAGCGCTGCCCGGACCGCCTCCAGGATCGGGAGCGGGGCGCGGGCGGTGGCCAGGCCCACGTCCTTGGCGGCCAGGGCCACCGGGAAGTGGGAGGCGTCCGCGTACGTACGGGCCACCGCGCCCGCCAGCGGCCCCCGGGCGAGCTCCGCGCGGACCAGGGCCTCGGGCAGGCCCAGTTCGCGGCCCAGCGTCAGCGCCTCGGCGACCAGGCCGACCCCGCCGACCACCGCGTTGATCAGCACCAGCTTGAGCGCGGCGCCCGCACCGGCCGGGCCGCACTCGGTGACCTCGCCCAGTGCGTCCAGCACCGCGCGGACGGGGCCGGGCAGCGGTCCCCCGGCCAGCACCCACAACTCCCCCGTGGCCGCCCGGTCCACACTGCCCATGACGGGCGCGTCGGTCAGGGTCACCCCCGCCGGCAGCCGCTCCGCGAGCTCGTGCACGGCCTCCGGCCCGACCGTGGAGGTGTCGATCCAGTGGACCCCGGGCCGCAGGGCCGGCAGCACGCTCTCGGAGACGGCCTTCAGGGCGGCCGGGTCGGCCAGCATCGTGATGACGAGGTCCGCGCCGTGGACCGCCGCGGCCGGCGTGTCCGCGACGGCCGCACCGGCCGCCGCCAGGGGTTCCGTCCGGCCCGGCGTCCGGTTCCACACCGTCAGCGCATGGCCCCTGCCGAGCAGGTGACGGGCCATCGGGGCGCCCATGTTGCCGAGGCCGAGGAAGGCGATCTTCTGTGCTGTGTCCGTTGCGTCCATGGCCCCGACGCTAGATCCGGCCCCGCCATGCGACAAGCGAATGTCTAGCATGGTGGCCATGCCCACTCCGCATGGCTCGCCCGCCGCGCCTGCCCCGCGCACTTCACCCGCCTCGTCGGCCCCGCGCACCTCACCCGCCTCGCCGGCCCCGTCCGCCTCACACGGCCTGTACGAGGTCTTCCTGCGCGTCGCCCGCCTGGCCTCCTTCACCGCAGCCGCCCGCTCCCTCGGCTACACCCAGTCCGCGGTCTCCCGGCAGATCCGGACCCTGGAGGACGAATGGGGCACCCCGCTCTTCGACCGCCTCCCGCGCGGGGTCCGGCTCACCGAGGCGGGCCGGATCCTGCTCCCGCACGCCGAGGCGGTCGGCGAGCGGCTGCGCGCCGCCCGCGCCGAACTCGACGCGCTGCGCACGCTCGGCGCGGGCCGGCTGCGGATCGGCGCCTTCGCCACGGCCGATGCCGCGCTGCTGCCGCGCACCCTGGCCGTGTTCCGGGCCCGCCACCCCGCGGTCGAGGTCACCCGCACCGAGGGGCTGTCGGCCGGGCACCTGGCGCTGCTGGCCTCCGGGGACCTCGACCTCGCGGTGGTGGCCGAGACCTCCGGCGAGCCGCCCCGCGGCTGCACCCCGCACCACCTGCTCGACGAGCGGATGTACGTGGCCCTGCCGCTCGGGCACCGGTTCGCGGACCGCGACGGCCTGCGGCTGGCCGAGCTCGCCGAGGAGGTGTGGATCACGGGCGGCGCCCGCCCCGAGGACACGCTGCTGGGCTCCGCGGTGGCCCGGGGGTTCCGCCCGCGCGCCGGCCTCTTCGCCGCCGACTGGATCGCCAAGCAGGGCTTCGTCGCCGCCGGGCTCGGTGTCACCCTGCTGCCCGAGCTCGCCGCCTCCTCCGCGCGGGCCGACCTGGTGCTCGTACCACTGCATCCGCAGGACACCCCGCGCCGCCGGGTCTACGCCGCCACCCCGCAGGGGATCGCCCCCTCCCCCGCCGCCACGGCTTTCCTGGCCCTGCTCAAGGAGACCGCCGCCGGCCTGGCAAGCTGAGCCGGGTGAAGATCGCCGCAGCGCAGCTGACCTGCATACCCGCCGATGTTCCCGCCAACGCCGCACGGGCCGCCGCGCTCGCCGCCGCGGCCCGTGAACAGGGCGCCGGGCTGGTCGTGTTCCCCGAGTTCACGCTGACCGGCTACGAGCTGACGGCACTGGCGGCCGATCCCGGGCTGTGGACGGGCGCCGGCGACCCCCGGCTGGACCCGCTGCGCTCCGCCGGGATCGCGACCGCGGTCAACGTCGCCGTGCCCACCGGCGGCCCGCGGCCCGCCATCGCGACGCTGGTGCACGACGCGGACGGCGCGCACGTGACCACGTACCTGAAGCAGCACCTCTACCGGCACGAACAGGACGTCTTCCGGCCGGGCGGGACCGACGGCCGCTTCGAACTCGGCGGGATCCGCTTCTCCCTGGGGATCTGCTACGACAACCACTTCCCCGAGCTGACCGGCCGGGCGGCGGCCGACGGCTGCCGGGTGCACCTGGCGAGCTCCCTGTACGGGACGGGCGGCGGGATCGAGGAGCGCGCCACCCTCCACCCGGGGATCGCGAAGGAGCACGGCCTGTACGTGGTCCTCGCCAACCACGTGGGACCTGCGGGGCCGTGGACCGGCTGCGGGGGCGCGGCGGTGTGGGGGCCGGGCGGCGAGCTGCTGGCCGAGGCGGACGACCGTACGGCGTCCGTGGTGACGGTCGATGTGATGAGCTGATCGGTATGAGTACCTTCGCCTTCGAGACGATCACGGTTCCGGAACACCTGCACGGCTACCCGGGGGTGGCCTACGGCGGCTACGTCGCGGGCCTGCTGGCAGCGCGCGCCACCGCGCCGACCGTACGGGTGGACTTCCGGCGGCCCGCGCCGACGGAGACCCCCGTCCGGCTCGCCGGGACCCCCGGGGGCGGCTGCGAGCTGACCGGCGCGGAGGGGGTGCAGCTGGCCGTGGCGAGCCCGGCCGCCTTCGAGGGCGCGGGCACCCCGGCGGCGCCCTCGTGGGAGCGGGCCTCGGCGGCGGCCGAGGCCTACCGGGCGGCGCCGCCGGACGGGCAGGTCGACTGCTTCGGCTGCGGCCTGGACCGCACTCCCGCCACCGGGCTGCGCCTGCACTGCGGGGCGGTGCCGGGCGGCGGGACGGTCGCCACCGCCTGGACGCCCGGCCGGGAGCTGGCCGGCCCGGACGGGATGCTGCCGGCCGAGCTGGTGTGGGGCGCCCTGGACTGCCCCGGGAACGCCGCCGGGCGGCTGCTCGACGGGCGCCCGGCGGGTGCGGTCACGGCTGCGCTGACCGCCCGGCTGCTGCGGCCGGTGCCGGTGGGCGAGGGGCTGGTGTCGTACGCCTGGCTGCTGGAGAGCTCGGGCCGCAAGTACTCCGTGGGCACGGCCCTGGCCACCGCCGACGGGGAGCTGTGCGCGGTCGGCGAGGCGCTGTGGGTGCAGCCGCGGGTGTAGCGGTTACGAGTACGCGGGCGGGGGCGGCCCGAAGCCGGTGGGTGCGTCCTCGGGGGCCGGGGCGGCCCCGGCGGGCTCCTCGTCGGCCTGCGTCAGGTGCCGCACCATCAGCGTGGCCCCCGCCACCGCACCCGGCATCAGGAAGACGGCGACCAGCGGCACCAGGAACGCCAGCACCAGCGGCACCCCGAAGCCCAGCACCAGCATCCGGCGCGAGCGCAGCAGGACCAGCCGCTCGGACAGCTCGACCTTGCGGCGCTGGAGGGCGACGGCGGTGAGCTCCTGGGTCAGGAAGTAGCCGGAGACGCAGAAGCCGAGCGCCGGGACCACGGTCTGCCCGATCACGGGGACGAAGCCGAGGGCGAAGAGGAGCAGCCCGTAGAGGACGACCCGGCCGAGCACCTTCAGGCTGTCCCGGGCCGAGATCCACAGCTCCAGCCAGAGCGGCAGCCCGGACTGGGGGGCTTCGCCGCCCTCGCTGCGGTCGACCTGCTCGGAGAGGGACTCGTAGAAGGGCTGGCCGATCAGCAGGGTCACGGCGGTGAAGGTGATGACCGCGAGGAAGAGCCCGAGGCCGAAGACCAGGAAGGTCAGGAAGCCCCGGAACAGGGCGAGCCAGGGCGAGCTCCAGTCGTCGGCGAAGGGGGTGGCCCAGGCGGTGAAGTCGTCGGCTCCGTAGCCGAGCCCGATGAGCGCGCCGGCGTACAGGACCAGCGAGACCAGCCCGGGCAGCAGCCCGAACCCCAGCCACCGTCCGTGGCGCAGCACCCATCTCTGTCCGGCCAGCAGGTACCGGAACCCCTCCGCAAGATCACGCATGGCGGCAGTTTATGGGGCCCCGGAAACGGCGAAGGCCGCACCCCGTCGGGGTGCGGCCTTCGGCGAGCGGTGCCGGATCAGACGGCGAGCTCGACGGTGATGTTGCCGCGGGTGGCCTTCGAGTAGGGGCACACCTCGTGCGCCTTCTCGATGAGCTCCTTGGCGGTGGCGGCGTCCACGTTCGGGATCACGGCGGAGATCTTGACGATCAGGCCGAAGCCCTCGTCGTTCTTGCCGATGCCGACCTCGGCGGTGACCGTGGAGCCGGAGATGTCGGCGTTCACGTTCTTCGCGACGACACCCAGGGCGCCCTGGAAGCAGGCGCTGTAGCCGGCGGCGAACAGCTGCTCCGGGTTGGTGCCGGCGCCGCTGCCGCCGAGCTCCTTCGGCGGGTTCACGACGACGTCGAGCTGGCCGTCGTTGGTGGCGACGCGGCCGTCACGGCCGTTTTCGGCGGTGGCGACAGCGGTGTACGCGACGTCGGACTGCTGGATGGACATGTAAGGAAATCCTCCTGGTAATCGCCGCGACTCGCGCCCACGGTCACGACGGTGTAGAGAGAGACTAACCGGTGAAAGAAACGATCATCTTTCCGGTGTTCTCGCCGCGGAGCATGCCGAGGAAGGCGGACGTCGCGTTCTCGACGCCCTCGACGACCGTCTCGTCGTACCGCAGCTCACCGGAACGCAGCCATCCGGCGACGTCCTGGACGAACTGCTGCTGGAGCCCGGCGTGGTCGCCCACGAGGATGCCCTGCAGGCGCAGCCGCTTGCCGATGACCATCATCAGGTTGCGCGGGCCGGGGGCGGCCTCGGTGTCGTTGTAACCGGCGATGGCACCGCACAGGGTCGCCCGGCCGTGCACGTTCATCGAGGAGATCGCGGCTTCCAGGTGGTCCCCGCCGACGTTGTCGAAGTAGACGTCGACGCCGTCGGGGGCGGCGGCGGGCAGCTGCTCGGCGACGGGGCCGTTCTTGTAGTTGAAGGCGGCGTCGAAGCCGTACTTCTCCGTGAGGAGCGTCACCTTCTCGTCCGAGCCGGCGGAGCCGATCACCCGGGAGGCGCCCTTGATCTTCGCGAACTGGCCGACGAGGCTGCCGACCGCACCGGCCGCGCCGGAGACGAAGACGGAGTCGCCCTCCTTGAAGGAGGCGACCTCGAAGAGGCCCGCGTAGGCGGTCAGGCCCGGCATCCCGAGGACGCCGAGGTACGCGGAGAGCGGGGCGAGCGAGGCGTCGACCTTGGTGGCGTGCTTCGCGTCGAGCTCCGCGTACTCGCGCCAGCCCAGCATGTGCAGGACGTGGTCGCCGACCGCGAAGCCCTCGGCGCTGGAGGCGACGACCTCGCCGACCGCACCGCCCTGCATCGGCTCGTCGAGCTGGAAGGGCGGGATGTAGGACTTCGTGTCGTTCATCCGGCCGCGCATGTAGGGGTCCACGGACATGTGGAGGTTCCGTACGAGGATCCGGCCGGCGGCGGGCTCGGCCGACACGGGCGCCTCGCGCAGGGCGAAGTCCTCGGCGACGGGCCAGCCCTGCGGGCGACGGACGAGGTGCCACTCGCGGCTCACGGCGGGGATCTCAGACATGCGGCGCTCCTGGTAAGAACGGAATTGCTTCACTAGGTGAAACAACCATGCGCCTGGATATTTCATGTTGTCAAGTAAGTCGGTACTCTGGATCCATGCCCAGTCGTCGCACAGACCCAGTGACCGTCGAGGTCGTCGAACTCATCGGCGACGTCGTGGCCAGGTACCACATGGAGTACGAGCACGCGGCCGCCAGCCACCAGCTGACCGGAGCGCAGGCCAAGGTGCTCAACATGCTCGCCATGGAGCCCATGCCGATGCGCCGCATCGCGCAGAAGCTGCGCTGCGAGCCGTCGAACGTGACCGGGATCGTGGACCGGCTGGAGACGCGCGGCCTGGTCGAGCGGCACCCCGATCCCGCCGACCGCCGGGTGAAGCTGGCCGCCCCCACGGAGGAGGGCCGGCAGACCGCCGAGCGGCTGCGCGAGTCACTGGACTTCGCGCGCGAGCCGCTGGCCGGACTGTCCCCGGCGGAGCGGGCGGTCCTGCGGGACCTGCTCAAGCGGATGCTGGACTGACGGCCCGCAGGCCCGCAGGCGGGCCCGGCGGGCCCGCCGGGCCTGCTCAGGCCGCCGGGGCGCCCCGGGTCACCAGCAGAGCGGGTTCCACCACGAACTGCACTTCGTCTTCGTCGGCGTCGGTGTGGGCGTCGGGATCCCGCTGAGGGTCGACGTCGGGGTGCCCGAAGCCGAACGGCTCGGGGAGGGCTTGCCCTTCCCGCCCTGCTTTCCGGACTTCGACGGGCTGGGGGCGTCCGAGGGCGTGGGCGACAGCGTCGGCTCGGGGACCGAGGACGTCGGCCCCGGCGTCAGGCTCACGGGCGCGGCCTTCTTGGCGGGCCCGGCCGCGACCTTCGCCGTGGCCTTGCCGCCCGGCCCCGTGGGTGCGCCCGAGGTCGGCAGATCCGGCAGCGGGGCCGGCTGCTTCGGGCCGTCGTCGGTGAGCACCACCTCGGAGGCGCGGTCGGTGCGCTCCCCGTCCGCGGCCATCCGGACCACCGCCAGCGAGGCCGCGGTGGCGAGCAGCACCCCGAGGGTGACGGTCAGCGTCATGCGGCTGCGTCTGCGGCGCTCGGCGCGGCGGCGCGCACCGGCCCTGCGCTCGTTCGGGACGGACAGCGTGACGAGCGAGTCCGCGAACACGTCGGCCAGGGCGGTCGGCGCCTCGGGCACCGGCGGCACCGCATAACCGGGCGCCCCGGGGCTCCCGGCAGCGGGCGGGGCGGCGGTCAGGTACTCGGCCGGGGTCCCGCATCCGGCGCACGCCAGTGCGCCATTGAGGTGTCGTTGGCAGGCGTGGCAGAAGTTCATGGCGCCCGCAGGCTACGTGCTCCCCGGCAACATAAAGATCCCGAGAACGTAAGGATCCTGTGTGGAATCGTCTCCTCCATGACGTCCTTCGGGCCCACGGCCTTCCAGTTGGTGCTTCTGCGGCGGATGGCCGACTTCCAGCCGGACCTCGCGGACGAGGCCCGCCGCCGGCTCGGCGCCTCCCTCGCGGACCAGCGCGAGGCCAACAAGCGCTGGCAGGCCATGGTCCGGTCGCCCCGCTCCCGCGGCGCCCTCGCCCGGTACCGCTCGGTGCTGGGCCCGCCCGAGTCCGCCGAACGTCGCACGATCGGCGACCTGGAGTGCGAGGCCCTGCTGTGGCCGGTGCCGCTCTGGCCCGACCTGCGCTTCGAGGTGCTGGCCGCGCCGGACGGGGCGGTGTGGAACGAGTGGCTGGTACGGGCCCCGGGCGCGCCCGGGCCCGTACTGGAGTCGGCGGCGGACCTGCAGCCGTGGTCGGCGACCGTGGACGAGGTGGCGCGGGCCTTCGCCCCGGTGCGGCCGATGGAGGGCACCGCCCCGACGCGCTGGCGCCTGGCCTTCGGGGCGCCGGGCGGGCCGTGCGTGGCGGAGTTCACGTACGGCCTGCTCCAGCGCGTGTCGACCGCCGACACCTCCTAGGAGGCGAGGAAGGCGCGCACCCCCGCCGCGGTGGCGTCGTCGCCGAGCAGGTCGTTGTGCTTGAGGCAGCCGACCGGCGTGTTGACGGCCCCGGAGAGCGGCACGCTGGCGTCCGGGTTGACGACCTCGTCGCAGTCGGACCAGAAGGTCGCGTACTTCACGGCGCCCGGAGTCTCGTCCCCGCTGCCCAGGTTCTTCACCACGTACGAACCGGGGGTCATGTCCCGGCAGGCCTGGTCCCACAGGGCGCAGGCCCACGCGGTGGAGGTGCCGTGGTTGGGGCCGGCCAGGGAGACCCAGTGGTCCACGACGGCCCCGCCGCCGCCGAACTTCACGTACCAGCGGCTGACCAGCGAGCCGAAGGAGTGCCCGACGACGTCGACCTTGGCGGCGCCGGTCTGCCTGCGGACGTCCTCGACGTAGGCGGCGAGCCGGCCCGAAAGGACCTCGTTGACCGACTGGTGGGTGTCGTAGCCGAAGGAGAAGAGCTCCGAGTCGGCGTATCCGGCGGCGCGCAGGTCCTCGCGCAGGGCTCCCCAGACGCCCGGGTCCGCGTTGTAGCCGTGCACGAAGACCACCGGACGGTGCGATGCCGCCCGGTCAGGGGCCTCGGCCGCGACCCGGCCGGCGGCTTGGGCCGCCGGGGGTGCGAGCAGCGCGAGGCAGAGCGTCAGGAGCGCCAGCAGCCTCTGGCGGGTCGTCAGCATCGGGTCCCCTTTACCTTGTTACGCATGAGTAGCTCGTGCGGTGCGGGCATGATGCTGCCTGTCGGTACAGAAATCCACTCCCTTGCAGCTGCGAGACACCCCCGGCCGGAGCAGCCCAACGGGCGGTAAGTCCGAAATGCCCGAGATGATATGAAAAGCGACCGGCAGTTCCGTCGGTCTTCTTGCGTCAGCGCTCTCGGGAGGATCTGCCGTGACCGTCAGTCTTGAGCAGTTGCGCCGCTGCCACGTCGCCGTCGACCTGGGGGCGGCCAGCACCCGCGTGTACGTCAAGGGAGCCGGCCTCGTGGTCGACGAGCCCAGCTGCGCCGCGGTGAACACGCGGACCGGTGCACTCATCGCCGTGGGGACCTTCGCCGAGCGGATGACCGGCCGCACACCCGACTACATCCGGGTCGTGCGTCCCGTCTCCGGCGGCACCGTCGTCGACATCGAGATGGCCCAGCGCATGCTGCGCCACCTGCTCGGCGAAAAACTGCGCCGCGCCCTGCGCCGCAAGCCGCGGCTGCGGGCCGCCGCCTGCACCCCGCACGACGCGGACCCGCTCGCCCAGCGGGCCGCCGTGGAGACGCTCGTCGGGCTCGGTGCCCGCCGCGTCGAACTCGTCGACACCCTGATCGCGGCGGCCGTCGGCTGCGGACTGCCCGTGGAGCAGCCGACCGCGACGATGATCATGGTGTGCGGGGCGGCGACCACCCAGGTGGCCGTCCTCTCCCTCGGCTCCATCGTCACCGCCGTGCGCATCCCCGTCGGCGGCGAGGCCATCGACCACGCCGTCGTCCAGCACCTGCGCCACGCGCACGAGCTGATGCTGCCCAGCCAGGCCGTCCGGCCGCTCCAGCTGGCCCTGCACGGAGCCGGGATCACCGACGGCGGACCCGCCTCCACCCTGATCCACGGCCGCGACGTGGCCACCGGACTGGCCCGCTCCGTCCACGTGGACACGGCGGCCGTACGCGAGGTCATCCGCACCCCGCTGACCGCCGTGCTCGACGGCATCGGCAAGGTGCTCCGGGACTGCCCGCCCGACCTGGTCGCCGATCTGACGGACCGGGGGATCATGATGGTGGGTGGCAGCGCCCTGCTGCCCGGGCTGGACCAGATGCTGCGGGACGCCACCGGAATGCCCGTGGCCATCGCGGAACGGCCGGACGTGTGCGCCGTGCTCGGTCTCGGCGCGATGCTCGAAGGGAAGATCGCCCCCATGGTTCTCAACCCGCTGGCCGGATGACGGACGCCGGGCCCGAGCCCGAGGAGGAAGCGGCGAGCCTCCCGGTGCTGCTGGAGGCGGTGCTCAGCGTCGGCTCCGAGCTGGAGCTGCGCACCACCCTCCAGCACATCGTGGACTCGGCGGCCGAGCTGTGCTCCGCGCGGTACGCGGCGCTCGGGGTGGTCGACCCCGAGCGCGCCCGGCTGACCGCGCTGTTCACTGCCGGGATGACCGAGGCCCAGCGCGGCGCCATCCCGCACCTTCCTGACGGCCGGTCCGGCGTGCTCGGCGCGCTCGTCACGGACCCGCGCCCGCTCCTGCTGGACGACCTCACGGAAGACCCCCGCGCGGCCGGCTTCCCGCCGGGCCATCCCCCGATGCGCAGCTTCCTGGGCGTCCCGATCCGGGTGCACACGGAGGTCTTCGGCAATCTCTACCTGACCGAGAAGCGCGGCGGCGGGGCGTTCGCCGACGAGGACATCGCCCTGCTGCGCGTCCTGGCCTCGCAGGCGGGGATAGCGATCGGCAACGCCAGGCTGTACGAGACCGCGCGCCGCCGGGAGCGCTGGATCGAGGGCGCCGCCGCGGTGACCACGACCCTGCTGGCCGGCCGGCCGGCGGCGGACGCCCTGATGTGCGTGGCCGAACGGGCCCGGCTGCTCGCGGACGCCGCGGCCGGGGTGGTGCTCCAGCCGACCCCCGAGGGCGGCATGGAGATCGTGGCCGCCTCCACGCACGGGGACCCCGGGGACCTGGTCGGCACGGCGATCGCACCCGGCAGCCCCGTCCTGACGCAACTCCTGGGCGGCGAACCCGTCTTCATAGAGGACTCGGCGACCGACCCCCGGATGACCACGCACGTCCGTGAGCGCTTCGGCCCCAGCATGATGCTGCCGCTCCAGAGCGGCGGCCAGCTGATCGGCACCCTCGCCCTGCCGCGCGCCCGCGGCGGCCCCCCGTACGACGCCGTGGACCGGCTGCTGGCCTCGCAGTTCGCCTCCCAGGCCGCGCTGGCCCTCGTACTGGCGGACGCCCAGCACGACCGCGAGCAGCTGGCGGTCTACGAGGACCGCGACCGGATCGCGCGGGACCTGCACGACCTCGTGGTCCAGCGGCTGTTCGCGACGGAGATGATGCTGGAGTCCACCCGGCGGCGCTCCTCGAACGCGCCGACCGGGGACACCGTCGGCGAGGAGCTGAGCCACGCCGTCGACGAACTGGACTCCACGATCCAGGAGGTCCGGACGGCCATCTTCGCCCTCCAGCAGCCCCCGACCGACGCCCCGACGACCTTCCGGGGCCGGGTCCTGCGCGAAACGGGCGGGGCGGCGGTACTGCTCGGCTTCCAGCCCTCGGTGCACTTCGCGGGCGCGGTGGACGCGCTGCTCCCGGACCCGGTGGCGGCCGACCTGCTCTCCGCGCTCCGCAGCGCCCTGGCGGCGGCGCACCGCCGCGCGGAGGTCACCTCCATCGACGTCGAGGTCGACGCGACCCCGTCCCGGGTCAGGCTCACCGTGTCGGACGACGGCCGCCCGGAAGCGGGCACCCGGGGCACGACGGTGACCTGGGAAGCGGCGCTCTAACCGAAATCCGGCCTCGCCGGCGTTTGAGGCGCGGGTCCGGGGCGGAGCCCCCGGAGCGCAGCGGAGCCTACGTCCGCGACGGGCGAGCGGCCGCGCGCAGAGCGATCCGGGTGCTCGACTGCGCCACCCCCGCCTCCCGCTTGAGTCGCCGCAGCAACCCGTCCAGCGCCGCCGGATCGGCCGCGCGGGCCCGTACGAGGTAGTCGTACTCCCCCGTCACGTGCACCACCTCCGTGATCCCGGGAAGTTTCGCGACCCGCTGCTCGAACTCCTCGTTGGTGGTGTCCTGGCGCAGCGTGAGGTCGATGAAGACGACGAGCCCGCCCCGGGTGTCGGCGGCCGGGTCCACGACGACGGTGAATCCGCGGATCACCCCGTCCCGGCGCATCCGGCGCACCCGGTCGGCGGTGGCGTTGGCGCTGAGGCCGACGCGGGTGCCGAGGTCCCGGTACGAGATCCGCGCATCCTCCTGCAGGATGCCGAGGATTTCCCTGTCGAGGCGGTCCATGCCGCGATTCTCGCAGTCGGGCCCGGTATTCGCCCGCGCCCCCGGCCCCCGCCCCCCGAACCTCTCGGCATGACCGAACTCCTCTCCCCCACCCTGGGCGGCGCGGCGGCGGGCCTCGGCGTGGCGATGCCGATGGGCGCGATGAGCGTGCTGCTGCTCCAGGAGGCGATGCGCCACCGCCGCACGGCGATCGCCGCGGCTGCGGGCATCGCGGCGGTGGACCTCGCCTATGCGGCCCTCGCGACCGGGCTGGGCCCCTGGGTGGCCTCCCACATCGCCCCGGTCGAGGCCTGGGTCCGCCTGGCCTCGGCCCTCATCCTCCTCACCATCGCCGCCCACGGCCTGCGTACGGTTCCAGCCCCTCCGGCCTTCGGGGAGCGGGGTCCGGGGCGGAGCCCCGGCAGTCAGGCCCCGCCGGGGGTCGCAGCGCTCAGCCCCGAGGCGGGCCCGCCTACCGGCGCACCGCCCGGCCGGCCGGCCAAGGCCTTCGCCCGGTACGTCGGGCTCACCGCCGTCAACCCCACCACCGCCCTCTACTTCGCCGCCCTCACCACCGCCCAGGGCGCGAGCCTCTCCACCGGAGCGGCCGGGGCCGCGTTCCTCGTCGGGGTAGGCGCGGCCTCGCTCCTCTGGCAGCAGACCCTCGTCGCCGTCGGCTCCCTCGCGGGCGCCCGCATCTCCGACACCGCCCGCGTCTGGACCTTCCGCCTCGGCTACGGCCTGGTCGCGGCCTACGCCCTCAAGATCGCCTTCCCGCTGCCGTCCCTGTGACGAACCGCCGGGGAGCCCTCGGGGGCCGCTCGGGGGTGATCTCGGGGTGATGCCGGATACGGTCCCGCACCCCGGCCGAAATGATCGGTACATGACCACTCGGCCCCTGCACCACCGCGAGAACCGTCAGCACCCCCGGCCGGCCCCCCTCACCCGGGCCGCCTTCGTCTCCGCGCCCCTGTGCATCCTGGCCTACGGTGCGATCCGGCTCGGCGACCCCGGCCACGGCCCGGGCCCCGCCTGGACCGTGGGCCACATCGCCCTGCTCGCGGGGGTCCTGCAGTTCGCCCTGGTCTTCCCGGCCCTGCGCCGGATGACCGGGCCCGCCACTGCGGCGGGCCGGGCGAGCGCCGGCGCCGGCGCCCTGCTCGGTCTCGCCGGCACCCTGGCGGTCGTCGCCCAGGCGGCCATCGACCTCGTCGTCGGCCTGAGCGCCGCCGACCGGCCGGAGATGAACCGGCTCTTCGACGAGGTCCAGAGCCACCCCGGGGTGCTGCCCGCCGTCTACACCGTCGGCCCGATGCTGTTCTACGTCGGCCTCGTCTGGCTCCTGGTCCAGCTCGCCGTCCGGCGCCGCGTCGGCGCCTGGCGTCCCGCCCTGGTGGTGCTGGGTACGGCCGTCATGGCCGCGAGCCTCGACCTGATGCCGCTCGGCGCCCTCCTCTTCACCGTCGCGCTCTTCCCCCGGGACCTCCCCCTCTTCCGGCCCGTGACCGCCCCTCATCTCCCGGACCGGCCTGCGGATCACCCCCTAGGGTGACCCCGTGACGACGACCCGCCTCTCGGCCCGCGCGGCCATCGCCTCCGTGACCGACCCCGGCAGCTTCGCCGAACTCCCCGCGCCCCGGCGGGAGTCGCCGCCGGACGGCCCCCTCGCCTGGGAGGGCTACGACGACTCCCGCGCCCGCGCCTCCGGGCGGACCGGCGAGCAGGAGTCGGTCGTCACCGGCACCGCCCGCATCGGCGGGCACGAAGCGGCCCTGGTCTCCTTCGAGTTCGGCTTCCTCGGCGGATCCCTCGGCGAGCGCACCGGAGACCGGCTCGAAGCCGCGTACACCTACGCTCGCGAGCACCGCCTCCCCCTCGTCTCCCTCATCGCCACCGGCGGCTCCCGGATGCAGGAGGGCATGCTCGCGCTGACCCAGCTCCAGCGGGTGGCCCGCCAGTGCGTGCTGACCCGGGCGGCCGGGCTCCCCCAGCTCGCCGTGCTGCGCGACCCCACCACCGGCGGCGGCTGGGCCACCCTGGGGGCCGGGGCCGACGTGGTCCTCGCGCTCCCGGGGGCCCAGGTCGGCTTCGCCGGCTCCCGGGTGCGCCCGGCCGACGCGGACCCGGCGGCCTACTCCGCCGAGGGGCAGTACGCGGCCGGGCACGTGGATGCCGTGGTCCCCGCCCCCGAGCTGCCCGGCGCCCTCGCGGACTGGCTGCGCCTGCTGACCGCGCCCCGGCCCGCCGGGCCCGCCGAGCCCCCTCATGCGCTGGCCGCGGCGGAACCCCCGCACAGCGGCTGGGAGGCCGTCCGGCAGGCCCGGCACCCCGACCGCCCGCACGCCGGGGCGTACCTGGACGCCTACTTCGAGCTCCGCATGCCGCTCTCCGGGGACCGCGCCGGCGGCACCGACCCCGGCATGCTGTGCGGGTTCGGGCTGCGCGAGGGGCGGGCCGTCGCGTACGCCGCCCAGTGCGGCACCGCGACCCGCCCGGCGGGCTACCGTACGGCCGCCCGCGTCATCCGCCTCGCCGACCGGCTCGGCATCCCGGTGCTCACCCTGGTGGACACCCCGGGCGCGGCCAACGACGCCGCCGCCGAACACGCGGGCGCCGGCGCAGCCATCGCGGACACGTTCGCGGCGCTGGCCGGCGCGGCCGTCCCCGTCACGACCCTGCTCATCGGCGAGGGCGGCTCGGGCGGCGCGCTCGCGCTGGCGGCACCGGGGAACACCTGGGTCACCCCGGACAGCTACTTCTCGGTGATCGCCCCGGAGCTGGCGGCGGCCATCCTCAAGCGCCCTGCGGCCGCCGCCCCCGCCACGGCCGACCAGCTCCGCATCCGCCCCCAGGACCTGGTCGCCCTGGGGGTCGCCCGCGGCATCGTCACGCCCGCGGACAGGCCCTAGTACCAGCTGCGCCTCGGCAGCTTCACGTCCACCCTGTACAGCCGCGTGATCTGCTGGGCGAACTCGTTGTCGTCGCTGGCCAGCAGCAGCCGGACCCGGCCGGGGCCGTCGTAGTCGGTGACGGCCATGCCCTCGACGTTGTCGACGAGGGGGTGGTTCTGCGGCAGCTTCGACGGGGCCCCCAGCGTCGGGCAGTCGTTGAAGTCCCCGATACCGGTCTTGCGGGCGAGCCGCAGCCCCGGGCCCTCCGTCAGCGTCCGCACCTTCGAGGTGTCCGTCGCGCCCAGCGGATCGGCGACGTACAGCCGCACGGTGATCGCGAACTCCCTCGTGAAACCGCGCTCCAGCACGATCAGCCGCCCGTCGCGGGTCGGCGCGAGCTCGACGAGTCCGTGCCCCGCGTCCACCGGATAGGCGAACTGGCGGCCCAGTACGAACTCCCCGCCGCGCCGCTCCCAGGTCTGGATCCGCTGCAGGGTCCGGCCCTGCGCGTCCTTGCCGTCCCCGGCCAGCCCGCCCTCGACGCCCGCGACCAGCGTGTGGCCCCCGGGCAGCAGGGTGAGGGACTCGAAGGTCGTGTTGGCGGCGGCCCGGCCCTCGGGTGCAAGCCGGAAGTCGTCCGGGATCGGCAGCGTGCCCAGCACCCGGCCGTCCCGGCCGTAGCGCCTGATGGCGGGTGCGAACTCGTCCGTGATCAGGTACGACCCGTCCCGGTCGACGACGATCCCCTCGGAGTCGATCGCCTTCCCCGTGCCGTCCGTCAGCGGCAGCCGCGCGGTGGCCCCGGCCGTCGGGGTGTCGCCGCGGCCGACCTTCAGCGAGTACAGCGCCGACTTGTCGGAGACGGCGGCCACCGTGCCGTCCTCGTCGACGGCCAGACCGGAGATCCCGCCGACCAGCCGCCCGTCGAGCGTGGTCTTGTCCAGCGAGTCGGAGTAGCCCGCGACGGAGAGGTACGGGGAGCAGGCGCTCCCGTCGGCCGGCCGGGCCGCCGCGGCAGCGGGCGGCACGAGCGTGCCGCAGAGCGCGACGGAGGCCACGGTGGCGGCGGCGAGCGTACGAAGGCGCATGAAGGCCTTCCTCCTGATTCGACGGGATGACAGGTGAGTTGGGACTGCCGAACTGTCATATGTCGATTAGAAACAAATGGGAAGACCCCGCAACACGACGGCAACGATCCCGCCAACTCCCCTTCACAACCGCCCGGATCGGGCGAACCGGGCCGGGCTGGTCCCCACGTGCCGCCCGAAGTGCCGCGTCAGGTGCGCCTGGTCGTAGAACCCGGCCGCCGCGGCCGCGGCAGCCGGACCCATCCCCGCCAGCAGCAGTCCCCGCGCCACCGCGACCCGCCGCCCGGTGAGGTAGGCGTGCGGCGGCAGCCCGTACGCCGTCCGGAAGCTCCGGATCAGGTGCGTGGGATGGACGCCCCCCAGCTCAGCCGAGGCCTCCTCCAGGGTGATGCCCTCGACGACGCGGGCGTCGAGCAGCTCCCGCAGCCGCGCGGCGAGCCCGGCCCCCGGCTCCCCTCCCGCGGGCGCCTCCCGCCCGGTCAGCCACCGGTGCAGCCGCTGCCGTACGAAGGCCAGCCGCGACTGGGCCTCGAACGGATCCGGATCCGCCAGCGCCAGGTGCAGCCCGTGCACGCGCTCGCGCAGCACCGGATCGGACAGCAGCGGAGCGTCGACGGCGGCCCCGGTCAGCCGCTCCGGCAGCACGGAGGTGTCCAGGTACAGGTTCCGCTTGCGGAAGCCGGCCTCGGTCACGGTCCGCCCGTCGTGGACCACCCCGGGCGGCAGCAGGATCACCTGGTCCGAGGCCCCGGCCCCGTGCCGCTCCCGGTCGAGGGCGAAGTCGACGCGCCCGCCGTCCAGGATCATCAGCGTCCAGGTGTCGTGCACGTGGGCGGGGTACGCGTGCTCGGTGAAGTGGGCGTGGAAGACCTCGGCGATGCCGTCCACCGGCGGCCGCCAGGCGCAGACGCTGCTGCGCGGGCGTAAGGGGGCCATGTCAGGAACGTACAAGACCGCCGCGCGGCCGCCCCGGCAGGCTGTCCGCATGACGACACCGAAGGTCAACATCGCCGAGAAGCTCGCCGGTTTCACCGAGCACTGGGCCCCGCGCCGCATCGCACGAGTCAACGACTACGAGGTCAAGGTCGCCAAGCTGCAGGGCGAGTTCGTGTGGCACACCCACGAGGACACCGACGAACTGTTCCTCGTGGTCAGCGGCACGCTGACGATCCGGCTGCGCGACGGGGACGTGGTCCTCGGCCCCGGCGAGATCCACGTCGTCCCGCGCGGGGTGGAGCACTGCCCGGCCGCCGACGGGGAGGTCGAGCTCCTGCTGTTCGAGCCGTCCGGCACCACCAACACCGGCACCGCGGGCGGCCCCCGCACCCGGGAGCCGGTGGACGCGTAACGCCTCGGCCCGGCGGTCGCAGCGGTCAGGCCTGCGGCGACCGCGCGTCGTACCGGGCGAAGCCCCGCCAGCGCAGGGCCAGCAGCCCCAGCACGAGCACGCACGCGAGGCCTCCGCCCGTGACCGCCACGGCGGGGGACGTCAGATCGGCGACGGTCCCGGAGAGGAAGTCACCGAGCCGGGGCCCGCCCGCGACGACCACGATGAACACGCCCTGGAGGCGGCCGCGCATCTCGTCCGGGGTCGCGGCCTGCATCATCGTGCTGCGGAACACCATCGAGATGGTGTCGGCGCACCCGGCCAGGGCCAGGAACAGCAGCCCGAGCCACAGGTTCCGGGTGAGTCCGAAGACGGCGATGGCCAGCCCCCACCCGGCCACGGACAGCAGGATCGCCAGCCCGTGCCGGCGGATCCGCCCCTGCCAGCCCGAGAACAGCCCGCCCAGCAGCGCCCCGACGGCGGGCGCGGCCACCAGCAGGCCGACCGTCTTCGCGTCGCCGCCGTACCAGAGCCCGGCGACGGCGGGGAACAGCGCCTTCGGCTGCGCCAGCACCATGGCGGCCATGTCGGAGAAGAAGGTCATCCGGATGTTGGGCCGGGTGCCGAGGAAGCGCAGGCCGTCGATGACGGAGGCCCTCCCCCGCTCGCCCTCCGCCCGGTCGGGCTTCATCGAGGGCAGCCTCCACATCGCGTAGAGCGCGGCGGTGAAGGTGACGGCGTCGATCAGGTACGCGGCCTGGTAGCCCCACCAGCCGACGATCAGCCCGCCCAGCATCGGGCCGATCATCGTGCCGGAGGTCATGGTCACGGAGTTCAGCGCGTTGGCGGCGGGCAGCTGCTCGGCCGGCAGCAGCCTCGGGATCATGGCGGACTGCGCCGGTCCGGCGAGCGCCCCGGCCACCGCCTGGAGCGCGACGACGGCGTACAGGAACCACACCCGGTGGTAGTCGAGCAGCGCGGCCGCGGCGAGCGCGATGGACAGCCCGGCGGAGCCGAGGGCGCTGTAGAGGCCGAGCTTGCGCCGGTCCAGGGTGTCGGCGATGGCGCCGCCGTACAGGCCGAAGGCGACGAGCGGGACGAGCGCGAAGAGTCCGACGAGCCCGACGGCGAAGCTGGAGCGGGTGATCTCGTAGACCTGGAGCGAGATCGCGAGGGCGGTCATCGCCTGCCCGAGCCAGGAGATGGTGCTGCCGACCCACAGCCGCCGGTAGTGCACGGAAGTGCGCAGCGGGGTGAGGTCGGCGAATATTCGGCGCCGGGGGCGGGGGCGGGTGGGCGTGGTCGTATCGGGCACAGCGGATGGTAACCACCGGCCCGTCGGCCCGCCGAGCCGGTTTTTCGGCGTTCACACACCGGCAACAGTCGCCCCACCCGGCTCCGGCATCCCGGCGCGGGCGATCCCTTGCCGGTAACCCGCCACTATCACCGGACATTTGACCGAATCGCCGTGCGCTACTCGCCTGCCGTTCAGCTCATGATGAAAAGACTCGTATGTCCAGGGAGGCGCAGTGATCGAACCTGGCAACAGCACCACGAGCACCGGCACCGCGCGGAACACGGTGCGCACCACCGTCCCCCTCACCATCGGTGTCGAGGAGGAGTTCCTCCTCGTCGACGCCCGCACCTTCCGGGTGGTCCCCGCCGCCCCGCTCGTCCTCGCCACCGCGGGCGGGCTGCCCGGCGAACTGCACGCGGAGGGCACCCGCTACCAGGTGGAGATCTCCACCCCGGTCGCCGGCGCGGCGGATTCGCTGCGCACGGAGCTCGCCGCGCTGCGGCGCACCCTCGGCCGCGCGGCCCGCGCCCACGGCTGCCGGCTGCTGGCCGCTCCCTCGCCGGTCGTGGCCGTGGAGGGGCCGCTGCACCTGACCGACGACGAGCCGCGCCAGCGCGAGCAGCACCGCCGCTTCGGCGCGCTCACCGACACCCTGGTCAGCTGCGGCCGCCACGTCCACGTGGGCAGCCTCGACGAGGACACGGCCGTCGCGGTGTCCAACCGGGTCAGACCGTGGCTGCCGACGCTGATCGCGCTGGCCGCCAACTCGCCGTTCTGGGGCGGCCGTGACACGGGTCATGCCAGCTGGCGGGCGATGGCCTGGTCGGGCTGGCCCTCGGCGGGGCTGCCCCCGCACTTCACGTCCACGGCCCATTTCCGGCGCTCGGTGCAGACCCTGCTCGGCTCCGGGGCGGCCCTGGACACCAAGATGGTCTACTGGGACCTCCGCCCCTCGGGGCGCTGGCCGACGCTGGAGTTCCGGGCGCCCGACATGTCCCCGGACATCGACGGAGCCGTACTGCAGGCCGAGCTGGCCCGCGCCCTGGTGGCGACGGCCCTGCGCGAGATCGCGGAGGAGCGCCCCGATCCACCCGTACGGGACGACGTACTGCGCCTCGCGCGCTGGCGGGCCGCCCACGACGGGCTGGAGGGGTTCGGCCTCGACCCGTACACGGGGGCGGAACTCCCGGCGGCGGACCTGGCGGAGGCCCTGCTGGACCTGGTCGCCCCGGAACTGGCCGAGTCGGGCGACCTCGACCACGCGGCCAAGACCCTGGGCGGCCTGCTGCGCGACGGCTCGGGCGCCCACCGCCAGCGCGCCGCCTTCGCCCGCCGCCAGGACCTGAACGACGTACTGCGCCACTTGGCGGACGAGACGGACAACTTCTAGGAGGACTTCCGACCGGGCACCGGACGGGTGCGGCGCCCGCCCCGGCGCCGCACCCGTCCGGTCGACTGCGCGGCGGGTCTGCCCTGCGGCTGCCGGGAGGGCTGGAAGCATGCGTCCATGTCATCCCGGGCAGGCACGGCACAGAGTTCGGCGAAGGCGCGGATCGTCCTGTTGACGCTCGCGTCCGGACAGTTCCTGATGGCCCTCGACAGCTCCGTCATGAACGTCTCCATCGCCACGGTGGCCGAGGACGTCGGCACGAGCGTGACGGGCATCCAGGGCGCGATCACCGCGTACACCCTCGTGATGGCGATGTTCATGATCCCCGGCGGCAAGGTCGGGGCGCTGATCGGCCGCAAACGCGCCTTCGTGATCGGCTGCTGCATCTACGGGGCGGGCTCCCTGACCACCGCGCTGGCGCCGAACCTCACCGTGCTGCTGCTGGGCTGGTCCCTCCTGGAGGGGATCGGGGCCTCGCTCATCCTGCCCGCGATCGTGTCGCTGGTCGCCGGCAACTTCTCCGTCGAGCGCCGCCCCGCCGCCTACGGCCTCATCATGGCCGCGGGGGCGATCGCGATCGCCGTCGGACCGCTCATCGGCGGCATCGCGACGACGTACTTCTCCTGGCGGTGGGTCTTCGCCGGGGAGGTCCTGGTGGTGCTCGCCATCCTGGCGCTCGCGCGCCGCATCGCGGACGCCCCGCCCGCCGAACGCCGGCGCATCGACTTCCTGGGCATCCTCCTCTCCGCGCTCGGACTCGGGCTGTTCGTCTACGGCGTGCTGCGCTCCGACGAATGGGGCTGGTTCCAGCCGAAGCCCGACGCGCCCGCGTGGATCGGAGTGTCCCTGACGACGTGGCTGATGCTGGTGGGTCTGGGGCTGCTCTGGCTCTTCCTCCGCTGGGAGGCCGGGGTCGTCGCGCGGAGCCGGGATCCCCTCGTCGATCCCGGCATGTTGGAGAACAAGCAGCTCACCGGCGGCCTGACGATGTTCTTCTTCCAGTACCTCGTACAGATGGGCGTGTTCTTCGTCGTCCCGCTCTACCTGTCCGTCGCGCTGGGCCTGTCGGCGCTGGCGACCGGCGCCCGGCTGCTGCCGCTCTCGGTGAGCCTGTTGGCGGCCGCGATCCTGATTCCCCGCTTCCTTCCGGACGTCTCGCCGCGGCGGGTGGTGCGGCTCGGGATCCTCGCGCTGCTCGCGGGAGCGGTGGTCCTGATGCTCGCGCTCGACCTGGACGCGGGCCCGGAAGTCGTCGCCGTCCCCCTGCTGCTGATCGGCCTCGGCATGGGGGCGCTGGCATCCCAGCTCGGTTCGGTCACCGTGTCCGCGGTGCCGCAGGCGCAGAGCGACGAAGTCGGCGGCGTACAGAACGCCGTCACGAACCTCGGCGCCTCGATCGGCACGGCACTCGCCGGATCGATCATGATCGGCGCGCTCACGGCCTCCTTCCTGACCAGCGTCGCGGAGAATCCGGCGGTCCCGGACAGCGTCACGAGCCAGGCGACCGTCCAGTTGGAGAGCGGCGCACCGTTCCTGTCCGACGCCCAGCTGAAGACCGCCCTCGACGAGGCCGGCACGAGCCCGGAGGTGACCCAGGCGGCACTGGACGCGAACGCCGAGGCCAGGCTCGACGGCCTGCGCGCGGCGCTCGCCGTCCTGGCCTTCGCCGCGATCGTCGCCCTGTTCTTCACCCAGCGGATCCCCTCGACCCAGCCCCGCTCACCGGAGCCGTAGCGCCCGTGTGCGGGGGCCCGGCCGGGCGCGCAGCATGGAGGCATGGCCGACCTCCCGCGGCCGGGGAGCCGATCCCGTACCTCCTCCGCGGCCGTCGCAGCCCTCCTGGCGGCGGCCCTGGCCGCCGTGCCGGGCGGCCCCGCCCATGCCTTCACCGGCGGCAACCACGAGGCCGTCACCCGGGCGGCGCTGCCCTGGGAGCCCGTCACGCTGACCGCGATGGCCGATGCCCGCAGCGGGGCGGTCAACGCGAACGACCGCCCGCCCTACTTCGACATCGGCCCCCTGCACTGCGACAACGCCGACTACCTCGCACCCCGTTACACCCGTGCCTACCCCCGCACCCGGGACGAGGCCACCACCGAGCTCCTCGCCTGCATCCGCACCTCCGTCGCCCGGTTCCGGGCCGCGGTCCGGGCCGCCGACGGCCTCGTCGACGCCGAGGGCAGGGTGCGCGCGGACCAGAGCGACCTGTCCGCGCCGTGCACCTGGTCCGAGACCTCCGACCGGGCCAAATGCGCCGTCCTCGAGCAACTCGGCCGCGGCTGGCACCCGATCGAGGACTTCTACTCGCACTCCAACTGGACCGACCGGGCCGCGCCGGGCCCCGTCTCGGTCGACAACCCGCCCGGTCTGGGACGCACGGCCCCCGCGCCGTTCCTCGACATCCGCCGCTACAGCGCGATGGAGGACGCCGACTGGACCCGCGACGCCCGAGCGCACATCCCGGCCGACCTCACCACCGGCTGCTACCCGGACTTCGATTCCACCGGCGTCAAACCCGCCGACTGCGACGGCCGCGTCCCCCACGACCGCGTGCTGAACAAGGACACCGCTGCAAGGGCCCGCTCGACGGCGGACGACAACTTCGGGCACGCGACGGCCGGAGCCACCGCCGAGATCACCCGCCAGTGGAATGACTTCGAGGCCGAGTTGCTGAGCACGTACCCCGACCACGACCGCGGCGCCCGGATGATCTGCGCCCTCACCCACGACGACCCGGCCGCCGCCTGCCCCGACGACCTCAGGAAGTGAGCTCGTAGAGGCTCCGGCCCACGATCCACAGCCCGAGCACGAGGCAGGAGACGACGATCGCCGGTTCCTTGTGCCGGTCCAGCCAGTCGCGCAGGTTCGTCAGCGCCAGATGCGCCCGCTCCGGCGCGAACACCATGTACAGCTCCATGGCCAGCAGGGTGGCGCTGGCGAGGATGCAGAACGCCAGCAGCACCAGGAACGTCTCGCCGTGGGAGAGGTCCGCCTCCACGACGGTCGTGGCGGCGAGGCCGACCATGCCCCAGGGCTGGAGCAGCACGGCGAGCGTGGCCGCGGACCAGAAGGTGGCCTGGTCCGTACGGGAGGTGATGGGGCTCTTGGCGGGTTCCGCCGCCGCCTCAGCCTGCTCGGCCCCACCACCGCCGACGGCTGCCGCCGCGGCCGCGCGCTTCCTCCGGCGCCGCTTGCGCTCGCTGTAGACGATCAGTCCCACCCCGAGGAGCAGCTTGATCGCGAGCACGGCCGTGGAGGGCGGGGACCGCGGCGGTGGCGGCTCCCCGTTGGTCAGGAGCAACACGATGGCGATCACCACGACGAGGCAGCCGAGCCAGGCGAGGATGAACACCAGCCCCTTCCACACCCCGCGCGGCGCCGACACGACCAGGACGAAGGCCAGGATCGGCAACGGGTAGATCGTGATGATCAGGCCGATGAACAGCAGGTCGAGCACCATGTCAGCGCACCTTCAGCCGGCGCGGGCGGCTCCGCCCTAGGAAGCGAGGACCTTGGCCTTGGCCTGCTCGAACTCGGCGGCCGTGATGTCCCCGCGGTTCCTGAGTTCGGCGAGCCGGCCGAGCTCGTCCGCGTGGCCGGCGGTCCCGGCGCTCTCGCGCACGGAGGAGCGGAACTGCTCCTCGCGGCTGCGGGCCCGCCGCATGTCGCGTTCGCCCATCCCGCGCCCGCGGGCGATCAGGTAAACGAACACCCCGAGGAACGGCAGGATGACGACGAAGACGGTCCACCCCGCCTTGCCCCAGCCGCTCAGGTCGTCGTCGCGGAAGACGTCGGCGAAGACGCGGAAGAGCAGCCAGAACCAGAGGACCCACAGGAAGATCATCATCAGGGTCCAGAACGCGCCCAGCAGCGGGTAGTCCATGGCCAGGTCCTGCAACGAGTCCGTCATGGCCGGTCTCCAATCGCCGGCGGCACGGGCCTCCCGGCAGTCCCATCGTCGGCCCGACGACTGCTGATCGCCACGCGGGCGGGATCGGGCCCGCCCGCGCGAGGAGCCCCCGGGGTGACGGCGGCCACACGGCCGCCACGCACCGGCCCCGCCGCCACGACGGCCCCTGAAAACACCGAAGCCGCAGGCGAGAACGTTTCTTCGCCTGCGGCTTGCAGTGGGGCGGGTGGGACTCGAACCCACGGCCGACGGATTATGAGTCCGCTGCTCTAACCGGCTGAGCTACCGCCCCTTCACGGCGTGGCGCGTACATCTGTGCGCGCCGTCTGCCGCAGCATAGCCGCTCATACGATCTCCTGCCTCGGATGCCTCGCATGATCGGCTTCGCCTGTTCAGAGAGACCGTCCTGAGGGCTGCCCGGTTCCAGGACCGGGCAAAAAAGAAGAGGACCCGCTGGGGGCCCTCTTCTTCTCTTGCTTGCTCCCCCGGCTGGACTCGAACCAGCAACCCTCCGGTTAACAGCCGAATGCTCTGCCAATTGAGCTACAGGGGACCGCGCTCCCCCGACTGGACTCGAACCAGTAACCTGCCGGTTAACAGCCGGCTGCTCTGCCAATTGAGCTACAGGGGATTGCTGCGGTGCATCGAACGGCCCACCTCCGGCCTTGCCGGGGGGCGAGCGCCCGTTGCGAGTCATAGATTAGCGCAAGCAGGGGGGTGCTCCGCCAATCGGTATCGACAGCAGGCCGGGCACCACACGACGAAGGGTGGCAGGCATGCGGTACAAGGCGACGTTCCTGGCCGGACTGGCCCTCGGCTACGTCCTCGGCACCCGGGCCGGGCGCGAGCGGTACGAGCAGATGAAGAAGTCCGCGCGGGAGCTCGCGCAGAACCCGGCGGTGCGCAACGCCGCCGAGACCGCGGGCCACCAGGGGCGCGTGTACGCCGGGAAGGCCTTCGCCGCGGTGAGCGACAAGGTCGGCGACGCGGTCCCGGCCTCCCTGGCCGGGCGGGTGCGCGGGCTGCGGGACCGCCGGTACGGGGGCTTCGAGGACGACTGGGGCACCAGCAACACCTGAGCCGGTGCGTGAGACCGTGAGGTTCCCGGGACCCGTGGGGTTCCGGGGACTTCCGCGCACTCCGGAGAGGTCAGGACCGGTCGTATGTGCGGCAGAATTCTCCGTATGGGGATAGTCGCCGGGCTGGACAGCTCTTCAGCCTTCACTCGCATCGTCGTCTGTGACACCGAAACCGGTGCCGTCCTGCGCCAGGGCTACGCGCCCCATCCACAGCCCCCGGCAGATGCGGACGGAGCGAGCCCCTACGAAACCGACCCCCAGGCCTGGCTGCTCTCCCTCGGCGAGGCCGCCGGCGGCGGGCTCCTCGAAGGGGTCCAGGCCATCGGCGTCTCCGCCCAGCAGCACGGTCTGCTCCCGCTCGACGCGCAGGGCGCCCTCGTACGTCCCGCCCTGGTCGGCAACGACAAGCGCGGCCAGGTCGCGGCCGCCGACCTCATCGACGCCCTCGGGGGTCGGGCGGCCTGGGCCGAGGCGGTGGGCTCGGTCCCGCACTCCGCGCAGCCCCTCGCGAAGCTGGCCTGGATGGCCCGCAACGAGCCCGAGGCGGCCCGGCGGGTGGCCGTGCTGATGTCCCCGCACGACTGGCTGGTATGGCAGTTGCTGGGCCGGCCCGCCCGGCGGACCACCGACCGGGGCGGCGCCTCCGGTACCGGCTACTGGTCCCCGGCCACCGGATCCTGGCGGCCCGACCTGGTCGAGCTCGCGCTCGGCCACCGGGCGCTGCTGCCCGAGGTGCTCGGCCCGGCCGACGCCGCGGGGACCACGCCCGAGGGGCTGCTGATCTCCGCGGGCACCGGCGAGACGATGGCCGCCGCGCTCGGGCTCGGGCTCGGCCCGGGCGACGCCGTGGTCTCGCTCGGCGCCTCCGGTTCGGTGATGGCGGTGCACCACGAGGCGCTGTCGGAGCCGGGCGGGCTGATCACCTCGCTGGCCGACGCCAGCGGCATGCACCTGCCCGTGGTGAACACCTCCAACGCCGTACGGGCCCTGCGCGGCACCGCCGAACTGCTGGGCACCGACCTGGAAGGGCTGAGCGAGCTCGCGCTGAAGTCGACGCCGGGCGCGCACGGACTCGTCCTGCTCCCCTACCTGGAGGGTGAGCGGACGCCGAACCTGCCGCACAGCGCCGGGACCCTGTCGGGGCTGCGCCGGGACTCCATGAAGCCGGAGCACCTGGCCCGGGCCGCGTTCGAGGGCATGCTGTGCGGGCTCGTGGACGCGCTGGACGTGCTGCGTTCGCGCGGGGCCGGGATCCGCCGGGTGTTCCTGCTCGGCGCGGCGGCCGAGCTGCCCGCCGTACAGGCCGCGGCCCCGGGGCTGTTCGGGACGCAGATCGTCGTGCCGGCGCCGGCCGACTACGCGGCGCTGGGCTCGGCGCGGCAGGCGGCGTGGGCGCTCGGGGTCGCGCAGGGCACGCTCGCCCCGCACACCCCGCCGGTCTGGCCGGCCGCGGCGGCCCAGGTGTTCGAGCCGGGCGAGGAGCTCGCGGCCGGGCAGGCCGTGCGGCAGCAGTACATCGCGACGCGGGAGCAGATCCACCCCGGCGCGTTCCAGGGTTCGGGGGCTCCGCAGCCGTAGGGCGGCGGGCGCAGCCCGGTCTACGCCTTTTGACCGGGCTTTGCGAAATCCGCTGGGGATCGGGGGGCCGGTTGGCCCAATATGGGTTGAACCCCTCGATCATGCCGACCGGAGCCTACGCGTGCTCATACGACTTCTGCGGACCCATCTCGGTCCGTACAAGCAACCGATCGCCGCGCTGGTGCTGCTGCAACTGCTGCAGACCAGCGCGAGCCTCTACCTGCCCACCCTCAACGCGGACATCATCGACAACGGTGTCGTCCACGGGGACACCGGCTACATCCTGCGCTTCGGCGCACTGATGCTCGGCGTCTCGCTCGTCCAGCTCGTCTGCAACGCCGGGGCCGTCTACTACGGCGCCCGCACCGCGGCCGCGGTCGGCCGCGACATCCGCGCGTCCGTCTTCGACCGGGTGCAGAGCTTCTCCGCACGGGAGCTGGGGCAGTTCGGCGCCCCCTCGCTGATCACCCGTACGACGAACGACGTCCAGCAGATCCAGATGCTGGTCCTGATGACCTTCACGCTGATGGTCTCGGCGCCGATCATGTGCGTCGGCGGCATCTTCATGGCGCTCTCGCTGGACGTGAAGCTGTCGGGCGTACTGCTCGCCGTGGTCCCCGTGCTCGGCCTCTCGGTCGGCGCGATCGTCTTCAAGACGCGGCCGCTGTTCCGCAAGATGCAGGACCGGCTCGACACCGTGAACCGGGTGCTGCGCGAGCAGATCACCGGCAACCGGGTGATCCGCGCCTTCGTCCGCGACGACTACGAGAAGGACCGTTTCCGGGAGGCCAACGCGGACCTCACCGGGGTCTCGCTGGCCGCGGGCAAGCTGCTGGCCCTCATGTTCCCCACCGTGATCCTGGTCGTGAACATCTCCAGCGTCGCGGTCATCTGGTTCGGTGCGATGCGCGTCGACAGCGGCGGCATGGAGATCGGCCAGCTGACGGCCTTCCTCGCCTACCTGATGCAGATCGTCATGGCCGTGATGATGGCCACCTTCATGTTCATGATGGTGCCGCGCGCCGAGGTCTGCGCCGAGCGCGTCCAGGAGGTCCTGGACACGGAGTCGAGCGTGGCGCCGCCGACGGACCCGGTGAAGAAGCTCCTCGTCCGCGGCCGGCTCGAGCTGCGCGGCGCCGACTTCCGCTACCCGGGCGCCGAGGCACCCGTGCTGCGCGGGGTGAACCTGGTGGCCCGCCCCGGCGAGACCACCGCGGTGATCGGCTCCACCGGCAGCGGCAAGTCCACCCTGCTGGGCCTGGTGCCGCGGCTGTTCGACGCGACCGGCGGCGAGGTGCTCGTGGACGGCGAGGACGTGCGCCGGCTCGACCCGGAGCTGCTCGCCAGGACGGTCGGCATGGTCCCGCAGAAGCCGTACCTCTTCTCCGGAACGGTCGCCTCCAACCTGCGCTACGGGCGGCCGGACGCGACCGACGAGGAACTGTGGCGGGCCCTGGAAGTGGCCCAGGCCAAGGAGTTCGTGTCCGCGCTGGACGGGGGCCTCGAGGCCGCCGTCACCCAGGGCGGGACCAACGTCTCCGGCGGCCAGCGCCAGCGTCTGGCCATCGCCCGCACGCTGGTGCAGCGCCCGGAGATCTACCTCTTCGACGACTCCTTCTCGGCCCTGGACTACGCCACGGACGCGGCGCTGCGCGCGGCGCTCGGCCGCGAGACCGAGGAGGCGACCGTGGTCATCGTCGCCCAGCGGGTCTCCACGATCCGCGACGCCGACCGGATCATCGTGCTGGACGAGGGCGAGGTCGTCGGCGAGGGGCGCCACCACGAGCTGATGGCCGGCAACGAGACCTACCGGGAGATCGTGCTCTCCCAGCTGACGGAGGCGGAGGCCGCATGAGCGGGCCCGGAGGACGGATGATGATGGGACCGGCCCAGCGGTCCCTGGACTTCAAGGGATCGGGCAAGCGGCTGCTGGGCCAGCTCGCCCAGGACCGGGCCAAGCTGTGGGGCATGGTCGCCGCCGTCGTCGGCAGCGTCGGCTGTGCGGTGGTCGGCCCGAAGATCCTCGGCGAGGCCACCGACCTGGTGTTCGCGGGGATCGTCGGCCGCCAGATGCCGGCCGGCATCACCAAGCAGCAGGCGCTGGACGGGATGCGCGCCAAGGGCCAGGGCGGGATGGCGGACATGCTGTCCGGCACCGACTTCACCCCGGGCGAGGGCATCGACTTCGGTGCCGTCGGGGTCGTGGCCGTGTGGGCGCTGGTGGTCTTCACGCTGGCCGGTCTGCTGATGCTGGTGGCGACGCGGCTGTCGAACCACGTCATGAACGGCACCGTGTACCGGATGCGCGAGGAGCTGCAGGCGAAGCTGTCGCGGCTGCCGCTGTCGTACTTCGACCAGCAGAAGCGCGGCGAGGTGCTCAGTCGGGCCACGAACGACATCGACAACATCGGGCAGACGCTCCAGCAGACGATGGGGCAGCTGCTGAACTCGCTGCTGACGATCGTCGGCGTGCTCGCGATGATGTTCTGGATCTCGCCGCTGCTGGCGCTGGTCGCGCTGGTGACGGTTCCCGTCTCGGTCGTCGTCGCGGCGAAGATCGGCAAGAAGTCGCAGCCGCAGTTCGTGGCGCAGTGGAAGACGACCGGCGCGCTCAACGCCCACATCGAGGAGATGTACTCGGGGCACACGCTGGTGAAGGTCTTCGGCCGGCAGAAGGAGTCCGCCGCGATCTTCGCCGAGCAGAACGAGGCGCTGTACCGGGCCTCGTTCAAGGCGCAGTTGGTCAGCGGTCTGATGCAGCCGGTGATGTTCTTCATATCGAACATCAACTACGTGCTGGTCGCGGTCGTCGGCGGTCTGCGGGTGGCCTCGGGCACCCTGTCGATCGGTGACGTGCAGGCCTTCATCCAGTACTCGCGGCAGTTCTCGATGCCGCTGTCGCAGGTCGCATCGATGGCGAACCTCGTGCAGTCCGGCGTCGCCTCGGCGGAGCGGGTCTACGAGCTGCTGGACGCCGAGGAGCAGGAGCCGGACGCGGAGGTTCCGGAGCGGCCGGAGGAGCTGCGCGGTCAGGTAACCCTCGACAAGGTGGCCTTCCGCTACGAGCCGGACAAGCCGCTGATCGAGAACCTGTCGCTGAAGGTCGAGCCGGGTCACACCGTCGCGATCGTCGGCCCGACGGGCGCCGGCAAGACCACGCTCGTCAATCTGCTGATGCGGTTCTACGAGGTCACGGGCGGCGAGATCGCCCTGGACGGCGTGGACATCGCGAAGATGACCCGCGAGGAGCTGCGCGGCTCCATCGGCATGGTGCTCCAGGACACCTGGCTGTTCGGCGGCACCATCGCGGAGAACATCGCCTACGGCGCCTCGCGCGAGGTGACGCGCGCCGAGATCGAGGAGGCGGCGCGGGCCGCCCACGCCGACCGGTTCATCCGCACCCTGCCGGACGGCTACGACACCGTGCTGGACGACGAGGGCGCGGGCGTCAGCGCGGGCGAGAAGCAGCTGATCACCATCGCCCGGGCGTTCCTGTCGGACCCGGTGATCCTGGTGCTCGACGAGGCGACGAGCTCGGTCGACACCCGTACCGAGGTGCTGATCCAGAAGGCGATGGCGCGGCTCGCGCACGGCCGTACGTCCTTCGTGATCGCGCACCGGCTGTCCACGATCCGCGACGCGGACGTGATCCTGGTGATGGAGAACGGATCGATCGTGGAGCAGGGCACGCACGAGGAGCTGCTGGCCTCGGGCGGCGCGTACGCGCGGCTGTACGCGGCGCAGTTCGCGCAGGCGGTGGCCGAGGTCGACTGAGACCAGGGCCGTCTTCGGTCCTCGGCCGAGCGGGGCGGGGCGTCCTTCGGGGCGCCCCTTCCCGTTTCAGTCCAGGTAGCCGCGGAGCTGGTCGGCGAAGGCGTGGTCCCGCAGCTTGTTGAGGGTCTTCGACTCGATCTGGCGGATCCGCTCGCGGGTCACGCCGAAGATCCGGCCGATCTCCTCCAGGGTGCGCGGGCGGCCGTCGTCCAGCCCGTAGCGGAGCTGGACCACCTTGCGTTCCCGCTCGCCGAGCGTGGAGAGCACGGCTTCCAGGTGCTCGCGCAGCAGGAAGAACGCGGCGGACTCGACGGGTGAGGCGGCGTCGCCGTCCTCGATGAGGTCGCCGAGCGCGACGTCGTCCTCCTCCCCGACCGGTGCGTGCAGGGAGACCGGCTCCTGGGCGAGGCGGAGCACTTCCATGACCCGCTCGGGGGTCAGCTCCAGGTGGACGGCGACCTCTTCGGCGGTGGGCTCGTACCCCCGCTCCTGGAGCATGCGGCGCTGCACGCGGATGACGCGGTTGATGAGCTCGACGACGTGGACGGGCACGCGGATGGTCCGGGCCTGGTCGGCGAGGGCCCGGGACATCGCCTGCCGGATCCACCAGGTGGCGTACGTGGAGAACTTGTACCCGCGGGCGTAGTCGAACTTCTCCACGGCCCTGATGAGCCCGAGGTTCCCCTCCTGCACCAGGTCGAGCATGGTGAGCCCGCGGCCCACGTACCGTTTCGCGACGGAGACCACGAGCCGCAGGTTCGACTCGATGAGACGGCGTTTGGCCATCCGGCCCATGACGACGAGCTTGTCGAGGTCGACGGCGAGCTGGGAGTCGAGGTCGGGGGTGTTGCCGAGCTTCTCCTCGGCGAACAGGCCGGCTTCGACGCGCCGTGCGAGGTCGACCTCCTCGGCGGCCGTGAGCAGCGGGATCCTGCCTATCTCGCGCAGGTACTGGCGGAACAGATCGGCGGAGGGCCCGGATCCGCCCCCGCCTTCCGCGTTGCTGCGCCTGCGCTGCTGCGGCACGGGCTGTTCGATCAGCTCCAGCACCTCGGGCCCGGGGTCGGCCTCGCCTTCGGCGTCGGCGTCGGCTTCGGCGTCGGGCTCTTCGTCCACGGCTTCGACCTCCGAGGACTCGCTCTCGTTCACGGTCAGGGTCCGGGTCTGCACGGGGGCGACCTCCAGGGCTCCGAGGACGGGGGCACCGCACCTCAGTGTGGGGTACGACACATCGCGGCCACGAGGGGCGTGCGAGCACTTTCTGAGTCCGGCACGTGACCGATGGTTACCCCTTGGCCGTTATGCCGATGCGGATCGGACACATGTCCGAGAGGATCTGCGCCATGCACACGTACGAAACCCATGTCACGGTGCGCTGCGCGGATGCGGAGGCGCTGGCCCGCCTCGACGCGTGGGCCGGGGCGCGGGAGCTGAAGGTCACCCACATCCTGCTGGCCCGGGGCCGGATGGTGTCGCAGCCGATGCTGACCCTGCGGGACCGCACGGGCCACGAGCGCCTGGTGCCGCAGCTGCGGGCGGCGGGCTTCGACCCGGTCCGCGTGAAGGTGGAGACGGTCCCCTGGACCACGGAACGGCCGGGCCCGGGCGGCGGCTACTTCGAGCACCACCTGAAGCTGCTGCTGCCGGCGGGCTTCGACCGGGCGGCCCTGGAGTCCCTGGTGGTCCCGCACGGGGCCCACCTGTCGTGGAACGCCCGCCGCGTCCTGTCCGGGGGCCGCCACGAGCGGTTCGTGACCCAGCGGTGGCGCGGCACGGCGGCGGAGGCGGGGTCGGCCTGCGACGCGCTGGTCGCGGCGCTCTGCTCGGCGGGGTACGGGATCCGCTCGGAGGAGCGGGAGTTCGTGCTGTACGACAGCGACCTGTCGGTGGACGACGGGTGGATGGAGGAGGGGACGTCACGATGACGTGGCAGGGTTTCGACTGGCGGAGCACCGAGCTCCCACGGGAGCCGCTGGACGAGGAGACGCGCCGGGCACGCGGCCTCCCGCTGACGCTGCGGCCGGTGACGGGTGACGGCCTCCGTCAGAAGGCGGTGTTCGATCCGTCACTGAAGCACTTCAGCCGGGCGTACCGGGGTGCCGACCCGGAGTTCGAGGACCCGGCGCGGACCGCCGCGTGGCTGGCCGCCCGGCGGGCGGCGCTGGACGCCGTACTGATGGCCGTATCCGAATCGGCCTACGGGGACTCGCTGGTGCTGCGCGGGAGCGTGCTGCTCGCCGACTGGTTCGGGGAGGCGGCCCGGGAGCCGGGCGACCTGGACTTCGTGGTCGTGCCGCGCAGCTGGAACATCGGGGACGGGCGGACGGCGCGGATGCTGGACGCGATCGCCGCCGGTGCGGCCGGGCGGGCCGGGATCAAGGCGTCCGGCGCGGTGGTCGAGGACATCTGGACCTACGACCGGGTACCGGGTCTGCGGATGGTGGTCCCGTGGGAGGTGCCGGGACTGCCGGCCGGGCAGGTCCAGCTCGACTTCGTGTTCAACGAGAGGCTGCCGGCCGAACCCGAGCTGACGGAGCTGAAGTGCGGGGCCGTGGTCCTGGCGGCCCCGCCCGCCCTCTCCCTGGCCTGGAAGCTGCTGTGGCTGGTGAGCGACGCCCATCCGCAGGGCAAGGACCTGTACGACGCGGTCCTGCTCGCCGAGCGGTATCCGCTGCCGTGGGAACTGCTGGACCAGGTGTTCCGGCTGGCGCCCGAACAGCCGCTTCCGAACCCGGGGGTGACCCTGGAGGACATCGCGGCCTACGGGAACGTCGGCCACGAGTGGGAGCACTTCGCGGCGGAGTACCCGCAGCTCGCCGGCTCGGAGGAGGAGTACGCACGGCGGCTGGTGGCGGCGGTCACGCCGACTTTCGAGGGGGCTCCGCAGACACCTCGGCCCGCTCGACGCGGACCGCGCAGACCTTGAACTCCGGCATCCGGGAGGTCGGGTCCAGCGCCGGGTTGGTCAGGGTGTTGGCGCGGCCCTCGCCCGGCCAGTGGAACGGCATGAAGACCGTGTCCGCGCGGATGGCGTCCGTGATCCTGGCCGGGGCCACGGCGCGGCCGCGCCGGGAGGTGACCGCCAGCGGGCTGCCCTCGACGGCGCCGATGCGGGCGGCGAGGCGGGGGTGGAGTTCCACGAAGGGGCCGGGGGCGGCCGCGTTCAGCTCGTCGACGCGGCGGGTCTGGGCGCCCGACTGGTACTGGGCGACCACCCGGCCGGTGGTGAGGAGGAGGGGGTAGTCGGCGTCGGGGGTCTCCGCGGCCTCGCGGTGGGAGACGGGGACGAAGCGGGCGCGGCCGTCCTCGGTGGCGAACCGGTCCAGGAAGAGGCGGGGCGTGCCCGAAGTGCCGTCGGGGCAGGGCCAGAAGACGCCCTGTTCGGCCTCGATGCGGGCGTAGTCGATGCCCGAGTAGTCCGCCGGGCCGCCCGCCGAGGCGCGGCGCAGTTCGTCGAACACCTCCTCGGGTTCGGTCGGGAACCCCTTCTC
>NZ_JBITTH010000037.1:0-78106 GCF_044541755.1 Streptomyces sp. NPDC085524
AGAGGCGGCCGGAGAGGCCGACCATCTCGATGACCGTGTCCAGCCACTGCTTGTCGGCCTTGCGGCCGGCGATGTCCATGGGGAGCGTGATGTTCACCAGGGCCGTCAGGGTCGGCAGCAGGTTGAAGGCCTGGAAGATGAAGCCGATCTTGTCCCGGCGCAACTGGGTGAGCTGCTTGTCCTTGAGGGAGCCCAGCTCGGTCTCGCCGATGCGCACGGACCCGGAGGAGAAGGTGTCCAGACCGGCGACGCAGTGCATCAGCGTGGACTTGCCGGAGCCCGACGGGCCCATGATCGCGGTGAACTGGCCCTGGCCGAAGTCCACGGAGACGTTGTCGAGGGCGACCACCTGGGTCTCGCCCTGGCCGTACACCTTGGAGAGGCCGGTGGCGCGGGCGGCCACGGCCTGGATGGTGCGCGGGGCATGGTTCATGGTGGTCACGGGAGGGCTCCTCGGTCTGCGGTGCGGGGACTTTTCCATCGTCTCCGCGCCGGCCGCGCTCGGGATCAGCCGCGGTGCCGGTTCGCAGGCCCACTGGAGTCTGACCGCGAGGGCGCCCGCATACGCCTCTGGTATGACGGCGACCCTGATCCACCTGCGCCGGAGCCGGGACGGCCGGGGGCGGCGGGCGGGAGGCGCGGGGGAGGACCGGGCCGCGACCGGGCCGGGGCCGGAGGGGAGGCGCGGGGTGGCGTGCCAGGTGGCGGGACGGGTGGCGCAGGACATCGAAATCCCGTCATTCCCGCGTCGGCGGTGATCGTCCCGGAGAAGGGGCCCACCGTGCGTTCTGCGCCCTGACGCTCCCTCAATCGCCAATAAAATCAGACAACATCGGAAAGAGGGCCAGGTGGCGCAAGGGGTCTTCCGGATAGGCTCGGGGCAGCGCTGAAGGCTATATCGGGGGCCGCCACGCCCTGCCCGGATGGTGGAATGCAGACACGGCGAGCTTAAACCTCGCTGACCTTCGGGTCGTGCCGGTTCAAGTCCGGCTCCGGGCACTCCTCAGCTCCCCCGAGGCCCGGTCGTTTTATCCCCTGCGCTTCGCCCTGTCTTCTCCTAAGATCCTCCTCCAGCAGTAGGGTGATTTTTTTGCGAGCGCATTACTCTTGATGCGAGGCCGCGCTCGGTGGCCACTGAGGAGTGAGATGAGGAGCAGTAACCCGGTCTTCTCGCGACGGGGGTTCAGCCGCGACAACGGTGGCTACGCGGGCTTTGACGCGCAGCACCAGCAGGCCGGGACCAACCCGTACGCGACGAACCCGTACGCGGCCGACCCGATGACGGGGATGCCCCAGGCCCCGGCGCGCACGAACGCGATGACGATGGACGACGTCGTGAGCCGTACGGCCATGACGCTCGGCACGCTCATCGTGACGGCGACGCTGTCCTGGGTCCTCCTGCCGGTCGACCCGGCGAACCTCGGCAAGTCGTACGGCATCGCCATCGGCGCGGCCCTCGTCGCGTTCGTGCTGGCGATGGTCCAGTCCTTCAAGCGCAAGCCCGTCCCGGCGCTGATCCTGGGCTACGCGGCGCTCGAGGGTGTCTTCCTCGGCGTCATCAGCGCGGCCACCAGCACCTACTTCGGTGCCGGCGTGGTCATCCAGGCCGTCATGGGCACGATGTGCGTCTTCGCCGCCGTGCTCCTCGCCTACAAGATGGGCTGGATCCGCGTCAACCGGCGCTTCGCCGGCTTCGTGACGGCCGCGGCGCTCGGCTTCGTCCTGCTCATGGTCGCCAACTCGCTCTTCGCGGTGTTCGGCGGCGGTGACGGCCTCGGCTTCCGCAGCGGCGGGCTCGGCATCGTCTTCGGCATCATCGGCGTCATCCTCGGTGCCGCCTTCCTCGCCATGGACTTCAAGCAGGTCGAGGACGGCGTGACCTACGGCGCCCCGCGCGAGGAGGCCTGGCTGGCGGCCTTCGGCCTCACGCTGACGCTGGTGTGGATCTACCTGGAGCTGCTGCGCCTGTTCCAGATCCTCTCCGGCGACGACTAGTCGTACCGGCGTCCCCAGGGATCGCCCGTTGTACGGGGAAGGCCCCGCGAGCACACCGCTCGCGGGGCCTTCCCGCGTCTCGGGTCCGGAATCGGGGAACGGGAACGAGGTCGGGGACGAGGTAGGGAACGAGCCCGCGAACGAGCTCGGGGTCAGCCGAACCGGCGTGCGGCTCTGCGCAGGTCGTACTCGTGGATGATCGCCTTCGCCTGGCCGTACGACAGCTCGTGCGCGCCGCGCAGCCAGCTGACCTTCTCCTCGAACCGGACGAGGGAGGGGCCTTCGTCCACGGTACGGAGCCAGTCGGACACTTCACGACCGGTGGTCAGGGGGATTCTGTCGATCATGTTGCGGTGGGTCTGCTCGGAGAACTCTACGGACATGGGCGCCTCCGGAAGGTTGCCGTGCTGTTCTCTTCACGTCACCGTGCCGGAGAGTTCGCCCGTTGGCAATGGTGCGCGGACGGCGCGTAAGGTCGGCCGGGTGCTCGATACCTCACCCCTGACCGCCGTCGTGGACCGCTTCGCAGACCGGCTGCGGGCCGCCCCGCAGAGCCGCTTGCGGCAAGGAGCCGCAGAGGCGGCGCTGGAACTGGCCCGCGAGCTCTCGGCGAGGGCGCAGACCCTCGAGGGCGCGACGGGCGCCGCGGTGCGGGAGATGCCGGACGAGGGGCTCTTCGTCGTCGGCGACCAGGTGGCCGTGGCCGGCGCGGACCTGGCCGAGGCGTTGCGCGGCGTACCGGCCCAGGACGGCGCGAAGGCCCCGTCCGAGGTGCTGGACGAGGCCGTGCGGCTGGTGGAGCAGGCAGAGGCTAGAGCGATGCGATGACGCGGTCCGCGAGGATGTAGACGTTGCTGTCCGGGTCCTCGGAGTCGCCGCAGGAGAAGGTCAGCGCGTAGGCGCCGGAGATGCCCGAGCCGCCGAGCAGGACCGGAGCGGTGCCCGAGCGCAGGGCCTCGGCGAGGCGCTCCGCGGTCTCCCGGTGCCCCGGGGTCATACAGAGCGTCGTGCCGTCCGTGAAGACGTACACGTCCAGGGTGCCCAGCGGGCCGGGGCGGACGTCCGCGAGGGCCGTACGGGCCTCCGCGAGCTCCTCGAGGCGGCTGACCGTGCGCTCGTGGTCGGCGCCGGGGTGCGAGGCCTGGACCGGAACGAAATCGGGGTGCGAGGGGTGGCGCCGGCGGGCGGCGGCCAGCTCGGCCGAGTCCTCCGGGTACGGGTTCTCGTCGAGGACCTCCTCGCCGAGGACCGCGTCCAGGCCCACCATGTCGGCCTGCCGGGGCAGGAAGACGTGCGGGCCGTCGTCGCCGAGGCCCGGCAGGCCGCCCAGCAGGGAGGGCGCGTCGGCGGCGTCACGGGCCTCCTGCGCGGCCCAGAAGGCGCGCGCCTCGGCCAGCTCGCGCTCGCGCTCCTCGGCCAGGGCTTCGGCCACGGCGGCTCGTATCTCCGCGGCGGGGGATTCGACGGCGCTGCGGGCGTGGGGGACGGTCGCACCGCGGGGGTGCGGCACCGCCAGCTCACTGCGCAGGGCCGTGACCTGCTTGCGCAGGCCGTGGACGGCGTGCAGCGCAGCAGCGCCGACGGCCGTGGCAGCGGCCGCGGTCAGCAGCAGGGCAAGAGACATGGCGCTCACTGACTAACTCCCGGTGTGATTCGATCCCCCGACTTCCTACATCAGAGTGTCCCGACCTGGGAATGGCGTGCAGTGCATTACGTCATGAAATGGACAGGGCTTTCGTCCCGATGCGCCCCTCCGTACGGCACCTGACCTGCATATATGCCGAGCCCCCAGGAGATAGGTCACATCCTGGGGGAGATTCGGTCACAGGTCGGCCGCGACGGGGTTAGATCCGGCGTCAGTACGCCGCAGGGGATCAGGCCCGATCCCTTGCGGCGCCTGGGGCCGCTCTTGATCCGCTCAGCTGCGGATACGGCTCAGCTGAGCCGCTCGATCACCATGGCCATGCCCTGGCCGCCACCCACGCACATGGTCTCCAGACCGAACTGCTTGTCGTGGAACTGCAGGCTGTTGATCAGGGTGCCGGTGATGCGGGCACCGGTCATCCCGAACGGGTGACCGACGGCGATGGCCCCGCCGTTGACGTTCAGCTTGTCGAGGGGGATCTCCAGGTCGCGGTAGGACGGGATGACCTGGGCCGCGAACGCCTCGTTGATCTCGAACAGGTCGATGTCGCCGACCGTCAGGCCGGCCCGCTTCAGCGCCTGCTTCGAGGCCTCGACCGGGCCGAGGCCCATGATCTCGGGGGAGAGGGCGGTGACGCCGGTGGAGACGATCCGGGCCAGCGGGGTCAGACCCAGCTCGCGGGCCTTGGTGTCGCTCATGATGACGAGCGCCGCGGCGCCGTCGTTCAGCGGGCAGCAGTTGGCGGCGGTGACCAGGCCGTCGGGGCGGAAGACGGGCTTGAGGCCCTGCACGCCCTCCAGGGTGACGCCGGCGCGCGGGCCGTCGTCCGCGCTGACCACGGTGCCGTCGGGGGTGGTGACCGGGGTGATCTCCCGCTCCCAGAAGCCGTTCTTGATCGCGGCCTCGGCGAGGTTCTGCGAGCGCACGCCGAACTCGTCCATGTCCTGGCGGGTCACGCCCTTGAGGCGGGCCAGGTTCTCGGCGGTCTGCCCCATCGCGATGTACGCGTCGGGGATCAGGCCGTCCGCACGCGGGTCGTGCCAGTCGCTGCCCTCGCTCTGCGCGACGGCGGCCGTACGGGCCTCGGCGTCCGCGAAGAGCGGGTTGTGGGTGTCCGGCAGGCCGTCGGAGGAGCCCTTGGCGAACCGGGAGACGGTCTCGACGCCGGCGGAGATGAAGACGTCGCCCTCGCCCGCCTTGATGGCGTGCAGGGCCATGCGGGAGGTCTGCAGGGAGGAGGAGCAGTACCGGGTGATCGTGGTGCCGGGCAGGAAGTCCATGCCCATCTGCACGGCGACGATGCGGGCGAGGTTGTGGCCCTGCTCGCCGCCGGGGAGGCCGCAGCCCAGCATCAGGTCGTCGATCTGGCGCGGGTCCAGCTCGGGGACCTTGGCGAGGGCGGCCTGGATGATCGTGGCGGTCAGGTCGTCCGGCCGGACGTCCTTGAGGGACCCCTTGCCGGCGCGCCCGATGGGGGAGCGGGCGGTGGAAACGATGACTGCTTCGGGCATCGGGACTCCAAGGGGGTGCGTGCGTCGTTGCGGGACCGCATGCGAAGTTACCGCCCCGTACGGTCGAGGTCACCGCTCGGGCGGTGTGATGCCGGTCGCTCCCGCGGGGGTGGTGGTGCCCGGTGCACCTGCGGCGCCGCTCCCGGGGCTCTGCCCCGGACCCCGCGCCTCAAACTCCCCCAGCTACCGCTGGGAGGTGCCCCCTGGCGGGGCTGGATTTGGCTGCTGCCGTCCGTCAGGCGCGGCCGGATGGCCCGCAGGGCAATTCCAGCCCGTCCGGCGATTGAGGACCGGGGTCCGGGGCAGAGCCCCAGGGAACGGTGGAAGGGCGGGTGGGGGACGGCTCCGCGCAGCGGTGGCCCGGGCCCGCCGGGGGCTACGGGCAGCGGCGGCCCCGGCCCGCCGGGGGCTACGGCAGGTCGGCCGGGGCCGGGGTGGCGGCCGGGTCCTCGGCGGTGAGCCGGCGCCGCCGGCGGTGTTTGAGCAGCACCCAGGGACCACGCGCGGCCGTGACCTCCGTACCCGCCAGACCGGCCGCGGCCGACGCCGCCTTCGCCACCGGCAGCATGTCCTCGTTGCGGGACACGTCCAGGCGGTCGGACTCCGGCCACAGCGCCAGCGCCGCGCACAGGGTCGGCAGCACGGCCATCGCCGCGGTCGCGTAGCCCTCCGCCGAGGGGTGGTAGGAGTCCGGGCCGAACATCTCGCGGGGGTTCGCCGCGAACTCCGGCCCGAGCAGGTCGCCCATCGAGACCGTACGGGCGCCCAGCGCGACCACCCCTATGGTCTGCGCGGCCGCGAGCTGCCGCGAGACCCGCCGGGCCAGCCACCGCAGCGGCTGGTACACCGGCTCGATCGTGCCCAGGTCCGGGCAGGTGCCGACGACGACCTCGGCGCCCGCCATGCGCAGCCGCCGCACCGCCGAGGTGAGGTGGCGGACCGACTGCGTGGGCGGCATGCGCCGGGTCACGTCGTTCGCGCCGATCATGATCACGCACACGTCCGGCGGGGGCCGCTCCCCGTCCAGCAGCAGCCCGACCTGGCGGTCCAGGTCGTCCGACATGGCCCCCGACAGGGCCACGTTGCGCAGCTCCACCGGCCGCTCTGCCACCGCAGCCAGCCCGGAGGCCATCAGGGCCGCCGGGGTCTGCCTGGCCCGCCGCACGCCGAGGCCCGCGGCCGTGGAATCGCCCAGCATGGCCAGCCGCAGCGGGCCCGGACTCAGCTCCGGCCCGTTGAACTCGCTCCCGTACAGTCCGTCCGCGCGCGGGGGATCGCCCAGCCCGCTCCCCACCGTGCGCTTGGCGAACTGCATCTCCGCGAGTACGAGCCCCACCGCGGCGACCCCGACCAGCCCGAGCCCGCCACCGCCGTACGCCGCGCCCGCCGCGATGCGGCGGGCCGTTCTCGCCCTGGACACCCTTCAGGCCACCTCGCTTCGCTGACTGGGGCTTCGTTGACCTTCCTGCCCCGTACGGACGGTCGTCCAATCCCTTTCGGCATACTCTGGCCGAACCTCCCGGAGAACCCGTGGAGTCCCGTCCTTGGAGAACATGGTGCAATTCCACGACTCGATGATCAGCCTCGTCGGCAACACCCCGCTGGTGAAGCTCAACCGTGTGACCGAAGGCCTCCAGGCCACCGTCCTTGCGAAGGTCGAGTACTTCAATCCCGGCGGCTCCGTGAAGGACCGGATCGCCCTGCGCATGATCGAGGCCGCAGAGGAGAGCGGAGCCCTCAAGCCCGGCGGCACCATCGTGGAGCCGACCAGCGGCAACACGGGTGTGGGACTCGCCATCGTGGCCCAGCAGAAGGGCTACAAGTGCATCTTCGTCTGCCCTGACAAGGTGTCCATGGACAAGATCAACGTGATGCGCGCGTACGGCGCCGAGGTCGTGGTCTGCCCGACCGCCGTCGACCCCGAGCACCCGGACTCGTACTACAACGTGTCCGACCGCCTCGCGCGCGAGCCCGGCGCCTGGAAGCCCGACCAGTACAGCAACCCGAACAACCCCCGTTCGCACTACGAGACCACCGGCCCCGAGCTCTGGGAGCAGACGGACGGGAAGATCACCCACTTCGTCGCCGGCGTCGGCACGGGCGGCACGATCTCCGGCACCGGCAACTACCTCAAGGAGGTCAGCGGCGGGAAGGTCAAGGTCATCGGCGCCGACCCCGAGGGCTCGGTGTACTCGGGCGGCTCCGGCCGTCCGTACCTCGTCGAGGGCGTCGGCGAGGACTTCTGGCCGACCGCCTACGACCCGAACGTGACCGACGAGATCATCGCGGTGTCCGACAAGGACTCCTTCCAGATGACCCGCCGCCTCGCCAAGGAGGAGGGCCTGCTCGTCGGCGGCTCCTGCGGCATGGCCGTCGTGGCCGCGCTGCGCGTCGCGGAGGGCCTGGGCCCGGACGACGTGGTCGTCGTCCTGCTCCCGGACAGCGGCCGCGGCTACCTCAGCAAGATCTTCTCGGACGAGTGGATGGCCGGGCACGGCTTCCTGGAGCAGGGCGGGCCGACGGCGCGCATCGGCGACGTCCTCGCGGACAAGGAGGGCGCCATGCCGTCCCTGGTCCACATGCACCCCGAGGAGACCGTGGGCGAGGCGATCGAGGTGCTGCGCGAGTACGGCGTCTCCCAGATGCCCGTCGTCAAGCCGGGCGCCGGCCACCCCGACGTGATGGCCGCCGAGGTCATCGGCTCGGTCGTGGAGAAGGAGCTGCTGGCCGCCCTGTTCGCGCAGCGCGCGTCGCTGGGCGACCCGCTGGAGAAGCACATGAGCGCGCCGCTGCCGCAGGTCGGCTCCGGCGAGCCGGTCTCCGACCTGATGGAGGCCCTGGGCGAGGCGGACGCGGCGATCGTCCTGGTCGAGGGCAAGCCGACGGGCGTGGTGAGCCGCCAGGACCTGCTGGCGTTCCTGGCCAAGACGGCGAAGTAGCCTGCGGCTCGTCCGGCGGGCCGGGGCGGGTCCCCGTTCCTCGGCGCTGCGCGCCCGGAGGCCGGGAAGTCGCGGAATCGGTACGGGCCCGACACGTGGCGGCAGCACCGGCTTAACACGGCTCCGGCACAGTGGTGCCTGTCACCACCGAACGGCGCGAACGCACCCCGGAGCGGCTCCCGGACCGCGTGGACGCCATGGACGCGGCCGGCCCTGACCCGGCCCGTGTCCTGCGCGGGGACCGCCGTCGTCCCGCCCCCGGGCAACCGGGGTGCGGCGGTCCCCGCGCACGTTCGTTCCCGGGCGGGGTCAGTCCCGGCGGCGGAGTCCCTTGGACGCGTGGATGAAGTTGACGCCCACGATGCCGCCCCAGGCCACCAGCAGCCCGGACAGGTGGGCCTGCGCAGCAGCGATGGCCGACAGCGGGATCGCCAGCACCAGCGTGACGATGGCGAAGCCGAAGCGTTCGCCGAAGTTCCCGTCCCCGGGGGCGGCCGCCACGCCGCGGCCGTCGCCGCGCGCGGACAGGAGACGTTCCTCCGCCAGCCGTCGCCGTACCTGCGTGTCGACCTTCTCGACGAACGAGTCCACCAGCGCGGCCTCGTACTCCGGGCCCAGCTCCCGCCGGGCGTCCAGGGTGGCGTCGAGTTCCTTCTTCAGCTCTTGGCCGTGTGCGTCCATGCCCCCACGCTAGGAACCGCTCCGGGCCCCCGCACTGGGGCTGGCCCCCGTATCCGGATTCCGGGCACGGCTTGCCCGCGTGCATAACCGCATGCAGAGTGCTCCGTGACTGAATATCTCACCGGGACGGAGGGGGCGGTATGAGTGACAGCCCGGCAGCGCGGCTGCAGAAGCTGTTCGAGGGGCACCGGCTGACGCCGACCCAGCGGCGGATCGCGCACTGCATGGTGCGGGGGGCCGCGGAGGTGCCGTTCCTGTCGAGCGTGGAACTCGCCGAGCTGGCCGGGGTGAGCCAGCCGTCCGTGACCCGGTTCGCGGTGGCGCTCGGCTTCGACGGATATCCGGCGCTCCGCCGCCACCTGCGCGAGGTGGCGCCGCCCGCCGAGCGGACGGCCGCCGAGCACGAGGACGCGTACAACGAGTACCAGCAGGCCGTCCAGGGGGAGATCGAGAACCTGCGCCGGCTGTCGGCGATGCTCGCCGATCCCTCGCCGGTCCAGGAGGCCGGCCGGCTGCTCGCCGCCTCGACGCCGCTGCCGGTGCTCGGGCTGCGGGCGGCGTCCTCGCAGGCGCGCGGGTTCGCGTACTTCGCCGCCAAGGTGCACCCGGACGTACGGCTCCTCGACGAGGGCGGCTCGATGATGGACGACCGCATCGACGCGGCCGTGGCCGCCGGGGCGAGCACGCTGCTCTGCTTCGCGCTGCCGCGCCATCCGCGGGAGGTCGTGGACACCCTGGAGCGCTCCCGGCGGGCCGGGCTGACGGTGGTGACCGTCGCCGACTCGGCCTTCGCCCCGGTGGCCCGCCATTCGGACCTGCTGATCCCGGCCCCGGTCGGCACCGGCCTGGCCTTCGACACGGCGTGCGCGCCGATGCTGCTGGGCCGGGTGCTGCTCGAGGCGATGGCGGACGCGCTGCCCGACGCGCAGGCCCGGCTGGAGGCCTTCGACGCGCGGGCCGCGTCGCGCGGGCTGTTCGTCGACTAGGGGGTGCCAGGCGGGCCGGGCCCGGCCGTGATCCGCCGGACACCCCCTAGGCCGGACAGGTCCTAGCGGTAGTCGAGCTCGGCGAGCTCGGTGGCCAGGCGGCGGCGCAGTGCGGGGATGCGGGAGGCGAGGGGCAGCACGGTGTTGCGCGCGGCGCGCAGGGCCGGGTTGCGGGTGGTCGCGATGCGGGTCATCCGGTCGGTGAGGGCCACCACCCGCTGGGCGACGGGCCGGCGGCGGGCCTCGTAGCCGTCGAGGTTCCCGTCGGCGAAGGCGCGGCCGAGGGCGTACGCGTCCTGGATGCCGGTGTTCATGCCCTGGCCGCCGGCCGGGCTGTGCACGTGGGCGGCGTCCCCGGCGAGGAGCAGCCGGCCGGCCCGGTAGCGGTCGGCGACGCGGTGGTGGATCCGGAACCGGGAGGACCACGCGAGCTCGCGGACGGTGGCCTGGCCGGGCGCGCGGGCGTCCAGCAGCCCCTGGACGAAGGCGAGGTCCGGCTCGGCGGGGGCCTCTTCGACGCTCGCGACCACCCGGTAGTGCCCTCCGGGCAGCGGGGCGACCACGGTGAGCCCGGCGGCGCCGAGGGTGAGCGAGACCTCGGCCGCGCCCGGGTCCCAGTCCATGACGACGTCGGCCAGCACGAAGGACTCCTCGTACGCGCTGCCGGTGAAGCCGATCCCGGCGGCGGTGCGGACCGCGCTGTGCATGCCGTCGGCGCCGACGGCGTGGCCGGCGCGCAGGGTCTCGCCGGTGGCGGTGGTGAGGGTGACCCCGTCCGCGTCCTGGGTGATCGCGGTGACCTCGTAGGGGCGGTGGACATCGCGGCCGAGGGCGCGCAGGCGGGCGAGGAGCACGGCCTCGGTCCGGTCCTGGGGGACCATCAGCGCGTACGGGTGGGCGGTCGGCAGGCCCGCGAAGCCGATCGCGGCCAGCGGGCGGGCGCCGTCGCGGATCCGGAACGTGCCGACGGGGATGCCGAGGCCGATCAGCTCGGCGGAGAGGGCGCGGGAGGGATCGAGCTCGTCGAGGACTTCCAGGGTGCGGGCGTGCACGACGGCGGCGCGGGAGGTGTTGGCGCCCTCGGCCTGCCGGTCGAGGAGCACGAAGTCGATGCCGGCCTCGGCGAGGGTCACGGCGAGGGCGAGGCCGGTGGGCCCGGCGCCGACGACGGCGACGTCGGTGGTGGCGGGGAGCGGGCGCCGCCGGAGCGGGGCGGTGCCGGTGCGGGTGGTGCCGGTGCGGCGGCTGGTGCGGGTCATCGCTGGCCTCCTCCGGTGGGCCAACGTTTGTTGGCCAACGGCTGTTGACTAAAGCGTGCCGCGGGTGGTGCGGCATGTCAACGCTTGTTGGCCAACGTTTGTTGGCCTACGGTTGGCGGCATGACGGTACGACGCAGCTCCGACGACACCAAGGCGGCGATCCTGCGGGCCGCGCGCGAGCGGTTCGCGGTGCAGGGCTACGAGCGCACGACGATCCGGGCGATCGCCGCGGACGCGGAGATCGACCCCTCGATGGTCATGCGGTACTTCGGCAGCAAGGAGCAGCTCTTCGACGCGAGCCTGGCCATCGACCTACGGCTGCCGGATCTGGGCGCGGTGCCGGCGGCGGAGCTGCCCGCGGCGCTGGTGCGGCACTTCGTGGAGCGGTGGGAGGGCGACCCGGCGGACGACGCCCTGCTGGTGCTGTTGCGCTCCGCGGTGACGAACGAACAGGCGGCGGCCCGGATGCGGGAGGTGTTCGCGGTGCAGGTGGCTCCGGCGCTGGCGGCGGCCCTCGGGCCGGAGCGGGCCGCGCGGGCGGCAGGCCTGGTCGCGGCCCAGCTCCTGGGCCTGGCCCTGACCCGTTACCTCCTCAAACTCCCCGGGGTCGCCTCCCTGTCCCCGGAAGCGGTGGTCACCGGCCTCTCCCCGGCTCTGGCGGCCACCCTGTCGCCGCGCTAGCGGCACCTCGGCCGGCGGGGCCGGCCCCTCCGCCGCCGCCCCAACGGACCCTGCGCCCCCGCGCCGTCCGGCCCGTCCGGCGTGTGAGGACCTGGGTCCGGGGCGGAGCCCCGGGTCTCTCCGGCTCGCCCCCACCCTCCGGCCCGGGCGCACCCTCCAGCCCGTCCGGCACGCGGCGGAGCCGCAGATTCGGTACGCCGGGAAGGGGCGGGGTGGGGGAAGGCCCCGCGCAGCGGCCCGCACGCACAGGGGCCGCCGGGGCCGGGCGCGCGGCGGGGCACCTCCTCGGCCGTCGAACGTTTCCAGGGGTCGGAGGGGGAGGGCGGTGGCTGCGTTCGACGTCCTGCGGGGGCACCCCGCCGCACACCCGGCCCCGGCGGGGTCGGCGCGGGCTGCAGGGCAAACCCGCGGAGCCGAACCCGGCGGGGGCGCCCACCCGACCCCGGCCGGGGCCGCGGGTCAGAGGAGGGCGTTCGGGTGGGTGCCGCCCGCTTCTCTGATGAGGTCCTCCGGGGTCTGCGCCGGGCGGGCCAGGGAGAAGCGGACCCCCTCCGGGGTCACGGCGAAGCCGTGCACGGCCGGGCGCGGCAGGCTGTTGTAGCCGTAGTGCGCGGTGAAGAAGTACGCCCCCGTGTCCGGGACCGCGATGACGTCGCCCGAGGCGAGGCGCGGGAGCTCCCGGGCCGTGGCCAGGAGGTCGCCGGCGAAGCACGCCGGGCCCGCGACGTCCTGTGCCACCGCGTCCCCGGTCTTCGGCGCGCCCTTCGCGTCGTACGGCAGGATCCGGACCGGCCAGGAGGCGGGCGCGTAGGCGGTGCGGGTCGCCAGCTGGACGCCCGCGTGGGTGAGGGCGATCGCGCGGCCCCCGCTGGTCTTGGTGTACTCGACCCGCGCCAGGACCAGGCCGTTCTTGGCCAGCAGGGAGCGGCCGAACTCCGTGACGAGGCCGTACGAGCCGTCGAACAGCCCGGGGGCCGCCCCGCGCAGGGCGGCCACGTACTCCTCGTACGTCGGGGCCGTCCCGTCCGAGGCGAAGTTCACCGGCAGGCCCCCGCCGATGTCGAGGGTGTCGATCTGGCGGCGCCCGGCGGCCGCGTTGATCTCCTCGGCCAGGGCGTGCAGTTCGCGCACGCCCTCGGCGATCAGGGGCAGCGGGACCCCCTGCGAGCCCGAGTGGGTGTGCAGCCGGGTGAGCCAAGGGCGGTCGAGGCAGGCCCGTACGAGCCATTCGCGCGCGCCCGGATCGCGCAGGGCGATGCCGAACTTCGAGGTCGCCGTGGCGGTGGAGAGGGCGTCGATGGTGCCCGCGCCGGTCTGCGGGTTGATGCGGATCCCGATCGGGGATGCGGGGGTGGTGCTGATCAGTGCGTCGAGGCGCTGCAGCTCCTGGGGGTTGTCGGCGTTGACGGCGATGCCCAGGGCCAGGGCCTCGCGCAGCTCGCCCGTGGTCTTCGCGGGGGAGTCGAGCACGATCCGGTCGGCGGGGAGCCCGGCCGCCCGGGCCAGTGCCAGTTCGCCGGGGCTGGCGACCTCGCAGCCGAGCCCGGCGTCGGCGAGCAGCCGCAGTACGGGCACCAGGGGGGCGGCCTTGACGGCGAAGGCGTGCAGGACGGGCGTCCCGGGGGGTAGTGCGGTGGCGAAGGCGCTGGTCAGGGCGGCGGCCGAGGCTCTGATCCCGGCGATGTCCAGCAGGCAGGCCACCGGCTCGGAGTCCAGGAGGCCCTGTTCGACGGCGGCTCGCACGACCACGTCCCTGTCCATGCCCGCCATCCCATCATCCGAAGGCGCGCCCCGCAGCTGTTGACTGAATCTATTCAGGGCGAGAGTATGTGAATGGATTTACCAACATCGGAGGAGGCAACGCCATGTCAGGACCCCGCCCCGTACGTGCCGCGCGAGGCACCGAGCTCAGCGCCCTGGGATGGCAGCAGGAAGCCGCGCTGCGGATGCTCCAGAACAACCTCGACCCCGAGGTCGCCGAGCACCCCGACAAGCTCGTCGTCTACGGCGGCACCGGCAAGGCCGCCCGCGACTGGCGCTCGTACGACGCGATGGTCCGCACCCTGCAGACCCTCAAGCAGGACGAGACGATGCTCGTCCAGTCGGGCCGCCCGGTCGGCGTGATGCAGACGCACGAGTGGGCGCCGCGCGTCCTGCTCGCCAACTCCAACCTGGTCGGCGACTGGGCCAACTGGGAGGAGTTCCGCCGCCTGGAGCACCTCGGCCTGACCATGTACGGCCAGATGACCGCCGGTTCGTGGATCTACATCGGTACCCAGGGCATCCTCCAGGGCACGTACGAGACCTTCGCGGCCGTCGCCGCGAAGAAGTTCGGCGGCACCCTGGCCGGCACCATCACCCTCACCGCCGGCCTCGGCGGCATGGGCGGCGCCCAGCCGCTGGCCGTGACGATGAACGACGGCGTCGCGATCTGCATCGACGTCGACCCGCGCGCCATCGAGCGCCGCATCGAGCACCGCTACCTGGACGTGAAGGCCAATGACCTGCGGCACGCGCTGCAGCTCGCGGTCGAGGCGCGCGACGCCCGCAAGCCGCTCTCCATCGGCCTGCTCGGCAACGCCGCGGAGCTGCTCCCGCAGATGCTCGCGGAGGGCGCCCCGATCGACATCGTGACCGACCAGACGTCGGCGCACGACCCGCTCTCCTACCTCCCGGTGGGCGTCGACTTCGACGACATGGCCTCCTACGCCGCCAAGGACCCGGCTGGCTTCACCACCCGGGCCCGCGAGTCGATGGCCAAGCACGTCGAGGCCATGGTCGGCTTCATGGACGCGGGCGCCGAGGTCTTCGACTACGGCAACTCCATCCGCGGCGAGGCCCAGCTGGCCGGCTACGACCGCGCCTTCGCCTTCCCCGGCTTCGTCCCGGCCTACATCCGCCCGCTGTTCTGCGAGGGCAAGGGCCCCTTCCGCTGGGCGGCGCTGTCGGGCGAGGCCTCGGACATCCACAAGACCGACAAGGCGATGCTCGAGCTCTTCCCGGAGAACGAGTCCCTGCACCGCTGGATCAAGATGGCGGGCGAGCGCGTCCACTTCCAGGGCCTGCCCGCGCGCATCTGCTGGCTCGGCTACGGCGAGCGCGACAAGGCCGGTGAGCGCTTCAACGAGATGGTGGCGGACGGTACGCTCGCCGCTCCGCTGGCCATCGGCCGCGACCACCTCGACTGCGGCTCGGTGGCCTCCCCGTACCGCGAGACCGAGGCCATGCTGGACGGCTCCGACGCGATCGCCGACTGGCCGCTGCTCAACGCCATGGTCAACGTGGCCTCCGGCGCCTCCTGGGTCTCCATCCACCACGGCGGCGGCGTCGGCATGGGCCGCTCCATCCACGCGGGCCAGGTCACGGTCGCCGACGGCACCGCGCTGGCCGGCGAGAAGATCCGCCGCGTCCTGACCAACGACCCGGGCATGGGCGTCATCCGCCACGTCGACGCCGGCTACGACATCGCCGAGTCCGTCGCGGACGAGCGCGGCGTCCGCGTTCCCATGCGGGAGGGCGACGCGTAATGAGTGCGGGCAATCGTTCCGCAGGAGACGGGTTCGGCCCGGTGGGTGCGGGAGCACCGTCGCCGGGTGCGGGTCCGGTGGTGCCCACCCTCCCCCAGGGTCTCGACTCCGCTCGAACAGGGGGTGCCCCCCTCGCCCCGGCGGAACGACTGCCCACCACCTCGTTCCACGCCATGTGGGACGAGCTCCGTCCCATCGGCCGCCACGCGGAGACCGGCGGGTACCGCCGCCACGCGTGGACCGGCGCCGACGCCGACTGCCGGACCTGGTTCCAGGCGCAGGCGGAGGCGCGCGGGCTGACGTACGAGACCGACCGCAACGGCAACCAGTGGGCCTGGCTCGGCGACCCCCTCGCGGGGGACGCCGTGGTCACCGGCTCGCACCTGGACTCCGTCCCCGACGGCGGGGCCTTCGACGGCCCCCTCGGCGTGGTGTCCTCCTTCGCGGCCCTGGACGAACTCCGCAGGAGGGGCGTGGCGTTCACCAGGCCCCTGGCCATCACCAACTTCGGTGACGAGGAAGGCGCCCGGTTCGGTCTCGCCTGCGTCGGCTCCCGGCTCACCGCCGGGCAGCTGACCAAGGAGAAGGCGTACGAGCTCCGCGACGCGGACGGCGTCAGCCTGCCCCGGGCCATGGAGGACGCCGGGTACGACCCCGACGCCATCGGCGCCGACCCCGAACGCCTGGCCCGCATCGGCGCGTTCGTCGAGCTGCACGTGGAACAGGGCCGCGCCCTCGACCTCTCCGGCGACCGGGTCGGCATCGCCTCCGCGATCTGGCCGCACGGCCGCTGGCGGTTCGACTTCCGCGGCGAGGCCAACCACGCCGGAACCACCCGGCTCGTGGACCGGCGCGACCCGATGCTGACGTACGCGGCGACCGTGCTGGCCGCCCGCCAGGAGGCGGCCCTCGCCGGGGCCGTCGCCACCTTCGGGAAGATCTCGGTCGAGCCCAACGGGGTCAACGCCATCCCCTCGCTGGTGCGCGGCTGGCTCGACTCGCGGGCCGCCGACCAGGGCACCCTCGACACCGTGGTCACCGCCATCGAGAAGGCCGCCCGCGAGCACGCCGACCGCGACGGCATCGACCTCGGCATCGTCCGGGAGTCCTTCACCCCGGTCGTCGAGTTCGAGCACGCCCTGCGCGACGAGATGAACCGGATCCTGGGCGGGGCCGTCCCCGTCCTCGGCACGGGTGCGGGACACGACGCGGGGATCCTCTCCGCGGCCGTCCCGACCGCGATGCTGTTCGTACGGAACCCGACCGGCGTCTCCCACTCCCCGCGGGAGTTCGCCGCCGAGGACGACTGCGTGGCGGGCGTCCTCGCCCTCGCCGACGTACTGGAAGGACTCGCGTGCCGGTGACGAAGACGTACTGGCTGGAACACGCCTGGCTCGACACCCTCGTCGAGCCGGGCGTGGCCCTGGACGTATCCGCCGACGGGCGGATCGCCGCCGTCCGGACCGGGGCCGGGAGCCCGCCCCCGGGTGCGGAGATCCTGCGCGGCCTCACCCTCCCCGGTCTGGCCAACGCGCACTCCCACGCCTTCCACCGGGCCCTGCGCGGCACGGTCCAGGTGGGCTCGGGCACCTTCTGGACCTGGCGCGAGATCATGTACTCCATCGCCCAGAACCTCACCCCGGACTCCTACTTCGCGCTCGCGCGGGCCGTGTACGCGGAGATGGCGCTGGCCGGCATCACGGCCGTGGGCGAGTTCCACTACGTCCACCACGCCCCCGGCGGCGCCGCCTACGCGGACCCCAACGCGATGGGGGAGGCCCTGATCGCGGCCGCCGCCGAGGCCGGCATCCGCATCACCCTCCTGGACACGGCGTACCTGTCGGCGGGCTTCGGCGAGGCGCCGAACCAGCACCAGCTGCGCTTCTCCGACGGCACCGCCGAGGCGTGGGCCGAGCGGGCCGGCGCGCTGAAGCCCCGCGACCACGCCCTGATCGGCGCCGCGATCCACTCGGTGCGCGCGGTCCCGGAGGCGCAGCTGGCCACGGTGGCCGCGTGGGCGCAGGAGCGCCGGGCGCCGCTCCACGTGCACCTGTCCGAGCAGACCGCGGAGAACGACGCCTGCCAGGCCGCCCACGGCCGCACCCCCACCCAGCTCCTCGCCGACCACGGCGTGCTGGGCCCGCGGACCACGGGCGTCCACAACACCCACCTCACCGACGCGGACATCGCCCTCCTCGGCGGCACCACCACGGGCACCTGCATGTGCCCCACCACCGAACGCGACCTCGCGGACGGCATCGGCCCGGCGGTCCGCCTCCAGCGGGCCGGCAGCCCGCTCTCCCTCGGCAGCGACAGCCACGCGGTGATCGACCTGCTGGAAGAAGCCCGGGCGATGGAGCTCAACGAGCGGCTGGCGAGCCGTACGCGCGGCCACTGGACTGCGGCGGCGCTGCTGCGTGCGGCCACGGCGGACGGGCATGCGGCGCTGGGCTGGTCCGACGCGGGCACCCTGGCGGTGGGCGCGCCGGCCGACTTCACCACGATCGCGCTGGACTCCGTACGCACGGCCGGTGCGCTGGCGAGGCTCGGCGCCGAGACCGCCGTCTTCGCGGCCACGGCGTCGGACGTCCGGCACACGGTGGTCGCCGGCCGCCACATCGTCCGCGACGGCGCCCACACCCTGGTCCCGGACGTCCCCTCCGCCCTGGCCGAATCCATCAGCGCCCTCCGCACCTGACCGAGCCGCCTGCGGCGGGCCTTCCCCCACCCCGCCCCTTCCCGCCGTACTGGATGTGCGGCTCCGCCGCGTGGGGGGCGGAGCCCCCGGTTTCGGGAAGGGGCGGGGTGGGGGAACACAACCACTCGACGACCACGAGGAACCATGACCACCACCGCGATCACCAACATCGGCAGCCTCGTCACGAACGACCCCGCCCAGGGCGAAGGCCCCCTCGGCCTCATCCAGGACGCAGCCGTCGTCATCGAGGACGACAAGATCGCCTGGGTCGGCCCCGCCGACAAGGCTCCCGCCGCCGACACCGCGTTCAACGCGAACGGCCGCGCCGTGATCCCCGGCTTCGTCGACTCCCACTCGCACCTCGTCTTCGCGGGCGACCGCACCGCCGAGTTCAACGCGCGCATGTCCGGCAGCAGCTACGCCGCCGGCGGCATCCGCACCACCGTCGCCGCGACCCGCGCCGCCACCGACGCCGAGCTCGAGGCCAACCTGCTGCGCCACCTCGACGAGGCCCGCCGCCAGGGCACCACCACCTTCGAGACCAAGTCCGGCTACGGCCTCACCGTCGCCGACGAGGCCCGCGCCCTGCGGATCGCCGCCGCGCACACCGAGGAGGTCACCTACCTCGGCGCGCACATCGTCTCCCCGGACTACGCCGACGACCCGGCCGGCTACGTGGCCCTGGTCACCGGCGAGATGCTGGAGGCCTGCGCCCCGTACGCCCGCTGGGTGGACGTCTTCTGCGAGAAGGGCGCCTTCGACGGGGACCAGGCCCGCGCGATCCTCACCGCCGGAGCCTCCGCCGGCCTGATCCCGCGCGTCCACGCCAACCAGCTCTCGTACGGCCCGGGCGTGCAGCTCGCCGTGGAGCTGGAGGCGGCCTCCGCCGACCACTGCACCCACCTCACCGACGCCGACGTCGACGCGCTCGCCCAGGCGTCCGCCACCACCGTTGCCACCCTCCTGCCCGGCGCCGAGTTCTCCACCCGCGCCCAGTGGCCCGACGCACGGCGGCTGATCGACGCGGGGGCGACCGTGGCCCTGTCCACGGACTGCAACCCGGGCTCCTCCTACACGAGTTCGATGCCGTTCTGCATCGCGCTCGCCGTGCGCGACATGCGGATGACCCCGGACGAGGCCCTGTGGTCCGCCACGGCGGGCGGCGCCCGCGCCCTGCGCCGTACCGACATCGGGACGGTCACCCCCGGGGCGCGCGCGGACCTGGCGCTCCTGGACGCCCCGAGCCACGTCCACCTGGCCTACCGGCCCGGTGTTCCGCTGGTTTCGGCGGTGTGGCAGAAGGGCGTTCGCGCTTACTGACGAGCGGTCAATTCCGGACGGCCCTTTGTCTTCCCTCCGTAAGACCCCGGGCGTACCTTGAGCCACCAATCTGATGTGTCGTCAGTAACTTGTGGCCCAAGGTTCGAGGGGAAGACGAAGGTGTCCGACCGGAAACGCTCCACCGCGCTCGCGCTGGCCTCCGCGCTGGCAGCCGGATCGGCGGTCCTGCTGGCCGCCCCTGCGGCGCAGGCCGCCGTCATCGACGTGGCCTACGACTGCAAGACCCCGATCGGGGACAAGTCGGCGGTATCGCCCATCGACATCAAGGCCGTGAAGGAAGGCGACGGCTACAAGCTCACGATGTCCTTCCAGAAGGGCGTCTCCTCCAGCCCCGTCGAGCTCGGCAAGGGCGCGATGAGCCCCAGCGCCGTCATCCTCGTCGACGGTGCGGAGAAGGCCTCCGTGCCGGTCTCCGGAGCGCCCAACGCCGAGGCGCTCCCCGCCAACACGCCCATCAAGATCACCGACCTCTCGGGCACCTACAAGCCCAAGAAGAGCGGCAAGGTCACCTTCACCGCCGGCGTCCTGACCATCAAGGCGCTGGGGACCACGACCACGTGCACCCCGGGCAACAGCCCCAAGCCCTCCCTGGAACTGGACGTCACGGCCGCCGCCGGCGGCGGTGGCGGCACGCAGTCCGGCGGTTCCGGCGGCGGCGAGACCCTCCCGCAGACCGGGCCCACCGACTCCGCCCTCGCGCTGGGCACCCTCGGCGGCACCGTGCTGCTGAGCGGCGCCGTCGGCGTGCTCTGGCTGACCCGGCGCGGCCAGCGGGCCCGGTCCTGAACGGAGCACCCCCGGCCATGCCCGTGCTCCACACCCTCAAGCGCGCAGGCGTCCCGCTCCTGACGGCCGCCGCACTGTACGCGGCCCCCGCGCACCCGGCGGCGGCCGACGAGCCCGGCTGGACCGCCGGGCCCGCCGCCGGAACGGCCGCCGCAGCGCCCGGGGGTGCCCGCCCGTACTTCTACCTCGCGGGCAACGCCGGAACCGTGCTGGAGGACCGGCTCGCCCTCACCAACACCACCGACGGGGAACGCACCGTCACCCTGCGCGGGGCCGACGCCTACAACACCGCGGAGGGCGCGCTCGCCGTGCGCCCGGCCGCCCCCGGCCCCGGGAACGCCGCCCCCGGCGCCGGAGCGTGGATCAGCTTCGGCGCCGCGACCACGGTGAAGATCCCGCCGCGCGCCCGCGCGGTGGTGCCCTTCACCGTCACCGTGCCGCCCGCGTCCCCGCCCGGCGACCACCCCGCCGCCGTGGTCGCCGCCGAGGGCGGCCACGAGGTGGCCGTACGGGTCCACCTGAGGGTCGGCGGCCCCACCCTGGCCGCCCTCACCGTCGAGGACGTCTCCGTACGCGGCAAGGGCGCGGCCGCCGTCATCGCGTACACCCTGGTCAACCGGGGCAACGTGGCCCTCGCCCCCGAGCTGTCGGTCCGCGCCCGGGGCCCCTTCGGCGAGGACACCGAGCGCGGCGCCCGCACGCTGCCGGTGGAACTCCTGCCGGGGCAGCGGGTCGAGCTGACCGAGCCGTGGCCCGCCGCGCCCGTCCTCGACCGGGTCCGCTTCACCCTCACCGTCACCGCACCCGGCGGCGCCCGGGCCACCGCCGCGACCTCGGCGTGGTTCGTGCCCTGGCGGCTCGCGGGATGGCTGGGCGGCGCCCTGCTCGCCCTCGGCGGCACGACGGCGGCCGCGCTGCACCTCGTACGAGGCCGGCGGGCCCGCCGGGACCCCCTGTCCGACGCGACGTCCCTCCACGTACCCGAACCGGAACACGAACTGACGGGAGCAGCCAGGTGAGCGCCAAGGCCGGCGGCACGATCCGCGCCCTCCGCCCCCTCCGCACGCTCCTCGCGGCGGCACTGGCCGCATGCGCCCTCGCGCTGGTCCCGGCGGCCCCGGCCGCGGCCGCGGACCCCCAGCCGGGCGTCGCGCTCTCGCTCCAGGAGGCGGCCAAGGGCACCGAACTCACCGTCACCGGCACCGGCTGGCGCGCGAAGTCGCTGGTGATGCTCCTGGTCTGCGGCCAGAACATGATCGGCGGCACCAACAGCTGCGCCAACGCCGACGGCACCGCCGTCTCGGTGGCCGACGACGGGCACTTCACCGCCGGGCTGCCCGTGGTGGCCCCGCCCAAGCCCTGCCCCTGCGTCGTGAACGTCACCTCGGTCAACGGGGACCAGTCCACCGTGGCCGTCCCGCTGAAGATCACCGACCACGAGGTGGCCGAGCTGCCCGCCGAGTCCGGGACGGCCCGCCTCGCGATGCTCACCGGGGTCCGGCTGGAGGGCGAGGACGGGGTGCTGACCTGGTTCGGCGCCCCGCCCACCCGGAAGTTCAAGGTCACCGTCGGCAACCTCGGCTCGGCCGCCGTCAAGGACCCGGTCTTCCAGCTCGGCACCGCCCACGGCGTGTTCGCGCCGCTGTGGGAGGAAGCCCGCTGGAAGGGGACCATCCCGCCGGGCGGCAAGGCGGAGATCGCCCTGGACGTGGCCCTCACGGCCGGCGCCTACGGGGACTACACGATCTCCCTCAAGTACGGCGAGACGGTGGTCGCCACCCAGCCGTGGGGCGTGGACCGCCCGTACGGGGTGCTGCTCTTCTGGGGCCTGCTCCTGCTGGTGATCCCGGCCGCGGTCTTCCGCGTCGGCATGGCCGTCGTCGACAAGGTCCGCCCGCGCGAGACCCCCGCGGGCGGCCGCCACCGGGGCGCGCAGCCCGAGTCCGCCTCGGCCGTGACGGCCCGCCTGCCCAGGATCGCGGCGCTGCGAGGACCGGCGCGCCCGGCCCCCGCCCCTGCGGTGGAACCTCCCGAGACCCCCACGGCTGTCCTGCCGTGGTTCACCCCGGACAGCGCGCCGGAGACAGCACCACAGACGTCCGCACCGTCTGAGAACCGTTCGACGACGAAGGGACAAGCGTGAAGACCCAACGGAGGGTGAGCGCGGCAGTGGTCGCGCTGCTGCTCGGCGGCGCGGGTGTCGCCATCGCGGCTTCCCCCGCCCAGGCTGCGGAGACCACGTTCAAGGTCAAGTGCGTTCCGCCGGCCGGGGGTGGCAGCCCGGTCGAGGGCGAGACCACCGCCAAGGTCACGGCGCCGGCCACCGCGAAGGTCGGTGACGAGGTGGACGTGGTGTGGGAGACCGTCAAGCCGGCATCGAACAACACGGACCTGATGGACATCCCGAAGGACTCGGTCCAGCCCACCGGCTGGATCGCGCTGGGCAGCGGGATGGGCGAGCTCAAGGTCGTCGGGGACAAGGTGAACCCGCCGATCCCCAAGAAGGCGCCCATGCAGATGTCGGCGATGAAGGGCAAGCTCAAGCTGACCAAGGCCGGGAAGATCACGCTGACGCCCGGCAAGTACGACGTGGCCGTCACCTTCTCCTTCGGCACGTTCGTCACCAAGTGCGCGCCGACCGGGGACGTGGGCGTCGGGGCCACCATCGACGTGTCGCCCGGCTCCAGCGGCGGCACGACCAACGGCGGCGCGACCAATGGAGGCGCCACGAACGGAGGCGCCACCAACGGAGGCACGAACAACGGAGGCACGAACAACGGCGGCGCCACCGGCGGATCCGGCGGCCAGACCGACTTCCCCGGCAAGCCCGTCGACGTGAAGTTCGACTGCGGCGAGACCGTCCCGGGCGGCATCACCACCCCGGTCACCGTCAGCGCCAGGAAGAACGGCGGGAACTTCGACCTGACGGTCAAGACCGCCAAGGACGCCATGAAGGCTCCGGTGCCCCTGCCCAAGGGCGCGCTCAAGCCCTCGATGCAGATCAAGCTCGGCGGCGGTGACAGCGGCATCGTCAACGTCACCGGCCCGGCGAACGCCGAGGCCATCGCCCAGGGGGCCGGCGTCAGCCTCAGCGACATGACGGGCACCTACAAGCCCGGCAAGACGGGCAAGGTCACCCTCAGCCCCGCCGACATGTCGATCGACGTCACGATGGTCGCGGGCTCCGCACCGCTCACCGTCCCCTGCAAGGCGACCAGCACCGGCGTCTCGCTGGAGCTGGACACCACCGCCCAGCCGGGCGGCTCCGGCTCGCCCGCGACGACCACCACCACCGGCAGCGCCACCTCGGGCAACCTCGCCGAGACCGGCGCCGAGGACGAGGGCGGCATCAAGGCCCTCGCCCTGGTCGCCGGCACCGTGATCCTCCTCGGCGGCGCGGTGTTCACCTTCACCCCGTGGCGCCGCCTGCGCGGCACGCGGTAATCCGTACGGAGCACGACGGAGACACGGAACGGCCCGGCACACCTTCCGGTGTGCCGGGCCGTTCGACCGCTGGGGGGTGCGTCAGTGCACGCCGCCCATGAGCGGCTGGACCTTCTTGCGGTACATGTAGATCGCGATGCCGGCGAGGACGGCCAGGATGCCCTGGGAGGCGAACCAGCCCTGGGTGTCCGTCGGGGCGCCGATCAGCTGGAGCAGCGCGATGGCCGAGTCACCGGCGGTGACCGCGAGGAAGAAGACGCCCATCATCTGGGAGGCGTACTTCTGCGGTGCCAGCTTGGTGGTCAGCGACAGGCCGACGGGGGAGAGCGTGAGCTCACCGACGGTCTGGATGAAGTACACGCCGACCAGCCACATCGGGCTGACCTTCGCGTCGCCGCCGGCCAGGCCCTGGGCGACCATCATGACGCCGAAGGAGGCACCGATCATGACCAGCGCGAAGGAGAACTTCGCCAGGGTGGTCGGCTCCTTGGAGCGCTTGGCGAGGGCCACCCACAGCATCGCGAAGAGCGGGGCGAGGGCCATCACGAACAGCGGGTTCAGCGACTGGAACCAGCTCTCCGGGAAGTTGAAGCCGAACAGAGTGCTGTCCGTGCTGTCCTTCGCGAACAGGGACAGCGTGGAGCCGGTCTGGTCGTAGATCGCCCAGAAGATCGCGGCGGCCGCGAAGAACCAGACGTACGCCGACATGCGGGACCGCTCGACCGTGGAGAGGTCCTTGTCGCGCTTGATCCGCAGGATCGCCCAGGCGGGCAGGATCAGACCGGCGATGGTCAGCGGCCACAGCGCGTAGTTGATCGTGAAGATGCCGGCCAGGCCGATGGCCGCGTAGGCGACGACGGCGATGCCGAGCCAGATCAGGCCCTTCTTGACGACGGAGGACTTCTCGGCGGCGCTCAGCGGGCTCGGAACGGTGTTCGAGACCGGGTTCAGGTGGCGGAAGCCGAAGAAGTAGAAGCCGAGGCCCAGGGCCATGCCGACACCGGCCATGGCGAAGCCCAGGTGCCAGTTGACCTCCTGGCCGACGTAGCCGATGGTCAGCGGGGCGACGAAGGCACCGAGGTTGATGCCCATGTAGAAGATCGTGAAGCCACCGTCGCGGCGCGGGTCGTTCTTGTCCCGGTAGAGCTGGCCGACCATCGTGGAGATGTTGGCCTTCAGCACGCCCGAACCGGCGGCGATGAGCGCCAGGCCGATGAAGAACGAGACGGACGAGGGCACCGCCAGCAGGAAGTGACCGGTCATGATCACGACGCCGGCGACGGCCACGGCCTTGCGGGCACCCCACACACGGTCACCGAGCCAGCCGCCCGGGAGGGCGAGCAGGTAGACCATGGCGTTGTAGACGGAGTAGATCGCGACCGCGGTCGCGTCGTTCATCCCCAGACCACCGTCGGCCACGTTGGTGGCCAGGTAGAGGACGAGCAGCGCGCGCATGCCGTAGAAGCTGTAGCGCTCCCACATCTCCGTCATGAAGAGGAAGGCGAGGCCGCTGGGGTGGCCGAGGAAGGTCTTCTCGGCGGAGGTGTCCGCCGGGTTCCTCGTCAGGCTGGAAGCCATGGGTCGATCCTTGCTTGCTCGGGACGCTTCGCTTCGTGAGCGGAACAGCGCCCGGGACGAGTGCCGGCACCGGCGGCGGATCCCCCACCCCACGCCCAGGGGTCTCGCCCCGGTTGGGGGCGAAGGGGACATCCGTAACCGGGATCCACGCCCGCTCGCGCACCTTCGCGCTTCGGGCCCGGCCCATAGGTCATTCACTGTCATCAAGCCCGGACAGGTGAGTCTCACAAGACTGCCTGTCCGTTCAGGACAGAAATAGAGACCTTCGGCATTTTTTGGCACAAAGGTCCCTGAGATAGTGCATCAGGCGTCTCGCCACCATACGACACGACACTGGGGCATATGAAAGGACTTGAGAGATGGATCACAGGTCAAGCGGGAACCGATCAAGCACATTCGAAGGTCCGTAGTAGGCCATAAGGCCAGTTCGGCAGGGGTGTGACGGCAGGCCCCTCGATTCACTCACCGCGGACTACCATCACCCACATGACGCGTGTACTGCTCGCCGAGGACGACGCATCCATCTCGGAACCCCTGGCCCGCGCCCTGCGCCGGGAGGGGTACGAGGTCGAGGTCCGGGAGGACGGCCCCACCGCCCTGGACGCGGGACTGCAGGGCGGCGTCGATCTCGTCGTCCTGGACCTGGGCCTGCCCGGAATGGACGGTCTGGAAGTCGCCCGCCGGCTGCGTGCCGAGGGCCACGGCTTCCCGATCCTGGTCCTCACCGCCCGGGCCGACGAGGTGGACACGGTGGTCGGCCTCGACGCCGGCGCCGACGACTACGTCACCAAGCCCTTCCGGCTCGCCGAGCTGCTGGCCCGCGTCCGGGCCCTGCTCCGGCGCGGCGCCAACGAGGCCTCCCAGCCCCCCGCCACCCACGGCGTGCGGATCGACGTCGAATCGCACCGCGCGTGGATGGGGGAGGAGGAGCTCCAGCTCACCGCCAAGGAATTCGACCTGCTGCGGGTCCTCGTCCGCGACGCGGGCCGGGTCGTCACCCGCGACCAGCTCATGCGCGAGGTCTGGGACACCACCTGGTGGTCCTCCACCAAGACCCTCGACATGCACATCTCCTGGCTGCGCAAGAAGCTCGGCGACGACGCGGCGAACCCCCGCTACATCGCCACCGTCCGGGGCGTCGGCTTCCGTTTCGAGAAGAGCTAGTACCTACTGAGTCATGCGCCGCCGCCTGATCAACTCCACGCTCGCCGTGGTGCTCGTCGTGATCGCGGTCTTCGGGGTGTCCCTGGTGATCGTGGAGACCCGGACGATCACCAACAGCGCCCAGGACCGGATCGAGTCCGAAGCGCTGCGCCTGCTGAGCATCGTCGAATCCAACGCACTGGAGAAGACGCCCGTCGACGCCGACGCGCTCGGCGAGCAGCTCGACGCCGGCGACTACGCCCGGATCAGCGTCCCCGGGCGGGCGGCGGTGGAGGTCGGCGACCGGATCCCCGGCAAGGTCGTCCGCGGCAGCGCCCGCGGCGAGCAGGGCGAGACGGTCGTCGTCGAGGCCTCCCGCTCCACCGTGACCAAGGAGGTCGGGCGGACCCTGGCCGTGGTCGGCGCGGTGGCGCTGCTCGCCGTCGTGGCGGCCGTACTGCTCGCCGTACGCCAGGCGAACCGGCTCGCCTCCCCGCTCACCGACCTCGCCGAGACCGCGGAACGCCTCGGCTCCGGCGACCCGAGACCCCGGCACAAGAGGTACGGAGTGCCCGAGCTGGACCGGGTCGCGGACGTACTGGACTCCAGCGCCGAGCGGATCGGCAGGATGCTGACCGCCGAGCGGCGCCTGGCCGCCGACGCCTCGCACCAGCTGCGCACCCCGCTCACGGCGCTGTCGATGCGGCTCGAGGAGATCACCGTCACCGACGACCTGGAGACCGTCCGGGAGGAGGCGTCGATCGCCCTCACCCAGGTGGAGCGGCTCACGGACGTCGTGCAGCGGCTGCTCACGAACTCACGGGACCCGCGGACGGGCTCCGCGGTCCCCTTCGACCTGGACGAGGTCGTCAAGCAGCAGGTGGAGGAGTGGCGGCCGGCCTACCGCAGCGCCGGCCGGGCCATCGTGCGCTCCGGCAAGCAGGGCGTGCGGGCCGTCGGCACCCCGGGCGCGGTCGCGCAGGTCCTGGCGACCCTCGTGGAGAACGCGCTCATGCACGGTGGCGGGACGGTCGCACTGCGTACCCGGGTCGTCGGCAACCAGGCGGTGCTGGAGGTCACGGACGAGGGCCCCGGGGTCCCGCCGGACCTCGGCAACCGGATCTTCGAGCGGGCCATCAGCGGCCGCAATTCCACCGGGATCGGCCTCGCCGTCGCCCGGGACCTCGCGGAGGCGGACGGCGGGCGGCTCGAGCTGCTCCAGTCGCAGCCGGCGGTCTTCGCGCTCTTCCTCAGCCGCACGGCGCCCCAGCGGGCCGAGCCCGAGGTAACGGTCCGCTAGGGCGTCGGCGGGTGGTCGGCGGGCACCGGCAGGCTGCCGGCGGGCCGCCGCGCTAGTTGTTCGCGGGCTCCGGCTCGGGCAGCGGCTCGGGCCTGCGGTCGGGCTTGGGCAGGGGCGCCGGCTCGGGCATCGGCTCGGCGGGCGTCGTGGCGAGGGGTGCGGGCAGGGCCTTGAAGACCCAGGTGCGGTAGGACCAGAAGCGGAACACGGTGGCCGTCCCGATGCCGATGAACTTGAACACGTTGCTGGCGACCGGGCCGCCCCAGCCGAAGCCGTACGTGGCCAGGTACAGCACGCCGTTCTCGATGACCAGGCCGATCGCGCTGAAGGCCACGAACAGGACCAGCTCGCGGGTGCGCCCGGCGGCGTTGCTCTGCGCGCGGTCGCGGTAGGCGAAGTAGCGGAAGCCGAGGTAGTTCGTGGTGATCGCCACCACGGTGGCTATCACGCTCGCGCGCACCACCTGGAGGTCGGTGGTGCTGCGGATCAGGTTGAAGACACCCAGGTTGACCAGCACCCCCAGGCCGCCGACCGCTCCGAACTTGGCGACCTCCCGAGCGAGGCCGCGTAGGCGTTCGAGAACGGATCCGGTCCCCGGCGTGCTCATCAGTAGGTCAGTCCTGTCGTTCACCGCCCCGGGAAGGGGCGTTCGGTGTACTCCGTCAACCCACCCATGCTAAGTGTCCCCCTTGCGCTCCGTCTGTGCCTTCCGGCCCCGTGCGACGCACGGCACACCGGCGGTTCCGCGCCAGGGTGCGTCCATATGGCGGAATTCCGCCGGATACCCTGGAGAGGTGACGTTCCCGGTAGTTGGCATGGTCGGCGGCGGACAGCTCGCCCGCATGACCCACGAGGCGGGCATCCCCCTCGGCATCAGATTCAAGCTCCTCAGTGACACACCACAGGACTCGGCGGCCCAGGTCGTGAGCGAGGTCGTCATCGGCGACTATCGCGACCTGGAGACACTGCGCGCGTTCGCGCGCGGCTGCGACGTGATCACTTTCGATCACGAGCACGTGCCCACCGAGCACCTGCGGGCCCTGGAAGCGGACGGCATCCCCGTCCGCCCGGGGCCCGATGCGTTGGTGCACGCCCAGGACAAGGGGGTGATGCGCGCCAAGCTCGACGAGATCGGCGCACCGAGCCCCCGCCACCGGATCGTGAGCGATCCGGCGGACGCGGCGGCCTTCGCGGCGGAGGTCGGCGGTTTCCCCGTCATCCTCAAGACCGTGCGCGGCGGCTACGACGGCAAGGGCGTGTGGTTCGTACGCAGCCAGGAGGACGCGGAAGCGCCCTTCAAGGCCGGTGTCCCCGTCCTCGCCGAAGAGAAGGTGGACTACGTCCGCGAGCTCGCGGCGAACATCGTCCGTTCCCCCCACGGCCAGGCCGTGGCCTATCCCGTCGTGGAGTCCGTCCAGGTCGACGGCGTCTGCGACACGGTGATCGCCCCCGCCCCGAACCTCTCCCCGGAGCTCGCGAGCGAGGCCCAGGCGCTCGCCCTGCGCATCGCGAAGGAACTCGGCGTGACCGGCCACCTGGCCGTGGAGCTGTTCGAGACCACCGACGGCCGCATCCTCGTCAACGAACTGGCGATGCGACCGCACAACAGCGGCCACTGGACCCAGGACGGGGCCGTGACCTCCCAGTTCGCCAACCACGTGCGCGCGGTCCTGGACCTCCCTCTGGGCGACCCGCGCCCCCGCGCCAAGTGGACCGTGATGGCGAACGTGCTGGGCGGGGACTACCCCGACATGTACGCGGCGTACCTGCACTGCATGGCGCACGACCCCCAGCTGAAGATCCACATGTACGGCAAGGACGTGAAACACGGCCGCAAGGTCGGCCACGTCAACACGTACGGCGACGACCTGGACGATGTCCTGGAGCGCGCACGCCACGCAGCCGACTACCTCAGAGGAACGGTCACCGAATGAGCACCTCCGCAAGCGCTCCCCTCATCGGCATCGTCATGGGCTCCGACTCGGACTGGCCGGTCATGGAGGCCGCTGCCCAGGCCCTCGACGAGTTCGAGATCCCCTATGAGGTCGACGTCGTCTCCGCGCACCGGATGCCGCGCGAGATGATCACGTACGGGGAGCAGGCCGCCGACCGCGGGCTGAAGGCGATCATCGCGGGCGCCGGCGGCGCCGCCCACCTGCCGGGCATGCTCGCCTCCGTCACCCCGCTCCCCGTGATCGGCGTGCCGGTGCCGCTGAAGTACCTCGACGGCATGGACTCCCTGCTGTCGATCGTCCAGATGCCCGCCGGGGTTCCCGTCGCCACCGTCTCGGTCGCCGGGGCGCGCAACGCGGGCCTGCTGGCCGCCCGCATCCTCGCCGCACACGACGACGACCTGCTGGCGCGCATGCGCGACTTCCAGCAGGAGCTGAACGACCAGGCCACCGAGAAGGGCAAGCGGCTGCGTGCCAAGGTCGCGGGCGCGGACTCCTTCGGGTTCGCGAAGTGAGCGCGGCGCAGCGCCTGGACGAGGCGCGTGAGCTGCTCGCCGAGCACCCGGTCGTCGACGGCCACAACGACCTCCCCTGGGCGCTGCGCGAGCAGGTCCGCTACGACCTGGCGAAGCGGGACATCGCCGGGGACCAGTCCGCCCACCTGCACACCGACATCCCCCGGCTGCGGGCCGGCGGGGTCGGTGCGCAGTTCTGGTCGGTCTACGTCCGCTCCGACTACGCGGGCGACACGGCGGTCAGCGCCACGCTGGAGCAGATCGACGTGGTCGGCCAGCTGATCGACCGTTACCCCGGCGACCTGGTCCGGGCGCTGACGGCCGACGACATGGAGGCCGCCCGCGCGAGCGGACGCATCGCCTCCCTCATGGGCGCCGAGGGCGGCCACTCGATCAACAACTCCCTCGCCACGCTGCGGGCCCTGCACCGGCTGGGCGTGCGGTACATGACGCTCACGCACAACGACACCATCGACTGGGCGGACTCGGCGACCGACGAGCCCCGGCACGGCGGTCTCACCGACTTCGGCCGCGAGGTCGTCCGCGAGATGAACCGCGTCGGCATGCTCGTGGACCTCTCGCACGTCGCCGAGACGACGATGCGCGACGCTCTGGCCGCCTCCGCCGCGCCGGTGGTCTTCTCGCACTCCTCCGCGCGTGCGGTCTGCGACCACCCGCGCAACATCCCGGACGACGTCCTCGCCCTGCTCCCCGCCAACGGCGGGGTGGCGATGGCGACCTTCGTCCCGAAGTTCATCCTCCCGGCGGCGGTCGAGTGGACCCAGGCCGCGGACGAGAACCTGCGCGCCCACGGCTTCCACCACCTGGACACCACCCCCGAGGCGATGGCCCTGCACCGGGCCTTCGAGGAGGCCCGCCCCCGCCCGGTGGCCACGGCCGCGACGGTGGCGGACCACCTGGACCACATGCGCGAGGTGGCCGGCATCGACCACATCGGCATCGGCGGCGACTACGACGGCACGGCCTTCACCCCGTCCGGCCTGGACGACGTGGCGGGCTACCCGAACCTGGTGGCGGAGCTCCTCACCCGCGGCTGGTCCCGCCCGGACCTGGCGAAGCTGACCTGGTCGAACGCGGTCCGCGCCCTCCGCGACGCGGAATCGGTCTCCCGCGACCTGTCGACGACCCGCGGCCCGTCCAACGCGGTGCTGTAGGCACGAGCCGTCGGGCGCGGCACCGCTGCGGGGGCTCCGCCCCCGGACCCCGGGTCCTCAAACGCCGGACGGGTTGGTTTGCCCTGCGGGCAATCCAGCCGCAGCCGAATCCAGCCTCACCGGCGTTCGAGGCGCGGGGTCCGGGGCGGAGCCCCGGGAAACGGAGAAAGGGCGGGGCGGGGAGCGGCCCCCGCACCCGCCCGGCCAGGGCAGCGGCACCCCGTCCCGCCCGGCCAGGGCAAAGGCCACCCGAACGCCACACCCGCCGGGCGGCACACACGCCCCGCGTGTCACGGTGGCACCACTTCCCCCTGCTGCCGCCGAGACCGGAGCGAACGCCATGGCCGACCTGCAGGATGAACCCCACTCCGTCGGCATCGGAGCCGAAGACCCACCGGCCCCCGCCACCACCCCCGCGGCCGGCGCGCTGGACCGCGCCACCGCGCTGCTGGCCGTCCATCCCGTCGCGGACGGGTGCAACACGCTCGTCCGGACCCTGCGCCAGAGCCCGTTCCACGACATCGACACCCCGGAAGCCGGCGTCGACACCGACATCCCGAGGCTCCGCGCCGGGGGAGTGGGCGCCCAGTTCTGGTCTCTCCTCGTACCCCCGGCCAGCCCGCCCGCCACCGTGCTCTCCGAGACCCTGGAGCAGATCGACGTAGCGCTCGCCCTGATGCGCCGCTACCCCGACAGCCTGCTCCTCGCACTCAGCGCCGACGACATGGCCGACGCCCGCAACCGCGGCCGCATCGCCTCGTTCCTCGGCCCCGTGCCCGGCAGCACGCTCACCGACTCCCTCGGCGCGCTGCGCGCCTTCCACACGCTGGGCGTACGGATCCTCGCGCCCGCAGGAGCGCCCTGGGCGGCGGAGGAGCTGACGGCCTTCGGCCACCAGGTGGTCCGCGAGGCGAACCGGCTCGCGATCCTGCTGGACCTCGCCGGCTGCGAGCCCGAGGCGGCCTGCCGGCTCACGGCAGCCTCCAAGGCCCCGGTGGTGGTCTCCAACACGGGGGCGGCCGCACTGAACCCGCATCCCGGGAACGTGACCGACGAGGTCCTGCTCGCCCTGCGGGAGGCCGACGGCCTGGCCATGGTCACCTTCGACACCGCCCGCACGGGGGACTCCCTGCACGCGGTGGCCGACCACATCGACCACGTACGGGCCGTCGCCGGCCCGGGCGGTGTCGGACTCGGCGCCGGCTTCGGCTCCGAACCGGGCAGCCCCCGCCCGACCGGCCTCACCGACCCCTCGGGCTACCCCAAACTGCTTACGGAGCTCCTCCAGCGGGGCTGGTCGGAAGCCGACCTCGCGGCGCTGACCTGGGGCAACGCCCAGCGGGTCCTGCGCGACGCGGAGTTCACGGCCCGGGCCGCCCAGCACCGCCGCAACTAGGCCGTCTTCTCGAGAGCTACCCGGCGCAGAGGCAGACCGGGTGCCCGGCCGGGTCGGCGTAGACCCGCCAGGAGCGGCCCCGGTCCTCCGTGTCCAGGGGCTTGGCCCCGAGGGCGAGGATCTGCTCCTCCGCGGCGTCGAGGTCCTCGACGGTCAGGTCCAGGTGGAACTGCTGCGAGCCCTCGGCAGAGGGCCAGGCCGGCGCGACGTGCCCCGGCGCCAGCTGGAACGCGAGCGGCGTGCCCCCGTGGCCTTCCAGGTCGACCCAGCTCCCGTCCTCCTCGGCGCTGGGGCTGCCGCCGAGCAGGCCGGCGTAGAAGGCGGCGAGGGCGAGCGGGTCGGGACAGTCGAGGACGACGGTGCCGAGCTTGGCGAAGGCCATGGGTCTCTCCTAGCGGTTACCGGTTAACGCCTTGTACGGGTAACGGCAAGCCTACGCGTTACCTCTGCTCCCTTCCAAGAGGTAACGTCGAGGACATGAGTGGACGCGCACCGGCACCCGGCGGTCTCGCGCTGGTGGAGAGCCTCGTCAACACGCTGAGCGTGGACACGGGCGACGACCGCCTCGCGGCAGAGTTCGGCCTGTCCGGGGAAGCCCTCGCCGAGGCGGTGGAACTGCGGGAGGCCCTGCGCGACGCGCTGCTGGCGCACGCGGGACACGAACTGCGACCCGGGGCCGAGGACCGCCTGAACCGCCTCCTCGCCGCGGCCCCGCTGGCCGTGCGCATCGACGCCTCGGGCGCCGTGTCCCTCGCGCCGACGGGCGCCCCGACCCTGCTGGCCCGGACGGCCGAGGCCCTGGCGGAAGGAGCCGCCGCGGGCACCTGGGCACGCCTCAAGGCCTGCGCGGCGGACGACTGCCGCTGGGCGTACTACGACCGCAGCCCCGCGGGCCGCGGCCGCTGGTGCTCGATGTCGATCTGCGGCAGCCGCGAAAAAATGCGCAAGTACCGCGCCCGCGACCCGAACCCCCCACCCGGCAAACCCGGCGGCACCCCCACCCCCACCGGCGGCACCCCCACCCCCACGGGCGGCATCCCCAGCCCCTCCGGCGATTGAGGAGCGGGGCCCGGGGCATGCCCGCAGGGCAACGGCGCCGCACGCGCGCACCCAAGCGGGGCACGCCCGCAGGGCAACGGCGCCGCACGCGCGCACCCAAGCGGGGCACGCCCGCAGGGCGTCAGGCTCGGGGGCGTCCCATCGCCCGGTACGTCCACCCGGCCGCCCGCCACCGCTCGGGGGCCAGCGCGTTGCGGCCGTCCAGGATCAGCCGGTCCGTGACGACGCCGCCCAGCTCCGCGGGGTCGAGGTCGCGGAACTCGCGCCACTCCGTGAGGTGCAGTACGACCTCCGCCCCGCGCGCCGCCTCCAGCGCGGAGTCCGCGTACCCGAGCGTCGGGAACACGCGGCGGGCGTTCTCCATCCCCTTGGGGTCGTACACGGTCACCTGCCCGCCCTGGAGGTGGATCTGCCCGGCCACGTTGAGCGCGGGCGAGTCCCGTACGTCGTCCGAGTCCGGCTTGAAGGTGGCGCCGAGCACGGCCACCCGCTTGCCCAGGAACGAGCCGCCCACGGCCTCCCGCGCCAGCTCGACCATGTGCCCGCGGCGGCGCATGTTGATCGAGTCGACCTCCCGGAGGAAGGTCAGCGCCTGGTCGGCGCCCAGCTCGCCGGCCCGCGCCATGAAGGCGCGGATGTCCTTCGGCAGGCAGCCGCCGCCGAAGCCGATGCCGGCCCGCAGGAACTTCGCGCCGATCCGCTCGTCGTAGCCGATGGCCTCCGCCAGCTTGACCACGTCACCGCCGGCCGCCTCGCACACCTCGGCCATGGCGTTGATGAACGAGATCTTGGTCGCGAGGAAGGAATTGGCGGCGGTCTTGACCAGCTCCGCGGTCGGGAAGTCGGTGACGACCAGCGGGCTGCCCTCGCCCATGGGCGTCGCGTACACCTCGCGCAGCACCTTCTCGCCGCGCTCGCCCTGTACGCCGATCACGATCCGGTCGGGGTGCAGGGTGTCCTGCACGGCGAAGCCCTCCCGCAGGAACTCCGGGTTCCAGGCCAGCTCCACGTCCGCGCCCGCCGGGGCCAGCTCCACGAGCTTCTCCGCCAGCCGCTGCGCCGAGCCCACCGGCACGGTCGACTTGCCGACCACCAGCACGGGCCGCGTCAGGTGCGGGGCGAGCGAGCCCATCGCCGCGTCCACGTACGACATGTCGCACGCGTACTCCCCGTGCTTCTGCGGGGTGTTCACGCACACGAAGTGGACGTCGCCGAACTCCCCGACCTCCTCCCAGGAGGTCGTGAACCGCAGCCGCCCGGTGGATCCCGGCAGCCCGGCCACGTGCTTGGCGAGCAGTTCCTCCAGCCCGGGTTCGTACATCGGCACCCGGCCGGACGCGAGCATCTCGATCTTCTCGGGCACCACGTCGAGCCCCAGCACTTCGAACCCCAGCTCCGCCATCGCCGCGGCGTGGGTCGCGCCGAGGTAACCGGTGCCGATCACAGTGATCCTGAGGGGGGCCATGGGTGCTCCAGAGGTGCGGGGCCGTGTGCGGCCACTGAGCATAGTCGGGCCCGCCGCGGGGGACGGTCCCCAGTGGGCCCTCCGCTGTCACGCAGCTCACGCGGGCCGTCCATACCGCTGCCCCGCCGGCGGCGACTAAACTTGGGTTACTTAACGGTAGTTAGCATCGCGAATCGCATCACCGAATCGCATACCGAACGCATCACGTCACGCACCGCGTAACGCGTCACCCTTGGGGAGTGAGAGATCTTGGCGGGTTCTGCCGACTTCGACCTGTACCGTCCGGCCGAGGAGCACGACATGCTCCGCGAGTCCGTCCGCTCGCTCGCCGAGGCGAAGATCCTCCCGTTCGCGGCCGCGGTCGACGAGGAGTCCCGCTTCCCGCAGGAGGCCCACGACGCGCTGGTCGCCAACGACCTGCACGCCGTCCACGTCCCGGAGAGCTACGGCGGCGCCGGTGCCGACGCGCTCGCGACCGTGATCGTCATCGAAGAGGTCGCCCGCGTGTGCGCGTCCTCCTCCCTGATCCCGGCCGTCAACAAGCTCGGCTCGCTGCCGGTGATCCTCTCCGGCTCCGAGGAGCTGAAGAAGAAGTACCTCGGCCCGCTGGCCAAGGGCGACGGGATGTTCTCGTACGCCCTCTCCGAGCCGGACGCCGGCTCGGACGCGGCCGGCATGAAGACCCGCGCGGTCCGCGACGGCGACTTCTGGGTCCTCAACGGCGTCAAGCGCTGGATCACCAACGCGGGCGTCTCCGAGTACTACACGGTCATGGCCGTCACCGACCCGGAGAAGCGCTCGAAGGGCATCAGCGCCTTCGTCGTCGAGAAGTCGGACGAGGGCGTCTCCTTCGGCGCCCCGGAGAAGAAGCTCGGCATCAAGGGCTCCCCGACGCGCGAGGTCTACCTCGACAACGTCCGCATCCCCGCCGACCGCATGATCGGCGCCGAGGGCACCGGCTTCGCCACCGCGATGAAGACCCTCGACCACACCCGCATCACCATCGCCGCCCAGGCCCTCGGCATCGCCCAGGGCGCCCTGGACTACGCCAAGGGCTACGTCCGGGAGCGCAAGCAGTTCGGCAAGCCGATCGGCGACTTCCAGGGCATCCAGTTCATGCTCGCGGACATGGCCATGAAGATCTCCGCCGCCCGCGCCCTGACCTACCAGGCCGCGGCAGCCTCGGAGCGCGGCGACGCCGACCTCACCTACCTCGGCGCCGCGGCCAAGTGCTTCGCCTCCGACGTGGCCATGGAGGTCACCACGGACGCCGTCCAGCTCCTCGGCGGCTACGGCTACACCCGTGACTACCCGGTGGAGCGCATGATGCGCGACGCGAAGATCACGCAGATTTATGAAGGCACGAACCAGGTCCAGCGGATCGTCATGGCCCGCAACCTCCCGTAACGGGCGGTACGTGCTCTGACCTGCACGGATAAGGAAGGCCCCGGCTTCGGCCGGGGCCTTCCGGCGTTGCGGCGGCATGGCTAGTGTGTGCGCCGTCGGATTGTCGGAGCGGTGGTGCAGGGCGGTAGAGAAGATGTCCGCAGAACGATCGGTCGCGCAGACCCTCGGGCAGATCGCCCGTCAGGACGTGGTCCGGATCGGCCCGGAGACCTCCGTCGGCCGCGCGGCCGCCCTGGTCCACGTCGCAGAGCGGTACGGCTACGAGTACGGCGAAACGCGCCGGACCGGGCACAAGAACGCGCTCGTCCTGGTCCTCATGTACCGCGACCCGCGCCCCGAGGCGCGCGCCCGGGAGGCCGCCACCCTCGCCGCCCACCCGCAGGCAGGCAACGGCGGGGCGGTGCCGGGCATGCAGCCCGGTTCCCTCAAGCCCCTTCCCGAGGCCGAGGAGGCAGTCGCCCGGGCCAAGGACCGCATCCAGTTCGACGCCATGTCCCAGGTCGCCGGCAAGAAGCAGCAGCTGATGGCGGCCGGGTACTGCGCGGCCCTGCCGGTCGTCCTCCTCATCGCCGGAATGCCGCTCGGCGCGCTGTACGGCGGCGCCGCGATGGCCGCGTTCGTGTTCGGGGGCTTCAAGATCGGGGCCGTACGGCGGCAGCGGATCGCGCGGAGGCTGACCGATGCCGGGTTCGTCCCGGTCCGCGACGAGCACGGCCGCGCACGGTTCCTGCGCCCGGGCCAGCAGCTGCCCGGCCACGCGAACCCGTTCGCGGCCTGACGGTCCGGTGTAACGCACGCGCACAGGACCCCCGGCACGGCGCCGGGGGTCCTGTGCGCGTGCGGGAGCCCGTCAGGGGCAGCTGATGCGGACGTCGCCCGTGTCCGTGGTGCAGACGTCGGTGTTGTAGCCGCCGTTGGCGGTGTCGTTGCCGGAGACGCCGTCGACGGTGTTCAGGCGGTCGGCGCCGAAGTTGCCGGTCAGGCTGTCGCTGCCGGGGCCGCCGATCAGGTTGTCGTCGCCGTAGCCGCCGTCGACGCGGTCGTTGCCGGGGCCCGCGTGGACGGTGTCGTTGCCGAAGGAGGCGTTGACGGTGTCGTTGCCGCTGAGGGCGCAGATGACGTCGTTCCCGTAGCCGCCGTTCAGGGTGTCGTTGCCGCTGGTGCCGACGATCGTGCAGCCCCGCGTGTTGGTGACGGTCGTGGTGGCGCTCGCCGTGTTGTTCGCGGTGTTCGGGTCGGTCGTGGTGGCGCTCGCCGTCGCCGTGTCGGTGAGGCTGCCGACGCGTGAGGGTTCGGCGGTGACCGTCACCGTGGCCGTGGCGCCGGGAGCGAGGCTGCCGAGGGCGCAGACGGCCTGGGACGGGGTGGTGGTGCAGCTGCCCTGGCCCGCGGTGGCGGAGAGGACCGTGCCGTTGCCGGTTCCGGTGAGGGCGTCGGTCAGCTGCACTCCGGTCGCGGTGGTCGTGGTGCTGTTGTTGGTCACGCGGACCGTGTACGTCGCGGAGTCGCCGAGGGCGACCGTGGCGGGGGAGCCCGTCTTCGTCACCGACAGGTCCGCCGACACGGGCGGGGGCGGGGTGCTTCCGGAGACCTCGTAACGGACCACACCGCGCGCCGTGCCGTCCTCCGTGACGCCGGCCACGACCAGCTTGCCGTCCGGCTGGACGGCGAGGGCCTGGCCCTGCTCCCAGTCGTCCTCGTAGAAGGGGCCCACGTCGGTGGTCACCTTGCCGTCGCCGCTGAAGGTGGTGTCCAGGCTGCCGTCGGTGTTGTACCGGACCACCGCGAAGTCGTGCGGGTCACCGGTCCCGGCCCCGCCTCCCGCGGCGACGATCCTGCCGTCCGGCTGGAGCGCCACGTCGTTGGCGATGCCGGTGCCCGCCTCGAAGGAGACGCCCACCCGGCCGTCACCGCCGAAGGCGGTGTCCGGGGTGCCGTTGGTGTTGAAGCGGGCCGTCGTGAACCCCTCCGAGCTGTAGCCGGACACGACGATCTTGTTGTCCGCCTGCAGCACCACGCCGTTCGCGGCGTCGATGGAGGTTCCCCAGTCGAGGAGCAGCTGCCCGTCGCCGTCGAAGCTGGTGTCGGGGCTGCCGTCCGGGGTGTAGCGGGCCAGCGCCACGTCGGTGCTGAAGGCGGGGGACGCGTACGAGGCCGTGCCCACGGCGACGATCCTCCCGTCGGACTGCAGCGCCAGGTCCTGGACCGATGCGCCGAGCGGGAACGGGGTCGCCACCCGGCCGTCCCCGCCGCCGAAGGTGTTGTCCGGGCTGCCGTCGGGCAGCAGGCGCGCCAGTGCGAAGCCGCCCTGACCCGCTCCGGCGGCGAGGATCCTGCCGTTGGACAGCACCCGCACCGCGCTCCCCGAGGAGCCCTGGCCGAAGTCGGGGAACACCCGGCCGGCGTTGCCGAAGGCCGTGTCCAGGGCGCCGTTCGGGAGGTAGCGCAGCAGCGTGAACTGGCTCCAGGCGGTGCCGTTCTGCTCGACGAGGGTGGACCCGGCCACGACGATCTTCCCGTCGGCCTGGAGGGCCACCGCCTGCCCCGAGTCACCGGAGCTGATGGTCGTCGCCACCGCGCCGCCGTCGCCGAAGGCGGTGTCCGGGGAGCCGTCGGGGTTGTAGCGGACCAGCGAGAAGGCGGGGTCGCCGCCCTCGGCCGGTGTCAGGGTCCCGACGGTGAGGATCTTGCCGTCGGGCTGGAGGACCATGTCCGGGCTGTCCTCGTAGTAGGGGAGGTCGGTGATGACCTTCCCGTCGCCCCCGCCGAACGTCGGGTCCAGATCGCCCGGTGCCCCCAGGGCCATGCCAGGTCCGGCGACCACGAGCGCCACTGCGGCGGCCGTCGCCGTACAGGCCGGCCGGAGCCTTCTGCGCAGACTCCGCAGACTCTGCAGTCCTGGCAGACTTCGCGGACTTCGGGGGGAGGCGATCGGAGCGAGCATGCGGACGACTCCTTCTCGTGGTGCCGGAGGGTGGTGGCGGTCCTTCCCCGGCGCAGAGCGTCCGCGGACCCGCGCCAAGGATCGTAGGAGCCAAGATCGACTGGGTTGCCCCGCCATTTCATGACACGCCGGGCACGGGGGCTGTCCGGGTGGAGGCGCTCCCGCGACCCGCCCTCCTCCCGCACCGACGTGCGACTCGGATGGGCTAAATTTGGGCCTTCGTACGTAGTAATCGGGTGGGGAGAACGTAATGACGGAAGCGATCCTGCTGGTCGGGGGGCAGGGGACGCGGCTGCGCCCGGTGACGGTCAACACGCCGAAGCCGATGGTCCCCACGGCGGGCGTCCCCTTCCTCGCCCACCAGATAGCCAGGGCTGCCGCCGCCGGTGTCACCCACATCGTGATGGCCACCTGCTACCTGGCAGAGGTCTTCGAGCCCTACTTCGGCGACGGATCCGACTTCGGCATCCACCTGGAGTACGTCGTCGAGGACGAGCCCCTCGGCACGGGCGGCGCCATCCGCAACGCGGCGCAGCTGCTCACGGGCGGCCCGGACTCCTCCGTCCTCGTCTTCAACGGGGACATCCTCACGGGCCTGGACATCGCCGGACTCGTCGAATCGCACAAGGCGGCCGACGCCGACGTCTCCCTGCACCTGGTGCGGGTGGAGGACCCCCGTGCCTTCGGCCTGGTCCCCACCGACGCCGACGGGCGGGTGCTGGCCTTCACCGAGAAGCCGCAGACGCCCGAAGAGATCATCACCGACCAGATCAACGCCGGCTGCTACGTCTTCCGCCGCAGCGTGATCGACTCCATCCCGGCCGGCCGGCCGGTCTCCGTCGAGCGCGAGACCTTCCCCGGTCTGCTCGCCTCCGGCAGCAGGCTGCACGGCGTCACGGAGAACTCGTACTGGATGGACCTCGGCAAGCCCGAGTCGATCATCCAGGCCTCCGCCGACCTGGTCCGCGGCGTCGTCCCCTCCCCGGCCGTCCCCGGCCGCCGCGGCGAGTCCCTCGTGCTTCCCGGCGCCCAGGTGGCGGCCGGAGCCAAGCTGTCGGGAGGCACCGTCGTCGGCGCCGGCGCCCGCATCGAGGCCGGCGCGGTCGTCGACGGGTGCATCGTGCTCGACGGCGCCGTCATCGAGGCGGACGCCCAGGTGCACGCCAGCCTCATCGGCGCCCGCGCCGGCGTGGGCGCGCGGACCGTGCTGGAGGGCACCGTCGTCGGCGACGACGCCCTCGTGGGCGCGGACAACGAGCTGCGCACCGGCGCCCGCGTGTGGTGCGGGGCCCGGCTGCCCGCGGCCGCGATCCGCTTCTCCCCGGACGCCTGACGGCAGCGGGCGGGCCGGCCAGTGGCCCGCCCGCCCGCCCGCCTGCTCGCCGCCCGCTCAGTTCCCGCGGACGGTGACCTTCTCGTCGTTCTGGATCTGCTTGACCAGCTGCTGCACCTTCGCCTTGTCCCAGACGAGGTTGCCGCCGCGCTGGCCGGAGATCGGCATGTTCATCGACACGCCGTCGCCGCCGTTGACGCCCTTCATCGCGAAGAACATCTGGCCCATGTCGTACAGGCCCATGTCCTTGTCCACGATCAGCGTGTCCAGGCCCGCGCCCATCAGCGGGTAGAGCTTGAACGGGTTGAGGACCGTGGTCGGGGTCGCCGCCTGGTTGGCGAGCGCCGACAGGAACTTCTGCTGGTTCTTCGTCCGCTGGAGGTCCGACTCCGCGAAGGCGTACCGGGTCCGGACGAAGGCCAGGGACTGCTCGCCGTTCAGCGTCTGCTTGCCCGCCTTGAAGTCGGCGCCCGACTTCTCGTCCTTGAAGCCCTGCTCGATGTCGAGCTCGACGCCGCCGAGCGAGTCCACGATGTTCGCGAAGCCGGCGAAGCCGATCTCCGCGTAGTGGTCGATGCGCAGGCCGGTGTTGAACTCCACGGTCCGCACGAGCAGCTCGGGTCCGTCCTCCGCGTACGCCGCGTTCAGCTTGGTGCGCTTGCCCGTGCCCGCGTACTTCTTGCCGGACTGCGAGCCGACGAAGGAGGGGATCTCCACGTCCGAGTCGCGGGGCAGCGAGACCATCGTGTTCCCGCTGGAGCACTTCGCCAGGATCATCATCGAGTCCGTGCGCTTGCCTTCGGCGGAGCCCGTGTGGAGCTTCTTCTTCTCCTCGTCGGACATGCCCTCGCGGCTGTCGGAGCCCACGATCAGGTAGGTCGTGCAGTCGCCCTCCTTGGGGCGCTCGATGACCTTGGAGAGGTCCACCTCGCGGCGCACCTTGGAGTCGGCCCAGAAGTACGTGGAGACGCCGGTCACCAGCAGAGCGGAGACCAGCACGATCGAGCCGACCTTGATCCGCTTGCGCCAGTCCGGCGCGGGACCCGCAGGCCGCTGTCCCGGGCCGCCGGGGCCGCCGGGGCCTCCGGGGCCGCCCGGGCGTCCTGAGTCGCCCTGGCCGCCGCCCGCAGGGGTGCCGTAGACCTGGCCGGTGTTGTAGCCGCTGTCGTAGCCGTCGTACGTGTCGTGGCTCTGCGCCCCCTGCGGGGGCACGGAGGGACGTACGGGCTGCGCGGGGCGCCGGGGCGCCGGGGGGCTCTGCGGGGGTCGCTGAGGCTGGGGCGGCTGCTGCGGCTGCTGCCGCTGGATGTGGCGCATCCGCTGGGCACCCTCGGGCTGCGGCTGCTCGCTGCCGCGTCCGTACCCGCCGTCACGACCTTCTGGCCAGTCATTCATGCGCCCAAGAATGCCTGCTCGGGCGGGTCGTCCAACAGCCCGGGGGACCTTCCGTACCGGTGCTGTTGCAGAGCTGATGCCTCCGGTACGGATCTAAGGTGTCCGTATGACTCAGATACCGGGCGAGCTGCCCGGGAAGCCGACCGCGGCCTCCCGTACGACCCTCAGCCACATCATGACCGCCAACGACACCAACCTCCTGGGCACGGTGCACGGTGGAGTGATCATGAAGCTGGTGGACGACGCTGCGGGTGCCGTGGCCGGCCGCCACTCCGGCGGGCCGGCCGTCACCGCCTCCATGGACGAGATGGTCTTCCTCGCGCCCGTGCGCGTCGGCGACCTCGTCCACGTGAAGGCCCAGTGCAACTGGACCGGCCGCTCCTCCATGGAGATCGGCGTACGGGTCCTCGCGGAGCGGTGGAACGAGTCCACCCCCGCCACCCAGGTGGGCACCGCCTACCTCGTCTTCGCGGCCGTGGACGCCGAGGGCAAGCCCCGGCCGGTCCCGCCCGTCCTGCCGGAGACGGAGCAGGACGAGCGGCGCTACCAGGAGGCCCAGATCCGCCGCACCCACCGGCTGGCCCGCCGCCAGGCGATCCGGGCACTGCGCGAGGAGCGGGCCGCCCAGGGCTTCGACGACTGACCGCCGGGCCGGGAGGCCGACCGGACCGGCCCCGGCCGGCCGCACGGCCGGGAGACCGGGCCGGGCCGCCGGCCCCGCGCTATCGCCCGCAGACCACCTGGTCCCCGGTGACCACCCCGGCCGCGCCGCCCTGGTACGGGTCCTCCGCCCGCACCGGCACCACCTTGCGGTAGTCCGCGCCCGCGATGACCAGCACCGTCCGCCCCTGGCCCGGCACCGCCCGCAGCTCGCTGCCGGGCAGCGCCGTGGAGACCGACCGGGCGGAGCGGTCCCAGCGCGGGTCGTACGTGACCACCGTGCGCCGGACCTCGCGGCTGGCGCCGCCCACCGGGGCCCCGGTGGTGTCGAAGCCGGTGGCGCGCAGTGCGGCGTCGACCCGTCCGCCCAGTCCGTCGATCCGGGTCCCGTTCTCCACCTGGACCCGGATCTGCTGCGGCGGCACGTCCACCGGAACCGTCGTCGGCCGGTCGGCGGCGGCCGCGCCTGCGCCCGCGGCCTTCCCGGGCCGGGCCGGCGCCAGGGCCCGGTCCTCGCGCAGCGCCTCGAAGAGCTTGGCCGCCTTCGGCTCGTCCCACTTCACGGTGGAGCCGATCCCCTTGACGGGGAAGGAGGCGTCGCCGATCGGCACCGAGGCGAACTCCGAGGAGGAAGGGGTGAAGTCCCGCATCGCCTGCCCGAGCGCGAGCATCTGCTCCGAGCCGAAGCCCTTGTCGGCCCGGACGGAGCCGAGCAGGGTCGAGCTGACCTCCTTGAACTTCACCGGGTTCAGCAGCACCCCGCCGCCGGTCGCCTGCTTGATCAGCGCCGCGATGAACCGCTGCTGGCGCTGCATCCGGCCGAGGTCGGAGGCCCCGTCCACATGGCGCGAGCGCACGTACTGCAGGGCCTGTCCGCCGGTGAGCCGGTGGGTGCCGGGGAGCAGCTCCAGGCCGGTGTTCGGGTCGCGCATGGTCTTGGCGGTGCAGATCTCCACGCCGCCCATCGCGTCGACGGTCTTCATGAAGCTGGTGAAGTCGACCTCCAGGTAGTGGTCGATCTTCACCCGGGTCATGGCCTCGACGGTCCGCACGGTCAGCTGGGGCCCGCCCTCCGCGTAGGCCGCGTTCAGCTTCACGGGGTGGGCCTTGTGGTCGTTGCCGCTGTTCAGGTCCCGGTGCGCGGGCACCTCCGCGTAGCTGTCGCGGGGCAGGCTGATCACGCTGGCCCGCTCCCGGTCCGCCGAGAGGTGCACGAGCATGATCGTGTCCGTGCAGTGGCAGGGCGCCCCGCCCAGGTGGTACTCGCGCTTCTCCTCGGGGGTGATCTTGTCCCGGCCGTCGGTGCCCACCAGGAGGAAGTTCAGGCCGTGCCCGGCCTGCGGGCGGTTCTTCATGTCCTTGAACGGGTCCACGCGCTCGATCCCGGTGTCCAGGCCGGTCATCACGGCGTGCCCGACGGCTCCGGAGCCCAGCACGACCACCGCCAGCCCGGCCGCGACCCGCACCCCCCACCGGGGCCGGTCGCCGCCCCGGCGCCGTGCGCGCTGCGCCGGGCGCGGCCCGGCGGGACGGGGGGGACGGTGCGGGTGGGGCACGGTGGACACCTCCGCGAGGCAGCAGGAGAACGGTCGGCTAGGGCGTCGAAGCTTCGGCTGATCCGCCAGAACAGTAGGCCCATACGATCAGCCTCTGTCCGTACCGCTCACTCGGCGCGCACCCGGTTCCCCCGTACGCGGTAACGTGACACCGATACCCGACCTTGAAGGACCACATGCCCGCCCAGCAGCCCGCAGTCTCGGTGATCATGCCGGTGCTCAACGAGGAGCACTACCTCCGCGATTCCGTCCGCCACATCCTGGAACAGGAGTACGCGGGCGAGATGGAGGTGGTGATCGCCCTCGGGCCGTCCACGGACCGCACCGACGAGATCGCCGCCGAACTCGTCGCCGAGGATCCCCGAGTCCACACCGTCCCCAACCCCACCGGACGGACCCCGGCGGCGCTCAACGCCGCCATCAAGGCCTCGCGCCACCCGATCGTGGTACGCGTCGACGGCCACGGCATGCTCTCGCCGAACTACATCGCCACCGCGGTCCGCCTCCTGGAGGAGACCGGTGCGCAGAACGTCGGCGGCATCATGCACGCCGAGGGCCAGAACGGCTGGGAAGACGCCGTCGCCGCCGCGATGACCTCGAAGATCGGCGTGGGCAACGCGCCGTTCCACACGGGCGGCCAGGCGGGCCCTGCCGAGACCGTCTACCTGGGTGTCTTCCGCCGCGAGGCGCTGGAGCAGCAGGGCGGATACAACGAGGAGTTCATCCGCGCCCAGGACTGGGAGCTGAACTTCCGCATCCGCGAGGCCGGGGGTCTGATCTGGTTCTCCCCGGAGCTGAAGGTCCAGTACCGCCCGCGGCGCTCCGTCAAGGCGCTGGCCAAGCAGTACAAGGACTACGGGCGCTGGCGCCACGTCGTGGCCCGGTACCACGCCGGCTCCATCAACCCGCGCTACCTGGCCCCGCCGACCCTGGTCTGCGCCCTGGCCGCGGGCGTGGTCGTGGGCGTGGCGGTCAACCCGCTGGGCTTCGCCGTGCCCGCCGGCTACCTCGCGGCGATCGTCGCGGGCTCGATCCCGGCGGGCAAGGGCCTGTCGCTGAAGGCCCGGGCGCAGATCCCCGTCGCCCTGGCGACGATGCACCTGTGCTGGGGCTTCGGCTTCCTGACGAGCCCCCGCTCGCTGGCGAACAAGGTCATCGCGAGCCGCCGTCCGGCGGTCCGGCGGGACTCCTCGCAGGTCTGAGGCGCGGTCCGCGCGGTCCGGCACACGAAGAGGGGGTCCGGTGCGACAGCACCGGCCCCCTTCTCCATGCGTACGGACCTACCAGGTGAAGCCCGGCTGGATCGGCATGCAGGCGCCCTCGTTGTCGCCGTTGAGGGCGTGGGCCGAGGTCGGCAGTGCGGTCGGTGCGGGCGGCGGCGGGGCCGGGGCGTCACCGGTCCGCCAGTCCTTGCCGACGAACAGGGTGATGCCGGAGACCTGGTCGGACTTCTCCACCGAGGAGGCCGGCAGGCCCAGCGCCGTGGCGACGACTGCGGCGTCGGCCGCCTGGGCGTCGTCGGCGAAGCGGACCACGGTGGTGTCCTCGCCCGAGGTCGAGGCCGCGGTGTCGGAGGAGGTCTTGGTGAAGCCCTTGCGGATCAGCAGCGAGGCGACCTCGCCCGCCCGGTTCTTCACCTTGGCCTGGGCGCCGTCCTTGCCGTTGGTGGCGTTGCGGACGGAGACCGCGATCTTCGCGGGTGCCGAGGCCGAGGCAGGGGCCGTGGTCGCGGCGGCGGGTGCGGTCGGGGCCGCGGAGGCGCCCGGCGAGGGGGCGGCGCCGGCCGCCGGGGCGTCGGAGCCCTTGAAGTCGAGCGGTACGTCGTCGCGGACCATCTTGAACACGGCCTCGGCCGCGCCCGGCTCGGGCTCGACCCGGCCCTCCTCGCGGGTGCTGTACACCCACGGCATGGTGGTCATGGTGATCCGGTTCGGGGGAACCTTCTTGAGCTCCATGCTGAGGTCGTACAGTCTGTCGATCTTGTTCAGGCTCGGGTCCACGATCATGGCGTCGATCGCGGCCTTCGCCAGGCTGTTGAGCATCAGCGGGTTGCTGAGCTTGGCGTTCTTGCGGAACTCCCGGGACAGCGAGCTCATGTACTGGTGCTGGGCGTGGGTGCGGCCGATGTCGGTGCCGTCCTCGAACCCGTAGCGGGTGCGCAGCCACTGCAGGGCCTGCTCGCCCTGGATCCGCGTCGTGCCCTTCGGCAGCTTCAGGCCGGATCCCTTGCCGTCACGGGTCCGGGAGTGCACGTTCTGCTCGACGCAGACCGGGACGCCGCCGATGGCGTCGGCCATCGAGACCACGCCCTTGAAGTCGATCATCATGAAGTGATCGATGGGTATCTTCGTCAGCTCGGTCCAGGCTGCGACGGTGCAGCCCGGGCCGCCGCGGCCGAGGGACTCGTTCGTCTGGACGAGCCCCTTGCTCTCCGGGTGCACCTTGCCGTTCGGCTCGGTGCACTTGGGCATCTTCAGCAGGGTGTCGCGCGGCATCGACACCACGGACATGTTGCTGCGGTCCGCGGACAGGTGCAGCAGCATCTGCACGTCCGCGAGGGGCGGGCCGCCGAAGGTTTCCGTGGCCCCGCCGAGGGCCTGGTTCGCCTCGTCGTTGCGGGCGTCCGAGCCGATGAGGAGGATGTTCAGCGGGGTCTGCCCGAAGGCGTTCGGCTTGGAGCCGCCCAGCTTGTTCTCACCGAGGTTCAGCGCATCGGTCCTGATGCTGCCGTTGAGGTGGCGGTAGTACAGGTATCCGGCCGCCGCCGTCCCGAGTATGAGGAAGGCGAGCACGGAGGAGACCCAGCGCAGCACGCGCCGGCGGCCCCGCCTGGAGCCCATGCCGCCGGCCGCACGGCGGTTTCTGCGCGAGCCGCCCCGTGGTGGGGGCACCGTGCCGGACGGGCCCGCCCCTCCGCCGGATATGTCACCGGCGGACTGGGCGGCCGCCCCCTCCCCCCGCACGCTGCTCTGCCTCACGTGTTCCCCCTAGAAGATCCTGATTGCTCGGCGTTGTGCCGGTACTACCTGCTACCGCCCGCTATTTGGCGCAGACGGCCTTGTCGGCCTGTGCCTGCTGCACGTCTTCCGGCAGCTGCTGCGGAGCGGCGGGCGCCAGCGGTGCGCCCGGCTGCTGGAAGTCCGGCCCCAGGGTCAGCTTCATCGGCGTCCTGGCGGACGCGTCGGCCGTGCCCATCTTCATGGCGGTGGCGGGCAGCCCCATCATGTCCGCCAGCGCCCGGGCCTGGTCGGCCTGGTTGGGGGCGTACTCCAACTGCGTGGCGCCGACCTTCGCGGGCGCGTTGCCCACGTTGCTCGCCTTGACCACGCCCTTCGTGTTCTGCAGCCAGTTCAGCGTCGTGGACGCTGCGCCCTTGGGTCCGCCACCGTTGTACACATCCACTCTGATGTCACCGGCGGTCGACCGGTTCCCTTGGAGCAGTGCGTCCTGCTTGGCCTTCGCCTCCGCGTCGGCGGCCTCCTTCGAGGCCTGCTCCTTCTTCTCGACCTCGGTGAGCGAGACGTCCCCCCGGATCATCTGCAACAACGGGTCGGCCAGGGCCGGGTTGACGACGACGGTCGCCTTGACCTTCTCGGCCGGGTTGTCCAGCACGGGCAGGGTGGTGAAGGTGATGTTCTTGAGGTCGATGTCCTTCAACTCGCCCGCGAGGTCGGTGAGTTTCTTGATGGACCCCAAACCCTGGTCCACGGTCAGCGACTTGGTGGCCGCCTCCGCGAGGGAGAAGAACTTCTTCGGACTGGTCAGCGTTTCCTTCGACTTCATCTCGCGCATCATCGAGCCGAGGAACTGCTGCTGGGTCTTGATGCGGTCCAGGTCGCTCTCGTTGCCGAAGGCGTGCCGGGTCCGTACGAAGGCCAGCGCCTCCTCGCCCTGCAGCCGGTGCTCGCCCTTGTCGAGCTTCAGCTTGGAGTCCTTGTCGTCGACGGCCTTCTCCACGCAGACGGGCACCCCGCCGACCGCCGTGCTCAGCGTCTTCACGGCGTTGAAGTCGACCATCATGAAGTTGTCGACCTCTATGCCGGTGAGGTCCTTCACCGTGCGCATCGTGCAGCCCGCGTCGCGGCCCTCCTGGCCCAGGCTGGTGTTGAAGCGCGTGCCCTTCGTGCCGCGGATCTCCTTGGTCGTCCCGTCGGGCTGCTTCGTCGGGCAGTTCGGGATGTCGGTGATCAGGTCGCGCGGGATGGACAGCGCGGTGGCGTTGCTGCGGTCCTTGGCGATGTGGAACAGGATCGTGGTGTCGGCGTGGCCGACGCTGTCCTTGTCCCCGTAGCCCTCGTTGCCGGCGCCGCTGCGCTTGTCGGTGCCGATGACCAGGATGTTGATCGCCTGGTCCTTCTTGAAGCCGCCCGTGCCGGCACCCGCGATGTCGGTGACGTTGAGGTTGCCGTTCAGGTGGTTGTAGTACAGGTAGCCCGCCGTGGCGCCGCCGACCAGCAGCAGCGCCAGCGTCCCGCTCGTGATGAGCAGGGCCTTCTTGCGGCGAGCGCCTCCGCCGCCTCCCTTGCGGGAGCGGCCGCCGCGCCGGCCCCCGGGGGGAGCGTCGCCGCGCCGGGGCTGCGGTACCGAGGGGGAGGTGCCGGGCTCGGGGCGTGCCGGGGCCGTGCGGGATCTGCGGGGGGCGGAGATTCCGGTCCGCTGCTGCGGTGCGGAGTCGCCCGGTCGCAGTTCGTAGTGGCCGGTGCGGGGGTTCAGTACCCACTGGTCTGCGGGGTCGATCTCGTCGGCCCGCCCACGGCTTTGCGCATCCACGGTTGCTCGAATCCTCCGTCGGTGCCTCGCGAGGCGCCTCCCCCAAGGCGCCCGGTCAACGTCCGGCTGCAGGTGCCCGGCCTCTGGTCCGGCCGGGGCACCGGATCGCTCACCTTATCCGTCAGGTTCGACTGCAAACCATGCTGGTGATGAATTCCACTGCCCTTATAACGGGGCGAAAACCCCATCCCGCTCGGTTCGGTCACCGGCTTTTGGGATTGCTTTACCGGCAGTCGGCGGTGCCCGCCGTCGTCCCCGTGAAGGTGGGGACGGGTGTGGGCGCGGCCCCGGTTCCCTCGTCGGCCGGCTCCGTGGCCGACCGGCTTCCGGCGGCATCCGCAGGCTCGTTCCCGTCCCTGCTCCCGGTCCCGTCCCCGGTGCCCGCCGTGGCCTCCGGCTTCGGAGGGGTGATCGTCACCGGCTGGTCCGCGCGCAGCTGCTGGAACAGCCGGGCGGCGTCCGTCTGGATGAGCTCGTCCCGGTTCGGATCGGCCGCGTACGGACGGCGGGGCACGGTCAGGAACTTGACCTGATCGGTCGGTATGTCCCGTACGCCCCGTACGAGTTCGTACAGTCCGCGGAGCGAGGCCAGCCCCGGGTCCGTGGTCACCGAGGAGGTCGCCGCGTCCAGCAGCGGGTACAGCCGGGCCGGATTGAGCAGGACCCCGTTGCTCTGCACCTTCTTGACCAGCGAGCCGAGGAACTGCTGCTGCCGCTCCATCCGTTCCGTGTCGCTGCCGTTGCCCAGGCTGTAGCGGGCCCTGACGTAGCCGAGCGCCTTCTCGCCCCGCAGGGTCTGCCGCCCGGCGGGCAGCTTCAGATGGGCCTCGGCGTCGTCCATCGGGCGCTTGAGGCAGACCTCCACCCCGCCGATCGCGTCGACCATCTGCTTGAACCCGCCGAAGTCGATCACCATGTGGTGGTCGACGCGGATCCCGGTCAGCTTCTCCACCGTACGGATCGTGCAGGCGGCCCCGCCCCATTGGAAGGCCCAGTTGAACTGCGCGAACTGCTCACTGGTGCGGGTGCCGTCCGCCGTCAGGCAGGCGGGGATGTCCGTCATCAGGTCCCGGGGTATCGACACCGCGGTCGCGCTCTTCCGGTCCGCGGGCAGGTGCAGCAGGATCGTGGTGTCCGAGCGCTGGGTGCCCTGGTCCTGTCCGTAGCGGGCGTTGTCCTTGCCCGAGCGCGAGTCGGAGCCGATCAGCAGGATGTTCTGGGAGCCGGTCGTCAGGTGCGCCGGACGCTCGCGCTCGTAGCGCCGCAGCTCGGCGGCGGCCGAGGTGTCCTCGGTGATGTTCCCGTCGAGCTTGTTGTAGAGCCACCAGCCGGTGGCCGTGCCCGCCAGCACCAGGAGCACCAGCCCGAGACCCGCCCAGCGGAGCAGCCGGCGCCTGCGACCGCGGCCCGGGCCGCGGCCCGCACCCCGGCCCTGCGGAGCCTCCGGGCCGTTCCCGGAAGCTCCGGTCCCGCCCGGTATGCCTGCGCTGTCCGTCACGGGCGTCCGTCCCCTCGCCGTTGCGACAACCAGCCGTACGGGTGAGCACGGCCACTGCCGATCCTGCCCCCGGGCCGCCTCGGCAGCCTGGGGGCAGGGGCGTGTCTAGGGCCATGTGGGTGACAGATCGCCCGGGGCCGCCGTCCCGCCCTGCGGGTGACGGCCTACAGCGTGTGGGTGACGCGCTCGCTCTCGACCCGCTGGGCCAGCGCCTGCTCGGACAGCCGGTCCAGGTTCCGGCACAGCACCACGGACCCGCCCGAGGCCAGCGCCGCGTACAGCCCGGCCGACAGCCCGTCCCAGGTGTCGTAGCCGAGCCCGGTCAGCACCCGCGAACCCGTACCGAGGCCGAGCTTCACCGCGTCCTCGCGGGCCCGCGCGGTCAGCTCCGCGTACGAGAGCTCCTCGCCGCCGACGACCAGGCCCGGGCCGTCCGCGTCGACGGGGGCGAACGGCGCGAACCGGTCGCCCTGCCCCGGCACCTCCACCGCGTAGTCGGCGAACCCGGCCGGCGGCTGCGGGAACCTCCCGCCCAGCGGCCGCAGCGCCAGGGCCACGCGCTCGCCGGAACAGGCCCGCGCCTCCTCCAGCGAGTCGGGCCCGCTCACCACCAGGTCGGCGCCGGCCGGATCGCCCCCGACCTCGGCGACGACACCGACCGACGCACAGGCGAGCAGCCACACGGCGCTCTGCCAGTGCGCCGGGAGCAGCAGCGCCAGGCGGTCGCCGGGCTCGGCGCCCAGGTCGCCCTGGAGCAGATTCGAGGTCTTGGCCACCCAATTGGCGAAGGTGGCCACGGACAATTCGACGCGCTCGCCCGTGGCGTCGTCGTAGAACGTGACGAGCGGGCGGCCCGGATCGGCGGCGAGCGCAGATCGCAGCAGGTCGGCAGGGGTGCGGTCAGTGGAGTTCACGCACCGAAGCGTACGCGGGGCCTTCCCCCGTACGGCCGTTCCCCGATCCACCGTACGAGGGAGTGCCGTACGAGCCCCATCGGACGGGGCGTCAGTTCTCGGATGGCGCCGGATGGTGAGCGTGCCCAACATCCTTTTCATGCGTGGATTCCTTGCTTCCTCGATCGGCGTCGCGACGGCAGCCGCCCTGGCCCTGCCCCTCGTGCTCCCCACTCCGGCCCTGGCGGCCGTGTCCCCGGACGCGGCCGCCGCACCCGTCACCCCCGCCGGGTCCACCCAGTCGCTGCCGCTCGCGCCCATCGGGCCGGCCGCCTCGGACCGCAGCCCCGGTGTCCCCGGCATGAGCGCCTCGCCCCGCCTCCCCGAGACCCGTGGCCTGGCCGCACGCGACGTCAAGACGTTCTCGCTGGTCGGCGTCGTGTGGGACGACGTCACCACCCAGCTCCACGGCCGGGTCCAGGTCCGCACCCGCTCCACGGCCACCGCTGCCTGGTCCGACTGGCAGGACGTCGAGACCCACAACGGCGAACACGCCGCCGACCCCGACGCGGTCGAGCGCGGATCCGGCCGCATCCGCGGCGCCACCGCCCCCCTGTGGGTCGGCGAGTCCGACGGCGTGGAGGTGCGCGTCCAGGCGGAACCGGGCGCCGGGACCACCACCCGCGCCCCCGGCGCCCGGCTGCCCTCGGGCCTGCGCATCGAACTGGTCGACCCGGGCCTGTCCGCACCCGGCACGGGCCCCGACGGCAAGAACGGCCGCCCCGCCGGCGACGACAAGGGCGAGGTGGTGGTGCCGGGCATGACGATGGAGATGGCCGAGTCCTCCGCCGCGAACGTCCCGCACGCCCCGCTCGGCGCGAACGAGATCTCCGCCCTGAACAAGGCCGACTCCACCGCCGACGCGGTCTTCGCCAGCGACGGCGACCTGTCCGAGGCCGCCGCGGCCTACGTCGGCCCGCGCCCGCGGATCGTCACCCGCAGGGGATGGGGAGCGGACGAGAGCCTGCGCGAGCCCGGCTTCGTCTACACGAACACCGTCAAGGCGGCCTTCGTCCACCACAGCGCCTCCGGCAACAACTACGCCTGCAAGGACGCTCCGGCGGTGCTGCGCAGCCTGTACCGCTACCACGTGGTCAGCAGCGGCTGGCGCGACATCGGCTACAACTTCGCCGTCGACAAGTGCGGCACGGTGTACGAGGGCCGCGCGGGCGGGGTGTCCAAGCCGGTGATGGGCGCGCACACCATGGGCTTCAACACCGACAGCATGGGCATCGCCGTCATCGGCACGTTCACCTCCACGAGCCCGCCGAAGGCCGCCCTCGACGCGGTGGCCGGCCTCACGGCCTGGAAGCTGGGCCTCTTCGGCGCGGACCCGCGGGCGAAGACGACCCTGAAGTCCGGCGGCGGCAACCGCTTCCCGAAGGGCCAGTCGGTCAGGCTGAACGTCATCTCGGGCCACCGGGACGGCTTCGCCACGGAATGCCCGGGCAAGCGGCTGTACGACCAACTCCCCCCGACCCGCACAACCTCGGCCAAACTCCAGGGCCGCCCGTAGCCCCCGGCGGTCGACCGCAGCCCCGCCGCACCCTCCAGCCCGTCCGGCGTTTGAGGACCGGGGTCTGGGGGCGGAGCCCCCCACGCGGCGGAGCCGCAGATTCGGTACGCCGGGAAGGGGCGGGGTGGGGGAAGGCCCCGCGCAGCGGCCCGCACGCACAGGGGCCGCCGGGGCCGGGCGCGCGGCGGGGCACCTCCTCGGCCGTCGGACGTTTCCACGGGGCCGGAGGGCGGAGGGCGGAGGGCGGTTGCGTTCGACGCCCTGCGGGGGCACCCCGCCGCACACCCGGCCCCGGCGGGGTCAGCGCGGGCCGCGGGACGCGCCAGCACCACCCCGACCCCGCAGGGACAGCGCCCGGCCCCGGCGGGGTCAGCGCGGGCTGCGGGGGACCGACCCCGGCGGTGCGGCGGGCTACGCTCAGAGGCATGGCCGGCCGCTTCGACCCCCTCACCCGCACCGCCGTCCGCGGCGGCCGCACCCACGTCCCCGCAGGGCAGGGCCGGACGGTGGGGTCCGGGGCGGCCAAGGCCCGGGTGTGGACCCCCGAGGGACCCGTGGACCTCGGCCTCACCCTCGGCCCCCTCAGGCGCGGCCCCGCCGACCCCACCTTCCGCACCACCCCCGACGGCTCCGTCTGGAAGGGCGCCCAGACCCCGCAGGGCCCCGCCACCCTCAGGGTCGCGGCAGCGGACGGAGCGATCCACGCCGAGGCCTGGGGCCCCGGCGCCGACTGGATGCTCGAACAGCTGCCCGCGCTCCTCGGCGCCGGCGACGACCCGGCCGCGTTCGTCCCCCGGCACCGCCTCGTGCACGCCAGCCACCGCCGCCGCCCGGGCCTGCGCCTGACCCGCACCGGCATGGTCCTGGAGTCGCTGATCCCGGTGATCCTGGAGCAGAAGGTCACCACCGACGAGGCCTACCGCGCCTGGCGCCGCCTCGTACGGCAGTACGGCGAGCCCGCCCCCGGCCCGCAGGCCGTGGCGGCGCTGGACCTGTACGTCATGCCGCCCGCCCGCATCTGGGCCCGGATCCCCTCCTGGGACTGGCACAGGGCCGGGGTCGACCAGAAGCGCTCCTCGACCGTCCTGCGCGCCACCCGCGTCGCGCCCCGCCTGGAGGAGGCCGCCGCCATGGAGCTCCCGCAGGCCGCCGCCCGGCTGGAGGCCGTCCCGGGCATCGGCCCCTGGACCTCTGCCGAGACGCTCCAGCGCAGCAACGGCGATCCCGACGCCGTCACCACCGGCGACCTCCACCTCCCCGGCATCGTCGGCTACGCCCTCGCGGGCGACCGCGACGCCGACGACGCCGTCATGCTGGAGCTCCTCGCCCCGTACGCGGGCCAGCGCCACCGCGCGGCCCGCCTGATCCTCCTCGCGGGGCACACCCCGCCCCGCCGCACCCCGAAGATGCCCCGCGGCGACATCGGGCGGCTGTAGCAGCCGCCCTCAGCGGACCTCGATGAAGTCCTCCGGGTCCCGGCCGGCCCGCACCGCCGGGGGCGCCGCGGCGTGGCCGACGGCCACCGCTCCCATCGGGTCCCAGTCCTCCGGCAGCCCCAGCACCTTGCGCACCACGTCCCGGCAGAACATCGTCGAGGACACCCACGCCGACCCCAGCCGCTCCCCGGCCAGCGCGACCAGCAGGTTCTGCACGCCCGCGCCCATCGCGACGACGAACATCTCCCGCTCGGCCGCGTCCCGCCGCGCGTGCCCGTAGTCGTGCGCGCCGTCCGTCACCAGGCACGGCACCACCAGGTAGGGGGCCTTGCGCAGGACGTCCCCGCGCCGGACCCGCTTGGCGATGGACTCCTCGGACTTGCCGTCCCGGCGCAGGTCCGCGATCCACGCGTCCCGCATCGCGTCCAGCAGTTCGAGCCGGGACTCCGCGGACTCCAGCAGTACGAACCGCCACGGCGTGGTGTGGTGCGGAGCCGGGGCGGTCACCGCTGCGGCCACGGCGCGGCGGACCGCGCCCGGGTCCACCGGCTCGTCGGTGAAGGCCCGCACCGTCCGGCGCTGGGTCACGGCTTCCCGTACGGCCTCGGAGGTGCCCAGGCGGAACATGTCGTCGGCCGGGGGGCGCACCAGGTCCCGGGCCGAGGAGCCCTCGCCCAGTACGTGGCCCAGCCCGCGGACGACGGCCACCGGGAGGCCGGCCGCCTTGCCCTTGACGAGGTCGCCCGCGGCGGCCAGCTCGTCCGCCGTCGCGACCACCGTCGCGCTCAGCGGATTGCCGTGGGCGTCGGTGCCCCCGCGCAGGTCGTCCAGGACCCGTACGCCGGCCGAGCCGATCGCGACGTCCGTGAGCCCGGCCCGCCACGGCCGTCCGAAGGTGTCCGTCACGACGACGCCCACGTCCACGGAGAGGGCGTCGCGGATCCCCGCGCGGATCGCGGCGGCCGAGGCGTCCGGGTCCTCGGGGAGCAGCAGCACGGTTCCGGGGGCCGTGTTGGAGGCGTCGACCCCGGCCGCGGCCATCACCAGGCCCTGCCGGTTCTCGACGATGCGCAGGGTGCCGCGGCGCGCCACGACCCGTACGGTCTCCGCGTCTATCGCATCCTCGCGGGAGTCCGCCTCCACGATGCGGCCCTCGGACTTGGAGACGATCTTCGAGGTGACGAGCAGGACGTCCCCGTCCCGCAGGTCCGGGGCGGCCGCCGCGATCAGCTCCGCCAGGTCGTCGCCGGGCCCGACCTCCGGGATCCCGGCGACGGCGCGGACCTCGTACGAGGGGGCCGTCACCGGGAGGCCTCGGCCAGCTCCAGCGCGGCGCGGGCCATCTCCGCGGTGGCCTCCAGGTCGGTCATCATCAGCGGCACCGCGCGGCAGGTGATCCCGGCGGCCTCCACCCCGGCGACCGCGTCGGTATCGGCGGAGTCCACGAGCCAGCCGTCGAGCAGCCCGGCCCCGTAGTGCAGGGCGACGGCGGCGGCCGTGGACTCGACGCCGACCGCGGCCAGTACCTTGTCGGCCATTCCGCGCACGGGCGCGCCCCCGACGATGGGGGAGAGGCCCACGACGGGGGCGGGGGCGGAGGCCACGGCCTCCCGGATGCCGGGGACGGCGAGGATCGTGCCGACCGAGACCACCGGGTTGGACGGCGGGAAGAGGATCACGTCGGCTGCGGCGATGGCCTCGAGCACGCCGGGCGCGGGCTTGGCCTGTTCGGCCCCGACGGGGACGACGGCCTCCGCGTCGACCGAGGCGCGCAGCCGGACCCAGTACTCCTGGAAGTGGACGACGCGGCGCTCGCCCGTTTCGGCGTCGGTGATCGCGACGTGGGTCTCGACCCGGTCGTCGGTCATGGGCAGCAGGCGCACTCCGGGCTGCCAGCGGTCGCAGAGGGCCTCGGTGACGGCGCTCAGGGGGTAGCCGGCGCCGATCATCTGCGTACGGACGATGTGCGTGGCGAAGTCGCGGTCGCCGAGGCCGAACCAGGTGGGTCCGACCCCGTAGGCCGCGAGTTCCTCCTTGACGGTGAAGGACTCGCCGGTACGGCCCCAGCCCTGGTCCTCGTTGATGCCACCGCCGAGGGTGTACATCACCGTGTCCAGATCGGGGCACACCTTGAGCCCGAACAGGTGAATGTCGTCACCGGTGTTGCCGATGACCGTGATGTCCGCGTCGGGGACTGCCGACTTGAGTCCGCGGAGGAACCGGGCGCCGCCTATACCGCCGGCCAGAACAACAATGCGCATGGACCGCAGTTTGTCAGGCCGATCGAGGTCAGGCGTGTACGGACTCGGTTTCCGCGGGGGAGCAGTGGTGCATCGGCATCTCGGTGAGCCCGGGGAAGTAGACGTGCAGGCTGACCGCGCCGTCGAGGGTGTCGTTGACGACGTCGTGGGCCTGGCCGGGGGCGAGGACGCGCTGTGCGCCGGGGCCGTGGGTGAGCGGGCCGCGGGCGGTGTGCTCGGTGAGCTCGCCCTCCAGGACGGTCAGCACGCCGGAGGAGGCGCCGTGGTCGTGCAGGCCGCTGCCCTGGCCGGGGACCCAGCTCAGCAGCCAGACCTCGTAGCCGGGGCCGGTGCGCAGCCGGTGGTACCAGCGCGTGGTCGCGTCGTACTGGACGAGGTGCGCCCAGGAGTCGCGGTCCTCGGCGATGGAACGGGCGAGGCCGACGAACTCGGCGACGGTGGCCGGGTGTTCGCGGGCGGGCTGGAGGAGGTGCTGGACGGCGAGGATGTCGCCGGCGATCTGGAGGTCGCTCTCGACGGTGGCCGCGGGGGTGGTGGCGGTGACGGTGCTGTTCATCGTGGGGGGAGTCCTCGACGGATGTCAGTGGTGCTGGCGGTCGCTGTGGGGGTGGCCGGAGCTCGGAGGGAGCGGACGCTCCTGGGGCATCAACAGCTGCAACAGCGACAGCGAACCTGGGCAGCCCACAGGAGCCCACGAATGGGGGTCCGGGTGGTGGCTGCGGGCGCTGACATGCGAACAAGGAGACCGGGTCAGAGGTCGGACTGTCAACCCAATGTCCGGAATGAGGCAAAAGTTTCACCTCATCCGGTTACCGTGCGCGGAGAAAGGTTTGTGCAGTCGGCGGCAGGGGATGTGGCGCTGTGCCGGGCCCAAACCTGGTGCGTCTAAACCAGGACGTGGGATCTCGTGACCGGACTGTGATCTACGCCGCTTCTTTGGCCGGATCGCAACCATGCCGGTGAGTGACACGTCGATTACGGGTGAAGACGGGCATCACGTGACGCCTGTGGCATGTGTCACGATTTTTGGCGATATGAACACTTTCTGCATAGGCTTGGTTCCGCAGAGTGAATAAGGGGCCCAATAGCAGATCTCGGCTTGACTGCTTCGGAGCACCACACTTGTAATTTCACTCGTGTCGTTACGTAGCGATCAGTGACGACATGACCACGGGGACGCACAGACAGAGCGAGGGGCGCACATGACCGAGCTGTTTCAGGAACTGCTGGTCGAGGAGGCGGACGAGGAGCTCGGATGGCAGGAGCGCGCTTTGTGCGCCCAGACCGACCCCGAATCCTTCTTTCCCGAGAAGGGCGGCTCCACCCGCGAGGCCAAGAAGGTCTGCCTGGCCTGTGAGGTCCGCTCCGAATGCCTTGAGTACGCCCTCGCCAACGACGAGCGATTCGGCATCTGGGGCGGTCTGTCCGAGCGTGAGCGGCGCCGTCTGAAAAAGGCCGCCGTCTAGCCGTCCGGCGACATCCGGCCACCTGCCCGCCACGACCCGCCCGACCACCGGTCCGACCACCGGTCCCAGGGCCCGGAAGAGCCGCCCGACCGGCACCTTCCACGCATCACCTGACATATCGCACGACGTACCGCACGGCATGTCGACCGCACGGCCGACACGGCACCCGGCACGGCAAGAGCACCGCACACGGTCCGCCTCCCGCACCTTCCCCGCAGGAGGCGGACCGTCGCTTTGCCAGCCGTTAGGGTGGGGCGCTGTCCAGCAGCCTCCGAGGGCACACCACCCCCGGACCCCCGGCCGGAGGGCCCGTACCGCGATGTCCCTGCACAGCCAGTCGGCGGCCTCCCACCAGGCCCCCGCCACCCCCGAGTTCCCCCGGCACGTCGTCACCGCGGTCCTCGTCGCCCACGACGGCGCCCGCTGGCTGCCCCGGACCCTCGCCGGCCTGCTCGGCCAGGAACGTCCCGCGCAGAACCACGTCGCCGCCGACACCGGTAGCGCCGACGAGTCCGCGCGGCTCCTCACCGAGGCCTTCGGCGACGACCGCGTCCTGCACCTCGCCCGCCGCACCGGATTCGGCGCCGCCGTCGACGAATCCGCCCGCAGCGCCGGCACCCTCACGCCCGAGGACCTGCCGTACCTCAAGCGCCCCAGCGGCTGGGACCCCGTCAGCCGCACCTGGCGCGACGACCACTACGACCTCCCCGAACTCCCGCACGGCGAACCCGTCCAATGGCTCTGGCTGCTCCACGACGACAGCGCCCCCGAGCCGGACGCCCTCGCCGAACTGCTCCGCGTCGCCGACGACAACCCCGACGCCGCCGTCATCGGACCCAAGCTGCGCGGCTGGTACGACAAGAAGCAGCTGCTCGAAGCCGGCGTCACCATCGCCCGCAGCGGCCGCCGCTGGACCGGACTCGACCGGCGCGAACAGGACCAGGGCCAGCACGACCAGGTCCGCCCCGTCCTCTCCGTCTCCACCGCCGGCATGCTCGTGCGCCGCGACGTCTACGACGCCCTCGGCGGCTTCGACCGCCGCCTGCCCCTCATGCGCGACGACGCCGACCTGTGCTGGCGCGCCCAGAGCGCCGGACACACCGTCCTCGTCGCCCCCGACGCCGTCATGCGCCACGCCGAGGCCGCCGCCCGCGAGCGCCGCACCGTCGACTGCGCCGGCCGTACGAGCGCCAGCCCGCACCGCGTGGACAAGGCCGGCGGCGTCTACACGATGCTCGCCAACTGCTCCGGCCGCGCCCTGCCGTACGTCCTGCTCCGCGTGCTCCTCGGCACCGCCCTGCGCACCCTCGCCTACCTCGTCGGCAAGGCCCCCGGACAGGCCGTCGACGAGATCACCGGCCTCCTCGCCACCCTGCTCCGCCCCGGCCGGATCCTCGCCGCACGGGCGCGCCGCCGCCGGCCCGTCGTCCCCGCGGCCGACCTGCGCCCGCTCTTCCCGCCGCCCGGCGCCTCCCTGCGGGCCAACGCCGAACAGCTCGCCGGCTACTTCGGCGACGCCCGCGACTCCGACTCCGCCCCCGCCGGCCGGCACGGCGGCGGCAGCATCCTGACCGCCCCCGGCGAGGACGGCGACTACCCGGTGGCCGAAGAGCGGTTCGCGCGCCTCAAGCGGATCGCCCGCAATCCGGCCCCAGCCCTCTTCGCCGTCCTCCTGCTCGTCTCCCTCGCCGCGTGTCGCGCACTGATCGGCGGCGGCTCCCTGATGGGCGGCGCCCTGCTGCCCGCCCCCGACACCGGCGCCGACCTCTGGCGGGCCTACACCGCCGGCTGGCAGCCCGTGGGGACCGGCACCACCGGCTCGGCGCCCCCCTACCTCGCCGTCCTCGGCGGCCTCGCCACCCTGATGTTCGGATCCACCCAGGCCGCCCTGACGCTGCTGCTCGTCGGATCCGTCCCGCTGGCCGGCCTCAGCGCCTACTTCGCCTCCCGCCCGCTCGTCGAGTCCCGGCTGCTGCGGGCCTGGGCCGCCGTCGCCTACGCCTTCCTGCCCGCCGTCACCGGAGCCCTCGCCGGCGGCCGCCTCGGCACGGCCCTGCTCGCCGTCCTGCTGCCGCTCATCGCCCGCTCCGCCGTCTCCGCCTTCGCCCTGGGGGAGGCCCCCGACAAGGCCGACGACCCCGAGCGGCGCAGCACCTGGCGCGCGGTGTGGACGTACACCCTGCTCCTGACGCTGGCCACCGCCTTCACCCCCGTCGTCTGGCCGCTCGCCGCCGTCCTCGGCACCGCCGCGCTGGCACTGCGCCGGGCGCAGTGGAAGACGTACGGACCCCGCCTGCTCGCCACCCTCGCCGTCCCGGTCCTGGTCCTCGCCCCCTGGTCGCTGGGCCTGTTCCTGCACCCCGGCCGCCTCCTCGACGAGGCCGGACTGCCGTACGGAGCCGGCTCCGCGGGCGGCCTCGACCTCCTCGGCATCAGCCCCGGCGGCCCCGGCACCGGCACCGGCCTGCTCCTGATCGGCCTCGTCCTCGCCGCGCTCGCCGCCCTGCTGCGCACCGACCGGCGGTTCGCCGTCCGCACCGCCTGGGCCACCGCCCTGGCCGCCCTGGCCCTGGCGGTCCTGCTCAACCGGAGCGGCTGGGCCGGACCGGCCACCCTCGTGTACGGACTCGCGCTCCTCGGCGCCGCCGCGGTCGGCGCGGACGGCGCCCGGGAGCGCGTCGCCGCCCGCAGCTTCGGCTGGCGCCAGCCCCTGGCCGCGCTCATCGCGCTGGCGGCCGCCGCGGGCCCGCTCTTCGCCGCGGCCACCTGGATGGTCGCCGGCGCCGACGGCCCGCTGGAGCGCCGCGACCCGGTGCAGGTCCCGGCCTTCGTCGCCGACGCCGGCGGGGACGACAACCAGACCCGCACCCTCGTCCTCGGCCTCGACGCCTCCAAGAGGGTCTCCTACAGCCTCGTGCGCGGGCCCGGCGGACGGCTCGGCGACGCCGAGATCACCAGCGCGAGCGGTGGTGACCGGCGCCTGGACAAGGTGGTCTCCAACCTCGTCGCCGGCTCCGGCGCCGACCAGTCCAGCCAGCTCAGCGCCTACGCCATCCGCTTCGTCATGTTCCGCCCCGGCGGCCCCGAAGAGATCCGCCGCGTCCTCGACGCCACCCCCGGCCTGAGCCGGCGCCACCAGCAGGACGGCACCGCGCTCTGGGGCGTCGAGCCCTGGCTGCCCCGCGCCGTCATCGTCTCCGCCAAGCAGGGCGAGGCCCCGATCCCGGTCGCCGCGGGCCCCGTGGAGGCCCACGGCGCCAAGATCCCCGCGGGCGAGGCGGGCCGCGTGCTGCGCATCGCCGACCGCGCCGACGCGGGCTGGCGGGCCACCCTCGACGGCAAGCCCCTCGAGGCCAAGACCGTCGACGGCTGGGCGCAGGGCTTCGAGCTCCCCGCCGGAGGGGGCCGGCTCGACCTCGTCCACGAGACCTCGATCGTGCGGACCGCCTGGCACTGGGCGCAGGGCCTGCTCGCGCTGGTGCTCCTCGTGATGGCGCTGCCGGGCCGCCGGGCCAGCCTCGACGACGACCTCCCGGAGGAGGAGGCCCCCGCCTCCGAGTCCGCGGGCGAGGGCCGCCGCGCCCGCCGCCTGCGCGCCGGGGCGGAGCAGGCGCCCGCACCGGCGGAGGCGGCGGCCGTCGCCGACCCGTACGCGGAGATCCCCGCGCAGCCGGTGTACGGCGAGGACGCGTACGCGTACCAGGCGTACGGCGACCAGAGCGGCTACGCGTACGAACAGCAGCAGTACGAGCCCTACCCGGCGTACGACCAGCACCAGCAGCAGCCCCAGCAGGCCTACGACGACCCGTACCCGCAGCAGCCCCAGCCGCAGCAGTACCCCCACCAGTACGAGCAGCAGCCGTACGAGCAGCCGTACGAGCCGTTCGACGCCTTCCGGCAGCACGACCCCCACGCACAGCACGACCCGCGTCCTGACGGGAGCCCCCAGCAGTGAAGCAGCGCGCACCCCTGACGCTCGCGGCCGTGACCGCGGCCCTCGCCGCCCTCACCGGCATCGCCTCCCTCACCGCGCCCGACCCCGGCGGGAAGGCCGCCGACGGCAAGGCGGCGGCCGCCGCCCGGATGCCGGTCGAGCGGTCCCTGCTGGTGTGCCCGGCACCCAGCTCCTCCGACATCGCCGACACCACCTACACGGCCTTCACCCCCGCCGCCGCCAAGGCCTCCGGGGACGGCAAGGGCGCCGCCCGGCTGCTCGGCGCCACCAAGGACGCCAAGCCCGTACTGGAGCCCAAGGAGCCCGGCAAGCCCGTCGGGGCCACCGCCACCGGGGCGGAGGCACCCGCACTGACGGGCAGCGCCGAGGGCGCGCTCGCCCCCGGCTGGACGGCGCAGCTGACCACCAAGGTCTCGGTCGGCCGGGCCCGCGGCGTCCTCGGCACCGCCTGCACCGCGCCCGGCACCGACTTCTGGTTCCCCGCGGTCAGCACCGCCAAGGGCCGCGAGGACTTCGTCCACCTCACCAACCCGGACGACGCCGCCGCCACCGTCGACATCAAGCTGTTCGGCCCGGACGGGCTCGCCAAATCCGAGGCGGGCATCGGCGAGAGCATCCGCGTCGACCCCAAGTCCACCAGGACCGTCTCCCTCGCCACCCTCGTCCCCGGCGTCCAGCTCGCGGACGCCACCGCCCACGTCACCACCCGGGCGGGCCGCGTCGGCGCCACCGTGCAGGTCGCCGAGGAGGGCGTGGGCGCCGACTGGCTCCCCGCCTCCACCGACCCGGCGGGCTCCCTGGTGCTGCCGGGCATCCCCGCGGACGCCACCTCCGTACGGCTGGTCGCCTTCGTACCCGGCGAACAGGACGCGGACCTCAAGCTGCGCCTCGCCGCTCCGGGCGGGTCCATCAGCCCGGCGGGCAACGAGCAGCTGCACGTCAAGGCGGGCATGACCGCCTCCGCCGATCTGGCCGACCTGACCCGCGGCGAGCCCGGCTCGCTGCTGCTGACCCCGGCGGACGCCAAGAAGACCGCCCCGGTGGTCGCCGCGGTCCGCGTGGTCCGCGGCAGCGGCGCCAAGCAGGAACTGGGCTTCGTACCGGCCGCGGGCCCCGTCGGGGCCCGGGCGACCGTGGCCGACAACCGGCCCGAGGAGAACACGACCCTGCTGTCGCTGACGGCCCCGGGCGCCGACGCCAAGGTCAAGGTGACGGCCTCGCCCGGCACCGGCGGGGGCGAGCCCGCCTCCAAGGAGGTCACCGTCAAGGCGGGCACCACGCAGACGCTCACCCTGGCCCCGGCCGGCGGCAAGGGCTCCTACGCGCTGACCGTCGAGACCCTCTCGGGCGGGCCGGTCCACGCGGCCCGCACCCTGTCGCTGCCGCAGGAGGGCATCGCGATGTTCACCGTCCAGACCTTCACGGACGACCGCTCCACGGTCTCGGTCCCCAACGCCGCCCAGGACCTGTCGGTCCTGACGAGGTGACCCAGCGCCGGCCTCACCCGGGCCGCAGATGAGACTGGCCGGGGCCCGGTCAGTCCTGCCCGTAGCGCGGATCGACGGTCTCCGGCGACAGCCCCAACAGCTCCGCCACCTGCTCCACCACGATCTCGTGGACCAGCAGCGCCTTCTCGTCCCGGGTCTTCGTACGGATCTCCACCGGCCGCCGGAACACCACGATCCGGGCCGGCCTGCCGCCCGTCGGCTCCGACAGCGCGCCCAGCGGCACCGCCTCGTCGTTCCAGCCCCCGTCCGGACCGCCCGGCGGCCCCGGGACGTCGGCGACCAGGAACTCCACCTCGGCCAGCTGCGGCCAGCGCCGCTCCAGCCGCTCCACGGAATCCCGTACGAGGTCCCCGAACAACTCCGCCCGGCTCGCCGACAGCGGCACCTGCGGCGGCGCCAGCGGCCCCCGCATCCCGCGTCCGTGCCGGTCCCGGCGGCGCACGCGCGGCTCGGCCGGGACCTCGGCGGGCGGGTCTGCGGGAGGGGGAGGAAGGGTGCTGTCCGTCACCCCCGCAGGGTAGCCCTCGGGGCGACACGGGGGAGTGAGCGGCGGCAGAGTCGTCGCGGCCCGGTCAAGAGTGCGGTACCGTCCAACGTCGTGAGCCTTGTACGTCGCTGTTCGCGCACCGCGTGCGGCCGCCCTGCCGTCGCGACACTGACGTACGTCTACGCCGATTCGACCGCAGTTCTCGGCCCGCTCGCCACCTATGCCGAGCCCCACTGTTACGACCTGTGTGCCGAGCACTCGGAACGCCTTACCGCGCCGCGCGGCTGGGACGTCGTCCGCCTGTCCGACAGCTCCGCGCCGTCGCGTCCCAGCGGCGACGACCTCGAAGCCCTCGCGAACGCCGTCCGCGAAGCCGCCCGCCCGCCGGAGCGCGCGGCCGGGGCCGGGGGCTCCGGGCAGGGCCAGAACGGCGGCCCCGCCACCGGGGAGACGCGTCGCGGACACCTGCGCGTCCTGAGATCGCCCGATTCCTGACGCCTGATCATCCGGCTGCGGCCATCTGACCGGCGTCTCCTGCTTCAAGGTAGGTTGGCCCGACCGCACAGGACCTTCAGGAGGGCAGGCAGTGGCCGCAGACTTTTCGAACATCGTCAAGGCGTACGACGTACGCGGCGTCGTACCGGACGAGTGGGACGAGCCCCTGGCGGAACTGTTCGGTGCCGCGTTCGTCGAGGTCACGGGTGCCACGGCGATCGTGATCGGCCATGACATGCGCCCCTCCTCCCCGGGCCTGTCGGCCGCCTTCGCGCGCGGCGCGGCCGCCCGCGGCGTGGACGTCACCCTGATCGGGCTGTGCTCCACCGACCAGCTGTACTACGCCTCCGGTTCCCTGAACCTGCCCGGCGCCATGTTCACGGCCTCGCACAACCCGGCCCAGTACAACGGCATCAAGATGTGCCGTGCCGGCGCCGCCCCGGTCGGCCAGGACACCGGCCTCTCGCAGATCCGCGAGCTGGTCGAGAAGTGGACCGACGAGGGCGTCCCCGCCGTCGCGGAGGGCACCGCCCCCGGCACCGTCACCGAGCAGGACTCCCTGCCCGGCTACGCCGACCACCTGCGCAGCCTCGTCGACCTGAGCGCGATCCGTCCGCTCAAGGTCGTCGTCGACGCGGGCAACGGCATGGGCGGCCACACCGTCCCGACCGTCTTCGAGGGCCTCCCGCTGGACCTCGTCCCGATGTACTTCGAGCTGGACGGGACCTTCCCGAACCACGAGGCCAACCCCCTCGACCCGAAGAACATCGTGGACCTCCAGGCCCGCGTCCTCGCCGAGGGCGCCGACCTCGGCATCGCCTTCGACGGCGACGCCGACCGCTGCTTCATCGTCGACGAGCGCGGCCAGGGCGTCTCCCCGTCCGCGATCACCGCCCTGGTCGCGGCCCGCGAGCTGGCGCGCAACGGCGGCACCGGCACGGTGATCCACAACCTGATCACCTCCTGGTCCGTCCCCGAGGTCGTCCGCGAGAACGGCGGCACCCCCGTCCGCACCCGCGTCGGCCACTCCTTCATCAAGGAGGAGATGGCCAAGACCGGCGCCATCTTCGGCGGCGAGCACTCCGCGCACTACTACTTCAAGGACTTCTGGAACGCGGACACCGGCATGCTCGCCGCGCTCCACGTCCTGGCGGCCCTCGGCGGCCAGGACGGCCCGCTGTCCGCCCTGGTGGCCTCCTACGACCGCTACGAGGGCTCCGGCGAGATCAACTCCACCGTCGCCGACCAGGCCGACCGCCTGGCCGCGGTCAAGGAGACCTACGGCGGCCGCGAGGGCGTCACCCTCGACGAGCTGGACGGCCTCACCGTGTCGGAGGCGGACTGGTGGTTCAACGTCCGCGCCTCCAACACGGAGCCCCTCCTCCGCCTGAACGTGGAAGCCCGCGACGAAGCGACCCTCGTCAAGATCCGCGACGAAGTCCTCGCCCTGATCCGCGCCTGACCGCTTCAGCCCGGCAACACCGCCCCGTGCCTCCAAGGCACCGGCGGGGGCAAATCCAGCCCCGCCGGCGTTCGAGGCGCGGGGTCCGGGCGGAGCCCGGTGCCCGGCGGAGCCGGGTTCCCCGGGGCAGCGCCAGGCAACGGCCGCCGCACCCCGGACGTGGCGGCCCGCCCCCGCGCGCTCCGGGCCGCACCGGAGGTGACTCGGCGGTACGCTGACCTCGCCCGACCGCACAACCATCCGCATGCCCGAAGGGAACGCACCACATGCCGCTCGAAGCCGGTCTTCTGGAGATCCTCGCCTGCCCCGCCTGCCACTCCCCCCTCCAGGACGAGTCGGCGGACGAAACGGCCCCCGAGCTGATCTGCACCGGTCAGGACTGCGGCCTCGCCTACCCCGTCCGTGACGGCATCCCGGTCCTCCTCGTCGACGAGGCCCGCCGCCCCGCCTGAAAGAAGGCCGGCCCGAGGGCCAGCGCCTGACCCCACCCGCGCCCACACCGCAGGAGGCCGCCATGCTCGACGAGTCGCTCCTCGACGCACCGGAGGATCTCGCCCGCGCAGACCGCAGGGGCCTGCTCCGCGGCGCGGCCGAGGCCGGCGCCCGGGTCCGCACCGCGGCCCGGCACGCGACCGAGGCCGGTCTCGGCGATCTCCGCCCCGACGGCCGCCCCCGCGCGGTCCTGATCGCAGGCCCCGGCACCGCCGCAACCGGCGTCGCCGACCTGCTGGGCGCCCTCGCCGGAGCCTCCGCGCCCGTGATCCGGCTGGACCCGACCGGCGTCGCGCACGCCGCGGGCGCCCTGCGCTGGTCCCTGCCCGGCTGGGCCGGCTCCGTCGACCTGCTGCTCATCGCCACCACCGACGGCACCGAGCCCGGGCTGGGCGTCCTCGCCGACCAGGCCTACCGGCGCGGCTGCACCGTCGTCGCCGTCGCCCCCGAGCGCTCACCGCTGAGCGAGGCGGTGGAAGGCGCGCACGGGCTGCTCGTACCGATGGCCAAGGCCCCGTACCAGGAGTACGACGAGTCCGCCGCGGCGGGCCCCGGCGCACTGTGGGCCCTGCTCACGCCGCTGCTGCTGCTCCTCGACAAGGTCGGGCTGATCACGGCCGCCCCGGACACGCTGCAGCTCGTCGCCGACCGGCTCGACCGGACCGCGGAGCGGTGCGGGCCCGCGATCGCCACGTACTCCAACCCGGCCAAGACGCTCGCCGCGGAGCTGGCCGACTCCCTCCCGCTCATCTGGAGCGAAGGCGCCGGAGCCGGCCCCGCGGGCCGCCGTTTCGCCGCAACCCTCGCCGAGCTCGCCGGACGCCCCGCACTGTCCGCCGCGCTCCCGGAAGCACTGCCCGCCCATGGTGTCCTGCTCGCCGGCGCGTTCGCCGCAGGCGCCGATCCCGATGATTTCTTCCGTGACCGGGTCGAGGAGCCGCAGGCTCTTCGCGCCCGGGTCGTCCTGCTGCGTGACCGGCCGACCGGCGGCCTCTCCGCCGCCCCCGCCGCACGCGAGCTCGCCCTCAGCCACGACACGGCGGTCAGCGAGCTCGAACCCGAGGAGGGAGTCGAGCTGGAACAGCTCGCCGAACTCCTCGCCGTCACGGATTTCGCCACCGCCTACCTGGCGCTGGCATCCGGGGGACACAGCTGAGACGCGCCACGGTGCCCGGCTCTATCCAGGAAGACGACGATGGACCGCCTGACCAACACGATCCGCCCCTACGCCTGGGGATCGACGACCGCCATCCCCCGGCTCCTCGGAGTCGACCCCACCGGTGAGCCACAGGCCGAGCTGTGGATGGGGGCCCACCCCGGCGCGCCCTCCCGCATCGACCGGGGGGACGGCGAACGGCCCCTCTCGGACGTCATCGCCGCCGACCCGGAGGGCGAGCTGGGCGCTGCCACCGTCGCCAGGTTCGGCCCGAGGCTGCCCTTCCTCCTCAAGGTCCTCGCCGCGGGTGCGCCCCTCTCCCTCCAGGTCCACCCCGACCTCGCCCAGGCCAAGGCCGGGTTCGAGGACGAGGAGCGCCGCGGGGTCCCGATCGATGCCGCCCACCGCAACTACAAGGACCCCAGCCACAAGCCCGAAATGCTGTGCGCGCTCACCCCGTTCGACGGGTTCTGCGGCTTCCGCCCGCCACTGGAGGCCGCCGAGCTCATCGACGGCCTCGGCGTGGACAGCCTCAAGCCGTACGTGGACCTGCTGCACGCCCACCCCGAGGAAGCGGCCCTGCGCGAGGTGCTCACCGCCGTACTGGCCGCGGACCGGGCCGAGATGGCCCGCACCGTCGCCGAGGTCGAGACCGCCGCGGACCGGCTCGGCGGCCGCTACGCCCCGTACGCCTCCCTCGTCCACCACTTCCCGGGCGATCCGGGAGTCGTCGCGGCCATGCTGCTCAACCACTTCCGACTCCAGCCCGGCGAGGCGGTGTTCCTCGGCGCGGGCGTCCCGCACGCCTACATCGACGGCCTCGGGGTCGAGCTGCTCGCCAACTCGGACAACGTGCTGCGCGCCGGACTCACCCCCAAACACGTGGACGTACCCGAACTGCTGAAGATCACGAACTTCGAGCCGGGCGACCCGCACGTGCTGCGCCCGGAGGGCAACGGCGAAGAGGTCTACGAGGCCCCCATCGAGGAGTTCCGGCTCTCCCGCTTCGTGCTCGCGCCCGGCGGCGTCTCCCGCGTGCTCCCGGAGGGCGCCCCGCAGATCCTGCTCTGCACCGCGGGCTCGCCGCGGGCCGGCGAACTGGCCCTGGCCCCGGGGGAGTCGGTCTTCGTGCCGGCGGGCGAAAAGGTGGAACTGTCCGGAACCGGCACGGTTTTCCGTGCCACCGTGAAGGTCTGACGCAGCGTCCGCACCGGCGGCCATGAGGCGTTCCCACTTCGCGAGCCTGCCGGTCCGGTACGATCGTCGGCGGCCGAGAAGACGGCCAGTGTGAGTCAACCGCGTGAGGTTCTGACCACCGGCTTGCCGGTGCAGCGCCTGCGGCAGTCCGCTGAACTGTGGGCCTCTGCTCACCGAACTCCGGAACGGCCCCGAGCAACCCCGGATGAGACACCGCCAGGTGACCACGTCGGAGCGCCCGGATCAGCCGTCCGGATGCAGTCCGTACCCTGCGGGTACGGATCAAGTCTTAGGAAGGACATCCTGTACCCATGAGCGCGTCGGGCGGTACCAGGGCGATCGTGGCGGCACTCGCCGCCAACCTCGCCATCGCTGTGGCCAAATTCGTGGCATTCCTCTTCAGCGGCTCCTCGTCGATGCTCGCCGAAAGCGTCCACTCCGTGGCCGACTCCGGAAACCAGGGGCTGCTCCTCCTGGGCGGGAAGAAGGCGCAGCGAGAGGCGACCCCCCAACACCCCTTCGGGTACGGGCGGGAGCGCTACATCTACGCGTTCCTCGTCTCCATCGTGCTGTTCTCGGTCGGTGGCATGTTCGCCATCTACGAGGGTTACGAGAAGATCCAGCACCCGCACCCGATCGAGGACTGGTACTGGCCGATCGGCGTGCTCGTCTTCGCGATCGTCGCCGAGGGCTTCTCCTTCCGCACCGCCATCAAGGAGTCGAACGAACTCCGCGGCAAACTGTCGTGGACCGACTTCATCCGGCGCGCCAAGGCCCCCGAGCTGCCCGTGGTCCTGCTGGAGGACTTCGGCGCGCTCGTCGGCCTGGTCCTGGCCCTGGGCGGCGTCGGCCTCGCCCTCGCCACCGGCAACGGCGTCTGGGACGGCATCGGCACCCTGTGCATCGGCATCCTGCTGATCGTCATCGCCCTCGTCCTGGCCGCGGAGACCAAGTCCCTGCTGCTCGGCGAGGCCGCAGGGACGGACCAGGTCGAGAAGATCAAGGCCGCCGTCGTCGACGGCGAGACCGTCACCGGCCTGATCCACATGCGCACCCTGCACCTCGGCCCCGAGGAACTGCTGGTCGCCGCCAAGATCGCGGTCCAGCACGACGACACCGCGACCGAGGTGGCCAAGGCCATCGACGCCGCGGAGGCCCGCATCCGCGCGGCCGTCCCGATCGCCCGGGTCATCTACCTGGAGCCGGACATCTACCGCCCGGAAGCCGCGAAGTAGCGTGAACGTCCGAAGGCCCCCGCGCGCAGCAGCCCGCGGGGGCCTTCGGTTTCCGCCGTCGTCTACGGTTCGTCGACGTGCACGGCACCCCAGACGGGCCCCGCAGGCACCGGCTTCCTGCGGCGGACCACCAGCGCGGCGATCCCCAGCCCGATGCCGACGAGCAGGACGCACACCCCGGCCAACGGCGCCAGACCGAGGATCACCACCCATACGCCGCCGCCCAGCACTTCGTCATCGGTCGTCTCCACGCCGATCACGGCCGACACCGGCAGCGTCCCCTGGTTGCTGTCCGGGTGGAAGCGGGAGTCCGCGGAGTCGACGCGGTTGTCGCCCAGGACGAAGACCCGGCCCTGCGGCACCGATACGGCGAAGCTCACCCCACCGGCTCCGGGAGCGCCGTTGAGTACGTAGGGCTCGTCGAGCGGCTGCCCGTTGAGGGTCAGGGTGGCGTCCCCGTTCGCGTAGGCGATGTGGTCGCCCCCCACCGCCACCACGCGTCCGAGGAACGGCCCGGACAGCCCCCACCCGCCGGGGTCGTAGGACACGACGTCACCGCGGCGAACCTCGGACGGATCCGACTTCAGGACGATCAGCTCGCCGGGGTTCACCGTGGGACGCATGTTGTTGCTTGCGGTGCGCACCCCGGTGAACTGGGTCACCATGAACGCGATCGGTCCGGCGATGAGTACGACGCCCAGCGCCAAGAGGGCGATCGCCCAGATGCCCCGTCTCCGCCCAGGCCTCTGCTCCGTCAATTCCCCGACTCCTCCCACCAGTACATAGGGCCGGAGCGTACGGTCCGGCCGAAAATGCGCCGCGGCCGGGTTCCGTACCGGCGGAGTACGGGACCCGGCCACGTGGTGGGGGGCGGGAGAGCGGCTACCGGATCTCGCGCAGCACCTCCAGGAGGGCCGCCTCATCGGGTGCCGACAGGAGCCGCTCCCGGAAGCCGGTGTCCATCAGCTTGCGCGACAGCAGCGCGAGGATCCGCAGGTGCTCGTCACCGGCCGCGGCCTCCGGCACCGAGATCATGAACACCAGCTGCGCCTTCGTCCCGTCCAGCGCACCCCACTCGATGCCCTCGGCCGAGCGGGCGAAGCCCACGGTGGGCCGGCTCACCGCATCGGTCTTGGCGTGCGGGATCGCGATCGACTCGCCGAGCCCGGTCGTACCCTGCGCCTCCCGGGCGAGGGCGACCCGTACGAGCTCCTCCACGTCCCGGACGTTGCCGGTGGAGGCCAGCATCTCCGCCATCTCGCGGATCGCGTCCTCCTTGGAGTCCGAGACCAGCCCGGTCTTCACGGTCAGGTACCCGCAGAGCACTTCCGGCTGCCCGGCCTGCGCGGCCTGCACGGGTACGGCCTGCGCCGGTTCGGCCGCACCGGCACCGGCACCGGCACCCGCACCCGCACCCGCACCCGCGTCCACCACACCCGCGGGGTTTGTTTCCCAGCGCGGTGACATACGCCAAGGCCAATGTGGTCAAGCGAACTGGCCGGGAAGGGGGTGGGCCGGATGATCCCATGCGTACAAGTTCCTCATGCGGCCCACCGTGGGCCAGGCGGCAGCGCTCACGGCGATGCTGGCCGATCACTGCTCGCTCTACAACGGCGCCTTGCAGGAACGCCGTGACGCCTACCGGCACGTCTCGAAGACGAGCATCGAATACGGGCAGCAGTCCGCGCAGCTCAAGGAGATCCGCTCTTTCGATCCGGAGCGTCAGGGCCGCTGGTCGTTCTCCAGCCAGCAGGCAACCTTGCGCCGCCTGGACAAGGCGTTCCAAGCGTTCTTCCGCCGGGTGAAGGCCGGGGACACACCCGGCTGTCCCAGGTTCCGGGGGGTGAACTGGTTCGACACCGTGGACTTCCCCAAGGACGGGGATGGCTGCCGCTGGGATTCGACACCGCACGACCCCGTCACCCGCGTCCGCTTTCAGGGTGTTGGGCACGTCAAGGTCAACCAGCACCGGCCGGTGGCCGGCAACGTCAAGACCGTCAGCGTCAAGCGTGAGGGCAAGCGCTGGTACGTCATCCTGACGGCCGACCAGGCCGACCAGGCCGAGCCCGAGCCTTGGCCCGCGACGGGCAGCGTGGTCGGCATCGACATGGGCATAGTCAACTTCCTCGCAGACTCGGGCGGCGAGTTCGTACCCAGCCCCCGGCATGGCCGGAAGGCTGCCGCGAAGCTCGAATCCGCACAGCAGGCCCTCTCCCGCTTCCCCCGCGTGCGCCGCGACAAGCGCACCGCCAACCACCAGCGGGCCGTCCAGCGGGTTGCCGACCTGCACCGCAAGGTTCGCCGTCAGCGCCTGGACCACGCACACAAGACCGCGCTTGACCTCGTGCGTGAGCACGACTTCATCGCGCACGAAGACCTCAGGATCCGCAACATGGTCAAGGCCCCGGCCTCGAAGCCGGACCCCGGCCAGCCGGGCATCTTCCTGCCCAGCGGGGCCGCGGCGAAGGCCGGGCTCAACCACTCGATCTCGGATGCCGGATGGGGGGGGTTCCGGACGATCCTGCACGCCAAGGCTGAAAGCGCCGGACGGGAAGTGATCGCCGTGGACCCCCGCAACACCTCCCGGACCTGCCCCGAATGCGGGCATGTCTCAGCGGAGAACCGGCCCACGCAGGAGAAGTTCCACTGCGTCTCGTGCGGCCACACCGCGCACGCGGACACGGTGGGCGCCCTGAACGTTCTACGGGCCGGGCTGGTCCGTCGCGACGCCCGGAAGGGTTAGCGAGAAGCCCCCGGCTTCAGCCGGGGGAGGAGTCACGTAGGTGTGCGCGATCCCCGTGGGGCACGCGGTGACGGCGAGCAGCTTCGGACGCTTCTGCCCGATCGCGCTTCCGCCCGGGGGAGGGCCTGCCGGACTGGTCACTGCAATCTCCTTCACGCCCGGGGTCCTTCGGGATCGCGCGTAGGTAACCGATCCTTCGGAATCCTGCCCGGCGCGAGGGGTGGATCAAAAGTCCGAAAGGCCCTGAACCGGCCCACCGGAAGGCCCGGAATCCGCCCGGACCAGCTTCCCCGTCGACTGGGGCCCCCTCCGCCGATCGGTGTAGATTCGTCATCAGTGTCAGGCGTCGCTGCTGATGGCGGTCGGGCGGTCCGAGAGGCCGGCCGAGGGGAGAGAGGACCCCCGACGGACTGTGCTCGGTGTGCCGCCATGTCTCCACACGGACGGCGCACGGCCCAGCCGTACCCACCCTCTCGAACCATGAGGAGCAGCACCCATGGACTTCAAGGTCGCAGACCTCTCCCTCGCCGCCTTCGGCCGCAAGGAGATCACCCTGGCCGAGCACGAGATGCCCGGCCTGATGTCGATCCGGCGGGAGTACGCGGCGTCCCAGCCGCTGGCCGGCGCCCGTATCACCGGCTCCCTGCACATGACCGTGCAGACGGCCGTGCTCATCGAGACCCTCGTCGCCCTCGGCGCCGACGTCCGCTGGGCCTCCTGCAACATCTTCTCCACCCAGGACCACGCCGCCGCCGCCATCGCGGTCGGCCCGAACGGCACCCCGGAGAACCCGCAGGGCGTCCCCGTCTTCGCCTGGAAGGGCGAGACGCTGGAGGAGTACTGGTGGTGCACCGAGCAGGCGCTGACCTGGCCGAACACCCCCACCGGCGGCCCGAACATGATCCTCGACGACGGTGGTGACGCCACCCTCCTCGTCCACAAGGGCGTCGAGTTCGAGAAGGCCGGCTCCGCCCCGGACCCGTCCACGGCCGACTCCGAGGAGTACGGCTACATCCTCCAGCTGCTCAACCGCACGCTCGCCGAGGCCCCGCAGAAGTGGACCCAGCTCGCGTCCGAGATCCGCGGCGTGACGGAGGAGACCACCACCGGTGTCCACCGCCTCTACGAGATGATGCAGTCCGGCGACCTGCTGTTCCCGGCGATCAACGTGAACGACGCCGTGACGAAGTCGAAGTTCGACAACAAGTACGGCTGCCGCCACTCCCTGATCGACGGCATCAACCGCGCCACCGACGTCCTCATCGGCGGCAAGGTCGCGGTCGTCTTCGGCTACGGCGACGTCGGCAAGGGCTGCGCCGAGTCGCTGCGCGGCCAGGGTGCGCGCGTCATCGTCACCGAGATCGACCCGATCTGCGCCCTGCAGGCCGCCATGGACGGCTACCAGGTCGCCACGCTGGACGACGTCGTCGAGACGGCCGACATCTTCATCACGACCACGGGCAACAAGGACATCATCATGGCCGCCGACATGGCCAAGATGAAGCACCAGGCGATCGTGGGCAACATCGGCCACTTCGACAACGAGATCGACATGGCCGGCCTGGCCAAGGTCGAGGGCATCGTCAAGGACGAGGTCAAGCCGCAGGTCCACACCTGGACGTTCCCCGACGGCAAGGTCCTGATCGTCCTCTCCGAGGGCCGTCTGCTGAACCTCGGCAACGCGACCGGCCACCCGTCCTTCGTGATGTCGAACTCCTTCGCGGACCAGACCCTGGCCCAGATCGAGCTCTTCACCAAGCCGGAGGAGTACCCGACCGACGTCTACGTGCTGCCCAAGCACCTCGACGAGAAGGTCGCCCGCCTCCACCTCGACGCCCTCGGCGTCAAGCTCACCACCCTGCGCCCCGAGCAGGCCGCCTACATCGGGGTCGACGTCGAGGGTCCGTACAAGCCGGACCACTACCGCTACTGATCCGAGCAGCGGCAGCAAGCAGAATGTGAAGCAGGCCCCCGGCACGCGTGCCGGGGGCCTGCCCCATACGCCCAGTACCGACAGAAGTGTGCGCACCATGCCCCGCGGCCGCTACTCGCTCCACGACCCGCACGACCACGCCCCCCTGGGCGAGGAGCACTTCCACTGCGCCCCCGGTCCCTCCGGCTGGCGCTACGTCTCCCAGCTCATCGCCCCGGGAGGCGACCACCGGGGTTCCGTCGACCTGGCCATCGACACACTCGGCCGCCCCATCCGCCTCGAGGTGAACGCCGCGAGCTGGCAGGTCCGCGGGGCCGCCATCGACGGCGTCACCTGGGTCCGCACGGACCCCACCGGAACCGAGGCCACCGAGGGCAACGTCCGCGCCCCGGGCTTCACCGGAACCTCGCCGGCCTTCCTCGTCGCCACGGCCCGGCTGCTGCGCCTGACCCCCGGCGCCCCCGCCACCCGCGTCCGCCTCGTCGCCCTCACCGACCCGGTCCTGGCCCCGCGCACGGTCGACCAGGCCTGGGCACTGCTGCGACGCGAGGAGCACCCCACGGACAGCGGCCCGCTGCTGGTGGACGAGTACCAGGTCAGTGCCCTGGACACCGGCGAGGTCCACACGGTCCACATCGCCGGGGACGTGGTCCTCTCGGCCCCCGGCATCGAACTGGAACACCTGGAGACCCCGCCCTCGACCTTCGACGAGCAGGAGGGCGAGTACTAGGTACTAGGCGGGCGGCGCGAACCCGCCGGCCCGCGGCACCTGCACCTCCACGGGCGCCACCGGCGCAGGAGCGGCCACGGGCACGGCTCCGGGCACAGGCCCCGGCACGGCTCCGGCCGCCGGTACGGGGGTCGGCACGGGGGCCGGACCCGCCGGCCGGAACGCCCTCGCGGCATCCCGCGACTGCCGCTCGTGCACCACGGCCATCAGGAACGCCGCGGCAGGCACCCCGGGCGGAGCCGGCGCCCCGGTCCGCGCCACGAGATCGTCCGCGAGCCGCGCCGCCATCGCGGCGCCCACCTGCGGGTCCAGCTGGTTCATCCGCGTCAGGTACTGGCGAATCGCCATCCACAGCCCCTCCGGCACCGCCGAAAGGTCCAGCCCCGCGAACCGCCCGGCCAGCCACGGCGGCGGCGGGGGCACCGGCATCACCCGGGCCGCGGGCACCCGCTCGCGTACGACGAGGGTTCCCGCGAAGACGTCACCGAGCCGCCGCCCCCGTGCCGACACCAGCGAGGCGATGCACGCCACGGACCCGAAGGTCACCAGCAGCTCCACCACGCCCATGGCGCCGCGGACCAGCGCGTGGCGGAAGCGGATCGGCCCGCCGTCGTCCCGCACCACCCGCAGGCCGCACGCGAGCTTGCCGAGCGACCGACCGTGGCTCAGCGTCTCGATCGCGATCGGCACGCCCACCAGCACCAGCACGAAGCTCGCCACCGCCACGGCGGCCTGCGCGGCCACGTCGAGGGAGGCCGTCGCGTAGGCCAGCCCGATCATGATCACCGTGTATCCGGTGACGTACACGAGCAGATCGAGGACGATGGCCAGCGCCCGGCTCGGCAGCCGCGCGGGCCGCAGCCCCAGGACCACCGCGTCCCCCGTCACCAGATCGCTCACCACAGCACCTTTCACGTGACCTGCCCCAACCCCTCGGGCGTCCAGTCTGCCAAGCTGACCACACGAGGAACAGGCAGTGGCAGGGGACCAGGGGCAGGGGAGCGGCAACCGTATGGATCTCGACGTCTTCGTGACGGCACACCGCGCGGAATGGGACCGGCTGGAACAGCTCCTCGGCCGGGGCCGCCATCTGACGGGCACCGAGGCCGACGAACTCGTCGCGCTCTACCAGCGCGCATCGACCCACCTCTCCCTCATCCAGTCCAGCGCCCCCGACCCCATGCTCACCGGCCGACTGACGCAACTGGTCGCCCGCGCCCGCGCCACCGTGACGGGCACCCGCCGTGCGGGCTGGCGCGACGCGGCCCGCTTCTTCACGGCGGGCTTCCCGGCGGCGGTCTACCGCAGCCGCCGCTGGTGGATACCGACCGCCCTGGTCTCCACGGCGGTCGGCGTGCTCATCGGCTGGTGGATAGCGACGCACCCCGAGGTCCAGGGAGCCATCGGCACCCCGGAATTCCTGAAGGAGATGACCCAGCCGGGCGGCGAGTACGAGACGTACTACTCCAGCCACCCCGCGGCCTCCTTCGCGGCCCAGGTCTGGACGAACAACGCCCAGGCGGCGGCGATCTGCCTGGTCCTGGGCGCCTTCCTGGGGCTCCCGGTGCTGTGGATCCTCTACATGAACATGCTGAACCTGGGCGTGGGCCTCGGCCTGATGGCCGCTGCCGGCCGCCTCGACGTCTTCCTCGGCCTGATCCTCCCGCACGGCCTCCTCGAACTGACCGCGGTCTTCGTCGCCGCGGGCACGGGCCTGCGCCTGGGCTGGACGGTCATCGACCCGGGCCCCCGCACCCGCCGCACGGCCCTCGCTGAACAGGGCCGAGCCGCCCTCGGCATGGCCATCGGCCTCGCGGTGGTCCTGTTCGTCTCGGGCCTGATCGAAGGCTTCGTCACCCCGTCCGGCCTGCCCACCTGGGCCCGCATCGCCATCGGCGTCGTGGCCGAGGCGGTGTTCCTGCTCTACGTCTTCGTCCTGGGCGGCCGGGCCTCCCGCGCAGGTGAGACGGGCGACGTGGAGGCCGCCGACCAGACGGCGACCCTCCCGACCGCGGCCTGATGTGCATCGGACCCCGCCGAGCTGCTAGTCTCCTCGAGTCCTGGAGCGGGTGTTGACACATCCGCGACGGGGAGGTAGATTCTAACGGTTGCCTCGAACTGGACAAGTTCGGCAGCGATGGTTCACAATCTCTCTCGCCCCCACTTCGATATTGAATTCGAGCGGGGCACAGCCGTCTCCTTATTCAGGAATCCGAAGCCGGTAAATCCGGTGGAAAACTTCTGATAGAGTCGGAACCGCCGGAAAGGGAAAGCGCGAAAGCGAAGACCTGGAAAGCGCCGAGGAAGTCGGACACGAAAGAGTCTGATAGAGTCGGAAACGCAAGATAGCAGAACAGAAGCCCGGAGGAAAGCCCGAGAGGGTGAGTACAAAGGAAGCGTCCGTTCCTTGAGAACTCAACAGCGTGCCAAAAATCAACGCCA